>CAYNGH010000028.1:0-27282 GCA_964396845.1 uncultured bacterium | reverse complement strand
TCTGCGCGGCAATCTCCAGCTTGCCGTCGGTGTCTGCAGGGATTCCCTTCTCATCCATCAAGAGGCATATGATTCCGCTGTCATGCTCCACGGCCAGGGGAATAAGAGCTTCAATTTGTTCCGAGACCATCTTCATGGAGTTAATCAGAGTCCTGCCTGTGGCCCTTTCCAGGCCTGCCCGAATAACCCCGGGGTGAGGGCTGTCGATGCAAAGAGGAACATCGGTTACACGGCGAACCTCGTCCACCAGCCATTCCATAAGCCTCTGGGGATCTCCCTTCACAGGGCCGACACAAACATCCAGGGCATCAGCGCCGGCTTCCACCTGGCTCCGGGCAAGATCCCCGATGAATTTTCCATTCCCCTGTGCAATGGCCTGACCCACCTGTTTGTACATTCCGTTTATCCGTTCTCCAATTATCAGCATTTTTACACCTCGGTTTTTGTTTGATGGATATTTAAATCAATTTCCCTCTTATCCTCCATTTTCCCTGATCGGTTTCCTTTTCTAAAGGTTTGATCTATAATATCCCCATGAAAGAAAACAATCATGGACAGAGTAAAATTGTTTCTGTCATATGGGGTTTTGTGATCCTGCTGGCGGTGGGGATAATCCTGATGCTTGCCATCGAAAAACCCACAGATGATTCCCGGATTAAGATTCCCCGAGGATTTAAAGCCCGGGAAGCTGACGGTGGAATTGCCCGGATGGATGAATATTTTCATTCGTCCCTTATTATGATGGTTCATGGAGGTATATGGGACCCCGCATCCCGTGAACAATTAAAGGTGGTCAGGGAAATTCATGGGACATACAGACACCGGGGGCTGACAGTATTTTATGTGGGACAGGGGGATCCCAGCATCGGGGAGCTGAGGAATTATAAACACCAGAACGGTTTTACCTTCGATTTTTTTCCCCACGATAACGACTTGATGAAGGTTCTTGGCCTGAAGAGAATCCTGCCCCACATAACCCTACTGGATCGGGAAGGCCGGGTTCTTGAAAAACTCCAGGGCCTTACCTCCCGGGACCTGCTGGACTCCGCAGTAAAAAAGCATCTCCCCCGGGCACATCAGAAGGGCGACTGAATCCGGGAATCTCATATTTGTCGTTGTCCCTGGTGCAGGGTTGTGGTAGAATAATTATTAATGACATTATCCTGTAAGGTTGATGAAGGGATGAAAAGGATGACGCCAAAAACACCCCCCCATAAATCTCGGCGATTGCTGGTATTGCTTCTCCTGATTTTTATCATGACTCTGCCCGGCAGTCGGGCCATAGCCCAGAACCTGGATCAACAGCTTTTCTGGCAGGATCAGTTTGTCGCTCAGCAGTTTGCCAGCTTTCCCAGAGATCCACGCTATGACGGGGTTATGACTGATATTGCCCGGCGACTCAACGGGGTCATTGTCAAGACCTTCGGCGAGGACAAGGATATCATTTTTCATGTTTGTGCCAGCCGCCTCGGTTTCAATGCCGTTGCCTTTCACCGTTTCATTGTCTTTGATTCACTTCTGCTGGATACCCTCCGTTACCTGGCGGTGGCGCATGTCTATTATGGAGGCCTTGACAACAACTATATTAACGGTCTTGCTGATTCAGTGGCAGCTATCAGTCACAGGCACCGGATGGGCTATATCCACTGGAACCAGATGAACAATGAAAACCCCTTCGGCCTTCCTCCTGTACCGGGACAGCTTACCCCTGAACAGCAGGTCCAGGCCAGGGAACTGTTCATCAACATGCTGGTTTCCTGGATGGCCCATGAAGGGAGCCACTGCATGCGGGATCATGTCAGACACCGCATGGAAACCGCCATGCGTCAGAATCAGAATATGGATCCAAACAATCCCCGCCAGTTCAATAATAATGTCAGCTCATACATGAACGCCAAACTGACCCAGAAATTGGAAAAGGACGCAGATATTCATGCAACCCGCTGGCTTGTCAACGCAGGATACAGCGTGGATGGGTTTATCGTGTGGCTCCGGTTTGGAGAGATTCTGGAACGGAAAATGGGCACCGACAATGAATACCTGCGCACACATCCCCGGTGTTCTGACAGAATAGAATATATTGTCCAGGAAGCCCGGCGTCTTGGGGCATATGACAGCAAACCCCATGAAAGAGTGCGGTCTTCTCCGGTTCATTCTGCACCGTCATCGGTTCCTCCCTACTACGACGCTCCCGATGATGATTATGATGACGATTATGATGAATATTATGAGATGGATGTGTATGAACCGGTTCGCTGAAATCCTCAGATACTTACCGGCGGTTTTCCCAGAAGCCTCAGCCGGACAACGCAGAACTTGGCCCCGATAGAAAAAACGATAGCCCCGATGTAAAACCAGAAGATGACTCCAAAAAGCCCCCCCAGTGAGCCGTATATTTCCTGCATCCGGGCCATATTGGACATATACCAAAGGTATCCCATCTCTGCCAGCTTCCACAGGATGGTTGTAAAAAGTGCTCCGGGAATTATCTCTTTTATGGTCACCCGGCAGTGGGGAAGCAGTTTGAACAGGATCGTGAACACAAGGAAGACAAACATGGTGGACAGGATAAACCGGTTGACCTGTCCATAAAAAGAGAGCTGGCAGATGCTGATGTTCAGGATGGGAATTTCCAGCTGGGTCAGGTATGCTATAACTGTTGTGGTTAGCAGGGACAGTCCCGATAAAATTGTGAGGGAAAGAATCAGGGCAAAGGCCAGAATATTCCGGTGAATATATGACCGCCGGGAGTCCAGATTCCACAGCTGGTTGACACTGTATTCCAGGGCAAGAAAAAGCCCCCGGCTGACCCACATCAAAATCACAAATCCTGCGATTCCGATTCTCCCCCGATAATTGGCAATGGATCTGGCATTCTGGATGATGGTATCCGCCTGGTAGGGCAGGAATCGATTCAGGTAGTCGGTTACTCCGGCGATGGCTTCGGGATGGCTCAAATGAAACCCCAGGAAGCTGATGCCCAGAAGAAGCATGGGAAATGTGGCAAACAGGGCAAAAAATGCAAGCCCTGCGGACAGGTGAAACCCCCCGTCGTGGCTGAACCCCCCCAGGGTGTTCTTGAACAGTCTTAACCAGTAGTAAAGAAAGGGCTTCTTTTTTATGAAGCTGAAAATCTTTTCCTGGTATTTTATCAGGTAACTGCCCATGAATGCGTCCTACTTGAACAGCTGGCGGAGAACAATAAGGTCGGTTATTATCCCCACAATATCCCGATAACTTATCACCTCGGCGTAGGGAATATAGATGATGTCCCCGGGGCGCAGTTCGAAGGTTTCCGGCAGGTTACCCGTGAGAATAGAACGCAGGTCAACAGTATGGGACACTATCTTGTCCCCCACATGCTGGATAACTTTGGTATGTTTCATCCGGGCCCGCCGGGTGGGGCCTCCCGCCAGGGTTACATATTCTTTGATCTTATTGCCTACATTGTATTGATATGCCCCGGGAGAACGGATCTCTCCCAGGATATATATATTGGTGGCCTTTGCCGGCACAATGAAGGAATCCCCTGCCTCCAGGGCAATATTCTGAGTTTCGTCGTGTTCATACACAAGACGGCGGAGATCCACCGGAAGAATCTTCACCAGTCCGTCCCCCACGGGTCTTTCCACTCTGGCTTTTTCCATATCCGCCTGGGCGGTGACGCCTCCCAGATTGATTACCAGGTCTTTTACAGTTTCCCCTTCCTTGAGATCGTAGAGGCCTATTTTCAGGATTTCCTCCCGTCCCGTGAGGCGGTTGACGGTTTTACCGAAGAGGTTGGCTCCCTGGAGTTCACCGATGATGGTTATCTTTTTGACAAACACCGATATGTTGGGCACAAATACAGTGTCGCCGTCATTGAGGGCGATGTTGTCGGTGCTTTTTGTGTCCTGTATCACCTGGTTGAGGTTTATTGGAATCACCTTGAGGTTGTCGGTGCCGGCAATGCGGGTGAGTTTCCCCTGGGACAGGACAGACCCTGTATCAGGCTCTATGATCTCCAGCAGGGATGATATGGTTTCCCCGGAAACGATTTCAAATTTGCCGGTCCTCTTGAAGGAACCTTCCACGGTGACCCGTTCTTTCATCAGGGGCACAAAGATGGATTGACGGCTCTGCAACAGTCGGTTCTGTTTTTCCTCTCCCATAAAGAACCATCGGAAAAGATCAACTCTGATGGTTTTATTTTCCCTTCGATCCCGCAACTCTATGTTTCGAAGGGATGCGCTTTTCTTCAGACCCGAGGCCAGCCCGATGGCATCGCATACCCCTACCATGGGGTTTACCACATATGTCCCCGGCGAGTTTACCTCGCCCAGGATCTGTATCTGAAAAGTACGCAGTTCTACTAACTGTACTTCCAGCTGGAAATTCTTATAATACCGGGTCATAACATCATGTATCTTCCGCCGGGCCTGGGAAAGGGTGAGATTTTCCACATATATGGGGGGGATTGGCGATATGAATATGGTACCGTCAGGTTGAACCATGACCTTGTTGGACTGGACAATCATGCCGTAGAGCTGAACGCTTATCACATCTCCCGGCCCCAGAACATACCTGTCAGGATCTATGTGGGCTACATTGGACTTGGAGAGAATCTCATCCCTGGTGGGAAAGCGGATTTCTGATGTGGTGGGGGAATCTATGGTGGGCACCTGCGCCCGGGTCAGGTCTGCTTCGGTGGGGCGTCTTTCAGGCTGTTCAGTTGGGGTGGTGGGTAGAGAGAAGTTGGTAAACTCCCGTCGTAGCCTTTCGATGCTCTGTATGTCAAAGGTCTGGGCTCTGACGGGAACAGTCCCGGCAAGGACCAGAACAAGTAACAAGCCTGTAAAAATATATTGCTGCAGTCGGTTCATCTTGATTCTGCCTGTCTGTTTTGAAATTTCCAGTAACTTCTTGCCCCTGTTTAATTCTCCTGCCCTGTGATGACCTCCGGGAGCAGGGATCGGGTTTCATGTCGGGTTCTGATGGGTTCTGTTCCACATGGGCAATCAAAAAGGGAACCTTGCCCACGTGGTGGCAGGGCTCCCTGTGGTGATTCATCAATAACCTTGATACTACTGGGCATCCAGGGCAATGATACGGCACTGGGAAGATTCAAACTCCATTCCCTTCAAGGGGAAAAGGCCGATCCAGAGGCGCCGGTTCAGGACCTTGTCAATCTCGCCTCCCAGGTTTTCCGCATGAACCAGGCCTTTGGGGAAAAGGTTCAGATGCATCACCTGGTAATACTCTTCCGAGGGGAACATCTCATCCCAGCTCTTTTTGTATTTTTCTTTGATTTTTGCCTCCGCCGCCTTGAAACACTTGGGATGCCAGTCGGCAATGATAGTGTTCATAGGATGATCCGCAGACCCACAGTCAACGCCGATCCATTTTATTTTCATTTCCAGAGCCCACTTGTGAAAGTCGGGGCCGGGGCCGGGGTGCTTCACAAAATACCTGACCTCGTCGCACTGGGGTTGATCCCAGGAATAACGGTGATAGCCGGTGTTGATGATCAGGATATCCCCTTTCTGAATGTCCACTTTGCTGGTTATCATGTCGGGGGTGTAAAGGTCATAATCTCCCACCTCGTCGGAGATGTCCGCCACAACTCCCGGCCCGCACCATTCTTCGATGGGAACATCGCCGATGCACCGTCCCGGCCCGTGAAAATGAACCTCGCCGTCAATGTGGGTCCCCACGTGATGGCTCATAGTGATGACCTGTCCGTTGGCTCCCTGTCCCATGTGAGCGCCGGCTATCCGCTTGAAATACTGCACCGACAGAGGGATATAACTGGGCCACGGGGGAGTGTGAACCGACAAGGGCTGGGTCAGGTCGTACATTTTTGCCCCTGCCATAAGATTTAATAATTCCTGAGTTTTCATTCATGCCTCCTGTAATTGTATTGTTCAGATTATGCATGATCCTTTCCATATTCCCGGTGAATTCCCTTCGAGAAATCCATACGGCAGGCTTTCCCTGATGTTCGTTTAAGACCGGAAGCCTGGCCACATCAACACATCAACAGTCAGGCTTGGGTTTCGAAGGGCATTGTTCTCCTGAAAGGATTGCCCTGGGTTTTGTCTAACTTACCTGAAATATTGAAACAAGCCCTGAAAAATATTTACCAAGAGTTACTCAAAGTAAAAAGCGGATAGAAGTATGTTTCTGGAAAACTCAAGTATCATCGGAAAAATATCCGATAAAGCCCAAGCAGGAAGAAGATGTGTTCAAAAAAAAAGAATATCTGATCCCACATTGATAAAAAGTAATGACAAGTATTGCAAATGCTTGTCATTACCTGATTTAAAGCTTTTTGAAGGGGGGTCGGGGGAAGCCAATTACCGAGGCTGGAAAAAATGATCAAGCCCGAATCGGCCCGATTATTTTGGCCTTCTGATTAATTACCATCATGACTCATATTTCCCCCATTTTTAAAAATGGGTCACGAAAAAGTTTCCCCCGAAAATATAAAATGCGTAACTTCTGATTTACAATAAGGCGGACATGCCGATGACAGATGAAAACAGCAGAATTAATTCCCGGAATGCCCAGGTTATCCAGAGGGCCTTTGATGTGCTCCGGGGGAATCGCTTTCTCATTAACGGCCATAGTTTTACCATTCCCAGCAGGACAGTGGAATCCGATGATCACCTGGACTATGATGGGAAACAATGGCTGTGGGATTCAGCTTTTCACGCTATGATCCTGGCAAGTCAGGATGGTGAGATGGCCAAAGATGAACTCCGGTCGGTCTTTGCCTGCCAGCACCGGGACGGGTTTGTGCCTCATATGAATTATTTCCGGGGAGATGCCGGGAAAGTCCCCGACTGGGCAAAACCTCACTTCGAAAATTTCTGCGATTCTCCCGAAGGTTCCGATATTACCGGGGCCCGGCGAAATGAATTCATCAATACATACTGGTCATATCAGGATCATTCCGACATCACTCAACCGCCTGTTCTTGCAGTGGCTGTGGAAACCGTGATGGAATCCACCAATGATGCCGTTTTCCTTGGGGAGATGCTTCCCCGGCTCAAGAAGTATTATGATTACCTCCACCAACGGCGGGATTCTGACCGGGACGGCTTGATTTCCATCATTCATCCCTGGGAGAGTGGATGGGACAACTCCCAGCGATGGGATCTGACTCTCGGGGTTGCCGACGGTGAAAGATCCCACATCGACAACAGAAAAATGCGACTTATTTCCATCTATAAAAAATTGAACTGGAACCTGGACAGGATCTTTGAATTGGATGAGTTTAATGTGGAACCAGTGGATTTCAATGTGATATACGCAGTAAACATGACGGCACTGGCCCGACTGTGCCGGAGAATCGGCGACACTGACGGGGCGGATGTCTATGAAAACCGGGCCGATAAAACCCGCCGGGCAATATTTCAGAAGATGTGGGACGGCGATAAATACACAGATCTATGCACCAAGGACGAGATCAAATCCCCGGTGAAGTCCGCTGCCATGTTTTATCCCATGATCCTCCCCGGAGAAGAACATCATCGACACCTGATTGAAAAACACCTGGCCAACCCCGCAGAGTTCAATCTCACCCGGATGGTTCCCACCACAAGCCGGGATCATGACCTGTATGACGGAAGCCAATACTGGCGAGGGAACATCTGGATCAATATCAACTGGTTCCTGTGGAATGCCCTGATGAAGGTGATCAGAGATAATCCCGACTACCACCCCGCAAAGCTAATGGCCCACAGAATAAAAGAATCTTCTTTTGAACTGCTGGCCAAATCCGGATTCTTCGAATACTTCAACCCGGAAACCGATGATGGATATGGAGTGAAAAACTTCGCCTGGAACGGACTGGTTCGCTTCATGGACCTGGTTTAAAACCGGATAACATGAGTCGCCCGGTTTAAAACCGGGGAATATGAGTCGGGATTGTCATGATCGGTGGGACATAGCCCTCGGGCCGTGGGGCACTTTAGAAGTGCCCAAAATGACACGGGATTGTCATGATCGGTGAGATTCAATCATCGGGCCGTGGGTTATGATTCGATAGGCGTTGTCAGGCGTTGTCAGGTTTTGTTTTCTTTAAATTCATCTTCCGGTTGATTGGAAGCTGTCGCTGGTGTGAGTTATCCTTTTTCAAGGTTTGGAGAACCATTACAAAGGGCTTGAATAAGGAAAACTTATGAAACGCCCCGATGATGGGACATTTCGGAAAGATTCAATCCCGAGAAATATTCCACCATTGTATATAGGGCAAGAAAAAAGTTCCCCAAGAAAAGCTGATATAAATCAAAAACATGGAGGATCAGGGGATACTGTAAATGAGTTTCTTGTCCCGGTCAAAAATCTGCAGTCCCGGTGAGTCGTCCTGGGTTACTCCCATCTCAAACCGGGGAGTCCCCTGGGAATCATATATCTGGAAGCCGGGAGAACCGCCGGGAGCCACCACCATTCCCAGCCGGATATTCCCTTCGCCGTCATAAAGGATCATTCCCGAGGAATCCTGGGGGGTTATTCCCATGCCCAGGCTCAGTTTCCCCTTGCTGTCATAGAGCTGTACTCCAGGGGAGCCGTCAGGGGCCACCAGAAGTCCCAGACGCATCTGGCCTTTCTGGTCAAAAAGCTGGATCCCCGGAGTGCCGTTTCTGGGGACCAGCATCCCGATGCGGGCATTCCCTTCTTTGTCGGCCATCATGAAGAAAGGGCCTTCCTCGTTGACCATCATGGCCAGCCGTACTCTGCCGTCTGGATCCCGCATTATGAACTTTTCAAAATCTTCTGTTTCATTCTTGTCGGTGTCCCCTGCGGTTACCATCCCCTGTTGCAGGAATATCCCCAGCCCCAGCAGGGCAATAAGCAGAATCAGACAAGCTCCCTTCCAGAAACGGATTCTTGATATGTCCCTGTCCACCCTGCGCTCCAGCAGTTCAAGCCTTTGTGCCAAATTCTCATAAGTCATGACCGATACTCTCCCCATCACCGGCACGGGCCGGGTATTCTCCGGTAAATATTAAAACCGCCCCGGCATAATTCCTCTTTGACCGGTATTATTGATGCGGGATAACAAAGACCCGGCGGTATGGCCGGGCCTTTAACTGTGTCAGATGATTATATCCTGTGCTGAATGAATGTAATGTCGTTCTTCGCCTTGTGATGCTTCCTTTGCCAGGAGTCTTCCGTCACTTGTAATAGTGAATGGCTGTTCCTGCCGGGTTTTGTATATGGAGTATGCATCGGCATCCTTGAGATCCCCGAAGTCGAGATTGGTCATCTTTTCGATGGATTCAAGGGTCACCTGGTATGGGGCAATCTCTTCTGTGGGGACATCCCTTTGTTGTTTTTGTCCTTCTTCTTCTCTCAGTTTACCAATCATATTTTTCTGGCTCATCATAAATCCCGCGGCTACCAGCTCTCCTTTTTCCTTTCGAAGGATGATAATCTTCCAGAAATCTTCTGGAATTTGTGCTCCACGGTATTTTTTATCATTCTCCCGTAATACAGGCCCGGTGAATACTGATACTTTCTTTTTCTTGTTGGCGGCATTGTTCAACAGCCAGTCTTCCAGATCCAGCCATTTTTTCTGGTTCAAATTTGAATGCTGAGGGACCGCGTTTGTGTAATGAAAAGTATCACTGTTAGCGATCTGGGCGGTCCTTTTATCACCCCATACCACGTCTATCCGGCGGACCAAGTGTCCCCGGTCCAGGGGATTGTTTTTGTAAACATAAGGCCCCAGCTGATTTTTTTCACCCACCACATCGTCGATCTTCCATTTTGAACGGCCTATATCAGTGCGGAGTTGGTTGCCGTCAATGTTGTTAGCGGTGAACATAGCCATCTTGCGATCCTTGTGCATTACAATGGAAAAGTGGGTGTAATCCCGGACTTTTTTCCCTTTGCCGTCAATATCCAGCACCTGATCCGCGGCAGGCCCCGTGGGTTCTGGCAGGGGCAATAAAACATCATCCCCCAGGAAATTCCTGTCGTAACCCTTCCCGATACGGCAGGTTTCCGACTCATGAAATGAAGTTTTGATGATGGACTCGGATTTATCTGCCTGGCCCAGGATGACCTGATCCCCTGACATTACCGGGGTTTCCTGTTTGCCTTCCTTTTGGATCCTTACAGGAGCTGAACTGTAATCTCTTGTCTGCTGTCCGATGCTGATTCTTGAAATGTTTGTCATCGATACCCTCCAAAATACAATCCAACAATATCTTATCACAAAAAAGGTCCCCTTTGTGTTAACATGTTGTTAACATCGGGACGGGTTTTAATGTCAAGGGGTGCCTGATGAATCCTCCCGGTGCAGGATCTCTTCATCAAGGGGCTGGACCGGTTCAGTGAAATATTTGTGGAATCCCGATGGAAGCTCCTGATAATCCACATCCCTTACCGCGTCGGTGAGATCCGCTGAATTATATGTGTTCCAGAAAAGAACATTCTTTCCCGTCAGCAGACCTTCCCGGGCATCTTTCAGGAGGGCTGCCATCGCCTTTCCCGTGTATGTGCCTTCCAGCTTTATTCCGTCGGACTGAGCCAGCAGGTTCACCGCTTCCACCGATTCCGGGGTATATTGAGCATACTTGCCCCCGTACTGGTCATTTCTCATTGCAACCTGGCTGGGAGTTAGCTTCGAAGGGATGATGTTGGAATCCAGAGAGGCCAGATACTCCCCGGTGTCGTTGTATAATTGAGCAAACCTCCGGGGACTGGCGAACTTCTCTCCTGTCACCTGTACTGCTTCGACCCGGGTTTCCATTCCAGAAAGATCAAGGCCCAGCCTCAGGCCGGCGCATGTGCCCAGGGTGCCGGCAGCAACATAAATCACGTGGGGGTATGGAATCTCTCCTCCCCGAACCTGCCGGGCCAGTTCGATTCCAGCATTCACAAAACCGATGGTCCCAACAGGAGAAGACCCGCCGGGGGGGATCACATATGGATAAACACCCGTTGAGCGAAAAACCTCCTGCATTATGACTGCGGTCTGCAATGGGGGAGAGGGCCAGGATTCATAGTGATGGAGGCGGATTCCGCAAAGATGACTGTATTTGAGATTGATTCGCACCGAGCGGGCATTGGGCTGGTCAAAGAGCATGGATATGCTTTTCAGGTTGTGCCTGCGGGCATAGACTCCTGTAGCGGTGGCATGGTTGGACCCGGCACATCCGAAGGTGAGAACATGGCCTGCGCCCACAGACAAAGCTTCTGCCAGGAGAAATTCCAGCTTGCGAACCTTGTTTCCCCCATAGGGCCGGGCTGTGAGATCATCCCGCTTTATCATCCCATGGATCCCCAGCTTCCGGGACAGGCCCGGCAGATTCTCAACAGGGGTGGGAAGGGCGGCTATTTCCAGATGGGGCAGTTTTTCCTCCAGCCGGGGAAACCGTTCAAAAAGTGAAAGCATGATACACTCCAATCTCAGGGTTTTCTATTTCAATCTTTTCCGGTTGCGGGATTTTTCCTGTCGGGGGATGCCCCGGCAGGAGTCGGGGCGGGAATATCCAGACAGAGGGGAAGGTTAATGGGACTGTTCATAGAAAAGGGACTTTTTCCGGCTTTTATGGTTTATCCTTTGGCCCGGGAGTATGTGAATAATTTCTCACATTATGCTACTGACAGAATTATTATCTACCTGGAGGCTGTTTTTGATGAAGTATGCAAATGCCGGTGTTTCTCATGTTGTTGCCGGGGCTATGATGATTATCATGGTTATGCTTTTTGTTATCGTCTGTTCCGGCAGGGGAGAAGCCCAGGTGAATTACCAGATTCCCCATGATGATGTGGTGCAGGTGATTGATACTCCATGGAGTCCCCGGTTCATAATATCCCCCGATGGCTCCAGGGTTGCCCTGGTAAAGAGAAACATTCATCCTCCCATTTCCCAGCTTGCCCGGCCTTTTATCAGGCTGGCGGGTATCCGCATCGACCCAGGCACCAATGCTCATCGCACTCTGACCAGGTATGAAGCTGTCGAAATTAAAAACCTGTCAACCAACAAGGATACACCGGTGGATCTTCCCCGGGGCAACCCTCTGGGGGTTCCCCTGTGGCGGGGAGATGGAAAGGCCCTGGCAGTGGAGGAGCATTCTCCCGATGGGACCGGACTTTGGATTGTGGATCCTTCCACGGGGAAAGCCCGGAAAGTCCCCGGAGTGCAGGTGAATCACACCCTGACATATCCCATGGTATGGATGCCCGATAACCGCCACCTGCTGGTGTTGACAGTACCTCAGGAGCGGGGAGCAGTGCCTGATGAATCCCCGATACCAGAAGGCCCCAACGTGGAGGAGGCTTCCGGGTCATATTCCCAGATGCCCACATATCAGGATCTTCTTGCATCTCCCGGAGATGATCGTCTGTTTTTGTATTTCTGTACCAGCAGGCCCGTGCTGGTGGATTCGGAAAATCTTGCCGTCACATCCATGGAGCAAACCGGCCTGTTCATGAAGATGTCCCCGTCCCCCGACGGCAGGCATATTCTGTGGGTTGAACTTTTAGAGCCTTTCTCCCGACGGGTGCCCTATTATTATTTCCGACGGCGCTTTCATGTGACGGATCTTGCAGGAAAATCGATTCATGTGGTGGCCACATCCCCCGCCTCCGAGGAAGTTCCCCGGCATGGAGTACCTGTGGGTGTGAGGAATATTGAATGGATGCCCGGATATGATGATGCCCGGCTTTTCTGGACCCAGGCCACTGACGGGGGAGATCCCTCCCGGGATGTTCCCTTCCGGGACAGTCTGTGGAGTCAGGAGGCTCCCTTTGACAAAAGACCTCTGATGCTCAAGAAGATCCCTCAACGGTTCACCGGCATCGACTGGCTGGATACTCCCGGGATGGCCCTGGTGCATCAGTATGACCGCACCCGCCAGTGGCGAACCACCTTTCTGATGGATCTGGATAAAACCCCTGTCATTGAAAGGACGGTCTTTGATCTTTCTGCCCGGGATGCCTATAACCACCCCGGGGAAGTGGTGAAAAAGATTCTTCCCGGCGGTTTTCCGGTGGCAATTTCCCATGGCGGGAAGATTTTTTTCTCAGGGGAAGGTTCATCCCCCGACGGGGATATGCCCTTTCTGGATAAGCTGGATCCCGCAACCGGTGAGAAGGAAAGGCTGTGGCAGTGTCCCGGCGGACGTTTTGAGGAGTTCATGAGTTTTAATCTGGGCCGGTTTGACGAAATTATCACTTTGCGACAGTCACCGGAAGATCCACCGGATTTTTTTGTGATTAACCTGGCTCATGGCAAAGAACGCCAGCTGACGGAATTTCCCAGCCCGGCTCCATGGACCCGGCAGGTGAAGAAAAAAATTATCCGTTATGAACGATCCGACGGACTGCCCCTGTCGGGGATACTTTATCTGCCTCCGGGATACCGGGAAGGAACCCGGCTTCCTCTGGTGATGTGGGCATATCCCCGGGAATATGCTCAGGACGGTGTAGCAGGACAGGTGCGGGGTTCTCCATACAGGTTTGCCCGGCTGTTCCGATCCGACCCCAGATTTTTCCTGTCCGGAGGATATGCCTTTTTTGAAGCCTCAATGCCCGTGGTGGGAGATCCCGATACTGTGAATAATACCTTTATCAGCCAGATTGTTGACAATGCCAGATCAGCAGTGGATAGACTCTGTGAACTGGGATATGCGGACAGGAACCGGGTTCTCATCGGCGGTCACAGTTATGGCGCTTTTATGGCAGCCCACCTGCTGGCCCACAGCGATCTTTTTGCCGCAGGGATAGCCCGCTCAGGAGCCTTCAACCGCACCCTGACTCCTTTCGGTTTTCAGGCAGAAAGACGTACTCTGTGGGAAGCACCGGAGTTTTATTTGAAAATTTCTCCAATATCCCATGCAGATAAAATTAAAAAACCTCTTCTGCTGATTCATGGAGAGATGGATTCCAACTCGGGCACATATCCTCTTCAATCCCGGCGGATGTTTCAGGCTATCAGGGGCAACGGCGGAACGGCAAGGCTGGTGATGCTCCCCCGGGAAGAGCATTGGTATTATGCCAGGGAATCCTGCCTCCATGTGATATGGGAGATGCTTCAATGGGCGGATAAATATCTGACAGATCAAGATGACTGAAGGGCTTTCTGTGGGAGGGCGCATGAAAATAAATCAATGTCAGGTTTGAGAAATCTCCAAGGTTGATCCTTCCCGGGGCAGGGTCATTCAAAACGGCAGGTGTTGATATAGCCCAGCTTTACTGCCTGAATCACCGCGTGGGTTCTGTCCCTGGCTTCCAGGGTCTGGAATACCTCATGGAAACGCAGTTTGACCAGGGAAACTGAACAGCCGAGATGCCGGGCAATTTCCTTGTTGGACCACCCGGAACCCGCCAGCCGGAGAATGTCCAACTGCTGAGGTGACAGGGGGCATTCATCGGCCTGTGTTTTTTCTTCTGTCTTGAATCCCTGAAAATTCTTGACGATTCTGTCGTTGAGGACTACTTCTCCCCTGGCGACGCATCTTATGGCATCCACTAACTGATCAACAGAAATGTCCTTGGGCAGGATGCCGGTAATTCCTGCTTCGAAAGCATTGACAACATCGATGCCGTCAATGTGCATTGAAAGAAGGATGGTTTTTGTCCCCGGGGAAATTTTTTGAATTTCCCGGGAGGCATTTATTCCATCCATTCCCGGCAGGACCTTGTCGATTATAACCAGGTCTGTTTCTTCCCTGGACAGAGAATCGATGGCTTCCTCGGCGGTTTCCCAGGTGCTGTTGACCTGGATGTTGTTGTAACGCTCCAGGGAACGCGCCAAAGTATCTTTGAGAATTACCTGGTCCTCGATTATTCCGATACAAATATCTTTCATATTTTATTTCGTGTATATTGATGAATTTTACTAAATATGTGTTAAAAAAAATAATTCTATGTCATCAATCAAACTCCTTCTTTTATTATCGGTGAAGGGGACAATTTTTTAACCTGCCTGCCACAATCCATCGGTTTCCCCGGTTCTTTTATTGTTATTCTGGGATTCTGCCGTGTAACATTTTATCCCGGAATGAAGGAGAAGAATATTTATCGGATAATTATCATATAATCTGGAGGTGAAATATGGGAATTGATCCGGTATTGCTATTGTTTCTCTCTTTCTTTGGATGCTTTGCCCTGTTTGCAATTTATACCATTTCCAAGGCCAAGGCAGCTGACAAGAAGAACCGGGAGTTTATAAAAAACCTGGCCCAGGATTTGAATCTGATTCATGTCCCCAAAGAGGACCCCGGGATGGAGTCGGCGGTTTCTCAGATACAGAGCCTCACCATTTCACAGCATGACAGAACAAGACCCGAGGACTGCCTCATCAGCAGGGATCCGGATTATATGTTTCATCTTTGCAGCGCCAAGATCAGCAGTTCTTCCACCCGTCACGGGGAAACTGATACCCAGGGCGCATTCAACGACAGTCTGATTCTGAATGTCCCCGTCGAAACAAGTATTCCCGGGGTAATTCATGTCCGTCTGCGGTTGGACAATTTGTCTGAAACCCTCATAGCTGGCCTGCTGGGAACTCAGAAGATGCCCGACCCCGTGGATGGCTTTGAAGACAGTTATGTGGCTTGCGCTTATGGAGGAACAAATCTGGCTCTCCTTCCCCGGGAAGTCCAGAGAGTTCTTCTGGAGCGAAGAAAGTTTTATCCTTTTGGGGATTACAGCAGACAGAACCGGGCCGTGGGCTTGAATCAGGATCTCCTGATAGGCCCAAATTGCTTCAGCTTGCGGGGAGTCCGCACCAGCTCCACCGGGGATGTTCAGGACCTGTTAAAAACAGGACAGGAGCTGAAGGAAGCCCTCATAAAATCCGGCGCCGGAAAGGCTGTTCAGCCGGGTTCTTCTTCCCAGGATGTCGATAGAGGCGATGACGGGATATACAGGGTTGATATTTAAACCGGTTCTGCAGGGGGGCGATGGCAATCAACAATATACAGATTATCCGGGCCGGGGGTGGTTCCAATGACCGATAATGATCTGGGGGTTTTAATTGCATTATTCATCCTGTTTCTAACCTATAGATTCTTTTTTTATCCCTATGTAAAAGAAAAGAAAATCAGGGGCTATTTTGATACCCTTTCCCGAAGGTTTGAGCTGGAGCATATTCCCTGGGACAAATCCCAGGAATCTTCCGTTGCCAAAATTGTCAACGGGATTACCAGTGCGCCCATGGAGAGCACCTTTACCGATGAATGCCTGTCCAGCAGGGCCCCCGACAACCCTTTTCATGTTTGCCATGCATATATCTACAATATGAGAGCCCAAGACCGGCGGATGGTTGCCCAATTTAAATATATGATTGAAGCTTTGGTTCTCCATGTCCCCATGGAAACAGGAGTCCAGGGAAAGATTCACATCTGGAGCCAGCTGAACACCCTCACCGAGAAGACAGCCTCGGCTCTATTGGGAGCAAAAAAACTGTCTGATCCCTTTAAGGATTTTCCTGAGAAATTCATGGCCAATTCCAGTGAGCTGGCCCCGGAGATTCAAGAATTTCTCCTGTCCTGTCATCATAGATACCCCTTTGGAAAGAAAGACATAATGAAACGGATTGTGGGCAGGTGTCAGGATCTTTTCATCGCTCCCGATGGCTTTGTGATCCGGGGAATTTTTTGTTATTCTGAGGAAGATGTAAAAAGTCTAATCCAGGTGGGCCGGGGGCTGAAGGAAGCCCTCATAAAATCCGGCGCCGGAAAGGCTCTCCAGCCGGGTTCTTCTTCCCGGGATGCCGGCAAAGGCGATGATGGGGATATATACAGGATTGATATTTGAGCAGGTAATGCAGGATTTTATCCAGAATCCAGAAACACAAACAAGGATATAGATAATTATACTGTTTTGGGGGTGTGATTATGGCTGAATTTTGGCCCCTTTTGGTGATTCCTGTTGTTCTGATTGTCGGGATAGCCATCGATTCTATAATTCGGGAAAAAAAGTTGAAGAATGCTTTTGACTCTTTCGCCCGGGATTTTGATCTTGAACTGGTATCCAGGGAGGACATTGATGTGAAATCCGCTGTTGATGCCGTGTCTGCCATATCTGGAGAGGGCGATGAGGTGATGCATCTCAAGGATGTCTATGCAAAAAGCCGTGACCCGGAGAACCGGTTTTTCCTGTTTTCCGGCACAACCCGCGTCAGGGGCAGTATGGGATTCAGCGGGAGTTCCTCCAGATCCAAAAGCTCCTCGGTGGAGAATCTTGTGCTCTTTGTCCCCATGAGAACTGATTACAAGCATATGAATCATGTCTGGCTGAAGCATGGCCTGTTTGTGATGAATTATTCGCCTTACAAGTGGATGAAACGGTGCAACCTGCCGGATCCCGTGCCGGGTTTTCTGGACAAGTTCAATGCAAGCCTCAACTTGCTGGATCAGGAGATTCAAAAGGCACTTCTGAATAATTCTCACCGGTATCCCTTCGGCAAGGCCAGTTTCTTTACCAAGGTGACAGGGATGTGTCAGGATTTCTATATCAGTCATCAGGGGTTTATGTTGCGGGGAATCCTCACTTCCTCCCCGGAGAATGTGAAAAACATGCTGAGGGTGGCCCGGGATTTGAAGGAAGCAATAAAGAGGAGCAGATCCTGAAATTGCCCTCGGCCTTCGGGAATGGCTGGAGATTATCCATATGGACGGGAATCTGATTAATCCCGGTTTTTCTGGATAACCTGAAGGTATCGTCGGTTGGTCTGAAGGAGCCGGTGAATCAGGATTTTCATGATTTTCCGGGAAACCCGGGGAAACTGATCCAGAAACTTCAGGAAGACTTCTTTTTCAATCACAAGGCCCACAAAATCAGTGCATGTCCGCACCGACGCACTCCGGGGAATATCCCCCAGGATTGCAAACTCGCCGAATATTTCCGATTCCCCAAAGGCCCCCAGCACCACTTCGGTGCCGTCTTTGAGTACCGTGTAAGCCTCGGCCCGGCCCTGAAATATAACATATGCTTCGAAGGATTCATCTCCTTCCATCAGAAGCACCTGTCCCGGACCGCTTTGAACCACCCGGCATGTGAGGGCGATGATTTTTAGCTCATCAGGGGACAGCCCTTCAAACAGGGGACATTCCCTGAGTTTTTCGATTTTCTGCGCCATGGTCAGTATCATTTCTGTTCTCCTTCCCCGGTTTTTCCGCCGGCGCTTTCCCACAGCCGGGCAAAAAGACCTCCCCTGCTCACAAGCTGTTGGAAACTGCCGGATTCTTCAAGACTGCCTCCTGCAAGGACGCATATGAGATCATAATCCCGGATGGTATCCAGCCGGTGGGCTATGGTTATGACGGTGGAGTCGGCAAACTGTTTTTCGATGGCCCCGCTGACGGTTTTCTGGGAATGATTGTCCAGGGCCGAGGTGGCTTCGTCTAATATCAGTATCCGGGGATTCTTCAGAAACACCCGGCATATGGCGGCCTTCTGGGCCTGTCCACCTGAGAGGCGGGAACCCCGTTCTCCCACGTCCATCAACAATCCGAGGCTTATGATCTCGTCTTCTAACTGTATTTCCCGGATCACCTGATCCAGCACATGGTTTATCCGGGAGTCCGCATCGTATAGGGTGGTGTTGACCTTTCCCATGATGATGTTCTGCCGGATGGTCCCGCCGTCCACATAGTTGTCCTGGTGGTAAAAGGGAAAAGGCTGTTTCATGTCCAGGGGTTCCTCTTCCATAAGCCGATGTCGCAGGGCAACTGTTCTTTTGCGGAAATCATCATCAATGTAAAGATCAATCCCCTGAGCAGCGATGTAATCCATCCCGATTTTAACCAGTCTGCGGTGATCCTTTGAAGTCAGCCTTTCCGGATTCCTGAGCTTGTCACTCCAACTCTGGAGGTCCACCGACATAGCTCCCCGAGGGATGGCAGGGTTGGATTCTAACTGATGCCGGTCAAGTCCCATGCGGATCACCAGGTCTGCTACTTCTTTTATTATCTTGATGCCGATTTCTTCAACCCGGCGGGTAAAACTGCCGTCAGGATCCAGCTTTTCCATCAGATCCAGAAGTTGCTCGTAGAGAGCCTTATCCGATGTCACCGGCTCCGGTGATGTGAATATGAGGTTTTCAAGGATTGAGCAGTGATCCATATAATGATCCCGATGAAAAAACTCGATGAGTTCCCGATCCTGTTGGGTTATCAGCTGGCGGAATTTCTCCCGTCCCTTGAGGACCTCGCTTCGCACTGCGCCGGGGTTTTGAATCCGGAAAATGTCATCGTTCCTGTCCAGGGCCTGCCGAAGGGTTACCTTTGAAAGGCCGAAGTTAAAAACATCCCGGTAAAATCCCACATCGGTTATGAGATCCACCACTCGTTCCCGGAGCTGATCCAGGCTGTCAAACTGAAAATACTCCAGGTCCAGCCAGCCTTCGGGCTTGTGGTCGGGGTTTTCCTGACGCTCCTTGAGGCCGTATAGGATATTGTCCCCAAGGGTTCCGCCAAAAAGCACCGGGGATCCAGTCTTGGCCTGGGGAACGTATCCCGCCAGCCTTCGAAGGCTTTTCTGGGATATATTGCTAATCTCCACACCGTCGATGGCTATCTTTCCCGATGTGGGTTTTATCAGGCCGTTTATGAGGAGGGCAAGGGTTGACTTTCCGCACCCGGCAGGCCCCACCAGGGCGGTTTTCTGGCCCGGGGGGATAGTCAGGCTGATTCCTCTTATGATCTTCTCTTCCCCGGAAAAGCCGAAGGTAACATCCTCCAGGACAATGCTTCCCCGGACATCTTCCATATCCCGGCTTTGGGGCCCGTCGGCGATGGCCGGGGGAATGTTCAGGTAGTCGGAAACCATGTCAAACTTCACCTGGGCTTCTCCCAGACGCTGGTAAAAATCGATGAGGGTGTTGATGGGCTTGATTATATTTCCCAGAACCCGAATCATGATGAACAGGGCCCCCACGGTGAGGGTGCCCCCCATACCCGAGGCCCGGATGATGAGGTATCCCCCAACCCCGTAAACAGTCAGGTTGGCCAGCTCCGAGAAGAACCCCGACAGCATCCCGCTCACTCCATAGGTGCGGGCCATTTTCATCTGGATATGAAAGAAATCCCACAGGGAGTTGGAAAAACGGCTCTCTTCAAAGGCAAATGTGTTGTGGGACTGAACCTGCCCGTAGTGGGAAATGGATTCCTCGGCCCGGTGGTTGATGCATCTCATTCCCCGGCCCCATTGTTTTGAAAGCCCTCGGATCTGCCGTCGGAGAGGAGGCAGAAAAATAAACACCAGAAAATATATCCCCAGGGAAATTCCTGCCAGACGGATGTCGATGCCGGCAATCAGGCCGAAGCCGGCGATTATGGTTATCAGACAGCTCATGGGGACAAGAACGATTTTGGAAAGGAATCCCCCCAACTGTTGCACTTCCGTCACAATGCGGGATATGACCTCCCCCATGGGTGTCTTTGCAAAAAAGGACTGATCCAGACGCAAAACCCGGTCAAACAGGTCCTTTCGCAGGCGGATAAGGATCCGCTGGGTGGTTTCGTTGAATAGAATATCATTGAAATACGACAGGGAAGAGGTTATGATGATGATGGTGAAATATATTATCACATAGCGAAACAGCAGGGAGATGTCCCCGGTTCCTGTCCCCCCGCCGATGGCGTCATCAATGATCCGTCCCTCGATGGCGATGTTGACAAAGCCCAGGACTACTCCAGCAGCTACAAGAAACATCAGGAGAAGCTGACGGCGAAATTCCAGCTTGAATATGTACTTGATGAGGCTCAATTATTTCTCCCTGGTGTTATTGTGAGAAATATCTTGGCCGGGGAGAGGCAAAAAACCTGCATGCAGTCGGGAAGTGCCGGGGTTTCCCGGTGGTGATGCGTGATGAATGAAATAGCAAAATATTCTTTTGATGTCAGCATCGACGGGCAATTGAACCTGTCGGGGATATTTGATGTTTGCCTCTTTTCCGGCCACGGCAGTGGGACAAGGCTTCTGATTCCCCGGGGCTGTTTTATCCGGCAGTTGATATTGGACGGCGAGATTTGCCCCGTTGACGAAACCTATGACAAGGATTTTATAATACCCCTGACAGACAGTGTTTCAAGAATTCAGGGGGAATTTTCCACCACGGCTCCCGGCGGAAAAGAGGGTTATCTCCGGGCGGGCCGGTGGCATCCCTTTATTGAGGAGATTGAATCTTCCACGGATTATTGTTTTTCTCTGGCTTCTCCCGGCGACATGGTTTTAATCACTTCAGGGGATCCCGATGATGACGGGGTGATCTCTTGGCGGGGGCCGGGGCCTTTGGGAATTGCGATGGTCCCCGGTCATATGGCGGTGCAGGGATTTGAAGGAAATATCGAGCTTGTCCGGGTGCGATCCTTTCCCGGCGAGGACTGCCGGGAAGACTTGAATATAATGGCGGACTGTGCCGGATTCTTTCTGGATTTGTTTGGATTTTTCCCCGGGAGGCGGTTTGTAATTCTGCCGGGGAGAAAATCTATGACTGGCGGGGTTCCCCTGGCGCCGGGGATGGTAGCGATTCACCGGGGGGCAGTGCCCGATGAGATCGCCGGGGATTACCGCAGTTTCATCATATCTCACGAGATGGCCCACCAGTATTTCAACCGGGGGATTATGAAAGGCCCTCACCGATGGCTTTCCATAATGCTGGGACTCTGGGCCGACCGGGAATATTCCCGCAATAGGGGATTGAACCCCGGGGCTTATCGTTATATGGTCAGGACATATGAAGAAGCGGTTGTCCGGGGAGAAAACCCCGGTTTTTACGGGAATCCTTCAGAGTCATGCGATATGACCATTGCCCATGGCCGGGGGCTGAGTTTTCTAAATGCCTTGGAAGAGGCTTTTGGCCCGGCACTGTTGCACCAATGGGCGGTGTCCCTGATCCGGGATATGGCCGGGAGATGTCCCGGGCCGGAGGATTTTCTTGGCAAGATCAATCCTGTCGGGGCGGAGGCAGAGAATCTGTGGCATCGGTGGGTTGACGGCAATCAGGAAAATGAGGCGGTTTTTGATGGATTATAATGGGGAGTTTGCAAGGTTTTACCAGCTGGAGCTGTCGGATTATCCCCGATCCATTGCCCCGGCTATAATCGGGCTGTGGCAACAGGCACTAACAAACAGAGGATGCAGGAAGGCTCTGGATCTATGCTGTGGCACCGGACACTTGGCAGATAGCCTCTGCAGGGCAAGTTTTGATGTCACCGGGGTTGATCTCTCCCCGGAGATGCTGGCCATTGCCCGGGAAGTATTAAAACCTCATCTTGATGACGGCTCCTGCCGGCTGGTGCAGGGGGATGTTACCTGTTACCGTCATGATGGAATGGTGGATCTGGTGACTGCCACATCGGATTCAGTGAACCACATGCCCCACCAACAGGGAGTCCGGGATTTATTTATTTCTGCCTGGAGTCCCCTTGTGTCCGGGGGATTGTTTGTATTTGACATGATTACTCCCCGGGGTCTTTCCCGATGGGGCCGGACATCCATAACCAAAGATCCCCTGATGATCCGCCGGGGGAGTTTTGATCCCTGCGGGAAAACAGCAAAAAGACAGATGGTTTCGTATCTGGAGTTGAAGGGGGAATATTGCCGGTTTTCCGGGGAGCTTGAATATCTGGTGATTTCTCCTGAGAGGATTCGGAAGATGTTGTCAGAAGCGGGCTTCGAAAAAACCCGTTTCCATCCTGTGGGGGATTTTTCTGTTACCCTGCAGGAGCCGGAAAAACATCTCCGGGTGATGGTGAGTTGTTGGAAATAAAAAAAGGGGGATGCCCCCTTTTTTAAGTTTCAACCGTGAATTTGATCAGTCGGACAGCCCGTCAAAGCAGTTCATGGAATCTTCGTTGAAGCCTGCGGCGCAGTTTCCAACGGCATCAACCTCGGTAAGGCTGACCAGTCTTGGTTTGCTGTAGGACATGGATTCACTCCCTCCTCCCCGTGATGGGTTTAATCCCTTGGGCTACCAGTTGACTGTAACATCTGGTCGGGAATTATTCTCGATTCAGGGAAAAGTCCCTCTTTTTCCGCCTGGGAGCAAAACCAGAAGGGAGCCCAAATATCCCGGCTGGAATAATAATTCTGAGCGATGCATGCCCCCCGGCACATGTTTTTCATGGCGCACCGCCGGCATATCCCGGTAAATTTCCCCGGCATCCCTTCACGAAGTTTTTTCAGGACGCTGTTATCCCGCCAAACCTGTTGGATGGAATCTTCCCGGGCAGAGCCCATTATCATCTCAGGGATAACCGAGCCCACACCGCAAAGAGCATATCTTCCATCGGCCAGAACCCCCAGGATGTTCAGAATCCCGCAGACGGAGCAGTCGCCGTCGTCAAATATCCGCCCCAGGGACCGGAAAGCCTGGGGATATGTGTAGTAAAGGGGAACCGAGGATCTCTTTGACAGATCCCCTTCCACGAAGCGTCCGATTTCGATAAGCTCCCTGACGCTGATGGTATGGCCTTCCTGGTGCATTTTTTCACCCCGGGATGCCGGCTGGACCAAATTGAATTTGACGGATTTTGCCCCCACTGCAGTGGCCAGGTGAACCATGTCTTCGATTTCATAACGGTTAGCCTGCATCAGGGTCATTATAATCTGGGGGCGGATTTTCCGGGCCACCAGATTATTTATCCCCTGCAAAGCCCTGTCAAAACTCCCCTTTACACCCCGGATCTTATCATGGGTTGTTGCCATTGCTCCGTCAAGGCTTACCGACAGGTGGGGATTCTCGAACCGGGCCAGATGATCCGCCAGGGCTTCATTCAACAGGTAACCGTTGGTTTCCATGGTAAGGCGCAGGGGAAATTTTGCCACCAGATCAAGTATCTGGTGAATCTCAGGATGCATCAGGGGTTCCCCCCCGGTGAGCTTGATTTTTTTCAAGCCCAGAGGCATCGCCTCTAACAGGATTTTTTCGATGATGTGGGGATCCATCACCGGCCGGGTGGTTCCGTCGTCGTAAGCTGGAGAAAGCCAGCAATGACGGCATTTGAGGTTGCACCCTTCGGTGAGATAAAGGTAAAGCCCCTTCAGGGACGGATTTTTCAAGGCTTCCGGGTTAGTGTTCATGGCAGTTTTCTCCTGTAAAGCAATCTCCCAGACATCCCGCAGTATCGGGGACATTCTCGTCGCCAAAATTAAGGTAAGACATCCCGGGACAGCCTCCGGTGCAGTGGTGAAGGATGGGGCATCCCCGGCAGGTTTCAAAGTCCGACAGGGGTATGGAGGCCCGGTTGCGCAGATCCTTTAGCAGTGGGGATTCCTGCCAGACTTTCATCAAGGAGTCCCGGTTTATCCTGCCCAGTTCCATGTGGGGGAGCTGGTTGCAGGGGATTATCACTCCGTCGGCCCGGACTGCAAGACTCTTGAAGACACCCCGGCAACCGGTAAGATAACCTCCGCCGGCAGGAGGCTTTTTGCCGGTTCTTTGGATATGCCCGATCTCTTCAACCCGGCGGGCCATCCACAGAGGGCCGGCGGTGGCCTTGATTCTGCCGGGATATTTTTCATCCAGCTTCTTTAAAACCTCCCCTGCCTGCACAAGCTGAGCCCGGCCCAGGGCAACCTGTTTTTCATTCTTACGGCAGAGTCCCATGGAATATGCGGAATTGGTGGAAAACCCCGGCAGGTTGAGTTCGTCTAAAAGATAACGGGCTGAGTGTTCAAGATCCTGGTAGTTTTCCCGGTGGATGGTCACCTTGACTGTAACTGGCACCCCGTGGGCCTGAAGGTGGCGGATTCCCTCCACTGCCCTGTGGAAACTGCCCTTTCCCCGGAAGGGATCGTGGGATGCAGGCCCGGAGCCGTCAAGAGAAACCTGCACTCCGTCACAACGCCGGCTTTGAGCCAGCATCCGGGCTTCAGCGTCGCCGATGAGAATCCCGTTGGAGAACACCTTGAACCGCATAGGGTTCTTTTTGACTGCATCAATGATATTAGATATATCCTCCCGGAGGAACGGCTCTCCTCCTGTGAGGCTGACCCGCAGGACCTGGCACTGTGCCAGATGGTCAATGAAGTCAATCCAGCAGGACAAAACCAAATCTTTTTCCGGAGGAGAATCGCCGGTGAAATGATAGCAATAACTGCACCGCAGGTTGCACCGGGCGGTAATTTTCAAATCAACAGAACGGGGGGACCGCATCAGCTTCAAGGAGTTTCCTCCAGCAGGTCCTTCCTCTTCAGTTGTTCTACAAACTCCCGGATGTCTTCTCCGGCGCTGGAAGGTGTGTCGGGACATTCGGTCCGCAGTTGATTTTCGATGGCGTTAAGAGTGTTGATGCCGTCCAGACGATCCCAGATGAACCGGCTCACCGGGTCCAGGCCAAAGGTGCCTCCGGTGTCGGGATCAAAAAGTATGGCCCACTGGTCATCTTCAACCCGGAGGATAACCCGGGATGAAGCTTTCGGGGTTTTATTCATAAGATTCTCCTGATAATCGGCAGTAAAACTATTGCTGTTTTGCGCCCCTGTTTGAAAGAAGTTCCGCCATATCGGGGTATCCGTTAGTAACTGCTATATAATGGGGAGTGTGGCCCACGTCATTTTTTACATTGGGATCTGCGCCTTTGTCCAGAAGAAGGGTCACCACAGAAATGTCACCATTAGCGGCGGCAATATGCAGGGGAGTTGCCCCGAAGTTGTCCCTGGCATTGACATTTGCGCCCTTGCCGACGAGGTAATTGACAACCTGTTCTTTTCGTCCCAGCAGGGCCCGATGAAGGGGAGTCAGGCCGTTGTCGTCCTTCTGGTTGATTTTTATGTCATTCTCAATGAGCAGTCGGACAATCTCCATCCGTCCGAATTTCGCCCCCCAGTGAAGCAGGGAGTTATCCCGGCGATCCAGCACGTTGACATCGGCTCCCTTGTCAATGAGAAGCCTGGCAACACTGATCACCTGATCGGCTCGCTGATCCTTGAGTCCGATGTAAATCCCTTCGGTGAGGGTAAGATACAGGGGAGTGAGGCCCTTCTTCCCGCGGTGGTCAATCTTTGCTCCCTTATCTGTCAGAAGCTCGGCAACATTCTCATGGCCGTATATTCCCGCCCAGAAAAGGGGAGTCCAGCCCAGAGCGTTGACGGAATCTACAGGAGCGCCTTTTTTTATCAGGACTTCTGCCACTTCATCCAGTCCATGGGCCGAGGCAGCGTGCAGGGGAGTGTCCCCGCCGTTATCTGCCTTGTTTATATCAGCCCCTCTGGAGATGAGAAACATGGCGGTATCGCCTTTTTTCTCCTGGAGGGATCTCATAAGAGGTGTGGCGCCCTTTTCATCGGCCAGATTCAGAAGAGAAGGATCCCTGTCGATGATTTCCCGGATTCCGGAAATATCGCCCCGGGCAGAGGCGTCATGTATTTCATGGGCCAGGGCCGGGGTGATTCCCAGTAACAGAATGATGAAAAAAACCATAAGTCTTGCTTTCATGGATGACCTCCTGAAAAATTTACATGTATCATTCTTCGCTGGGGGTCTTCTCCCTTTTCCTGAAATTGTCAGCTTTGGCGGGGGTTATTCTCCCTTCTGCCAGCGACGCAGGTTTGCCAGGGAATCCCCGGTGATGGATCCCGACATTTCTCCATGTTCTCCCAGGATTATCCTTGCGCCCCTCTGCCCGAGAAATTCCATATCGGATTCCCGGATGTCAAAGGAGTCACGATCCAGCAGGTAAAACTCCGTGGTCTGAAGGCATGTAATAGCTACCCAGTCGCCGTAGAAACGTCCCTTCCAGTGATGGTAGGAAGTATCGCTTTTCCCCGGTCTTTTTATCTTTGCCCTTATATTCTGGGAAAACTTGAAGGTGTCCGGGGTCAGTTTGGAATCGATCACATCAATCTCATCCACCACTGCCTGAATCATCTTTGTGATGTCCCGGCCATGCTCCCGTTCAAGCTGACTATGAGCCTGTTTTGACTTGCTGTTCAGCATGATGCCATGGATCATTATGGCTGTGATAAACAGCACTACCAGGATGGGTAAATTCCGAAGATTTGACAGGTTTGACAGAATTAGGAAAATTATACAAACTACTCCAATAAAGATTAAAACCACCCCGTAGGTCCCGGATTCCTGATACTTGTTCCATAAGGGGACTGCCTTGCGGATTCGTTCAAAATCATGTTCCATGGTTTCCTCCTTTGAAATAATAAATTATGGCCGATATGGGGGTATTCAATTATTACGGATTCAGAATTTTATCAAGGCAGAGGTGGCGGTGCCGGAGATTGTGGGTCTGAGATACCCGGTATTCCCAGAGATTCCAGCAGTTGATTGCAACGCTGGCGGTTGCACTTACAATATTTGCAGGAACCGCGTACATC
>CAYNGH010000027.1:0-27491 GCA_964396845.1 uncultured bacterium | reverse complement strand
CCGGTCTGACCATACATGGCCGAGGAGATCTTGTAGAGAGCCTCGGTGAGTTTTTCCGCCTGGGACTTTATCTTGTCGATATTGTCGCTGGCAAGGGCTTTCTGGGCTTCCTCGATGGCATCTTCCACGGCCTTTTTCTGGTCTGCCGGGATCTTATCGCCGGAATCCTTGATCAGCTTCTGAGCCTGATAAATCATCTGATCCAGGCGGTTTCGTTCTTCGATAACCTGCCGTCGCTTCTTGTCCTCATCGGCGAATTTTTCTGCATCCCTGGCCATCTTATCCACCTCGTCCTTGGAAAGGTTGGTGGTGGCAGTGATCTTGATGTTCTGGGATTTGCCTGTGGCCTTGTCCTTGGCGGTCACCGTCAGAATGCCGTTGGAGTCGATGTCAAAGGTGACCTCCACCTGGGGAACACCTCTGGGGGCCGGCGGAAGATCCGTCAGTATGAACTTGCCCAGGGTCTTGTTGTCCCCGGCCATCTCCCGTTCGCCCTGCACCACATGGACTTCAACAGCAGTCTGGAAGTCCGCCGCGGTGGAGAATATCTCGGTCTTGGATGCGGGAATTGCAGTGTTGCGCTGGATCAGCTTGGTGGCCACTCCTCCCAGGGTTTCAATGCCCAGGGACAATGGAGTCACATCCACCAGGACGATGTCCTTCATCTCTCCCGAGAGAACCCCGCCCTGCAATGCTGCGCCCAGGGCTACGCACTCATCGGGGTTGATGTCCTTGCTGGGTTCCTTTCCAAAGGTTTTCTTGGCATATTCCACAATCATGGGCATCCGGGTTGCCCCGCCCACTAAGAGAACCCTGTCAATCTCACCGGGGTTCAGCTTGGCATCATTGAGAGCCTGATGAACCGGGCCGGCGCATTTTTCCACCAGATTTTTTGTCATCTCCTCGAATCGGGATCGGGTGATGGTGGTTTCCAGATGCTTGGGACCGCTGGAATCGGCAGTGATGAAGGGCAGGCTGATGGTGGTCTGGAGCATTGTGGAAAGCTCCCTTTTGGCCTTTTCCGAAGCATCCAGAAGCCTTTGGGCCGCCATCTTGTCCTTGCGGAGATCGATGCCGTTCTCCTTCTGAAATTCCTCCGCCAGATAATCCATCAGAGCCTGATCCCAGTCGTCACCGCCAAGACGGGTATTGCCTGCGGTGGATTTCACCTCGAAGACTCCTCCCCCAATCTCCAGAATGGACACGTCAAAGGTTCCGCCTCCCAGATCGAATACCAGAACAGTCAGCATCTCGTCCTGCTTGTCAAGACCATATGCCAGGGCCGATGCAGTAGGCTCGTTGATGATCCGCCGGACATTCAAGCCGGCAATCTGCCCCGCGTCCTTGGTGGCCTGTCGCTTGGCATCGTCAAAATATGCCGGCACTGTGATGACCGCGTCGGTTACTTTCTCTCCAAGGTAATTTTCCGCATCTTCCTTGAGCTTGGTCAGAACCATTGCGGAAATTTCCTGGGGAGTGTAATTGTTGTCGTCAATTTTTACCTTGAATTCAGTGCCTATGTGCCGTTTGATTGACGCCACAGTCCGCTCGGGGTTGCTGATGGCCTGACGCTTTGCCATTTCCCCCACAAGACGTTCTCCCGACTTGGAAAAGCCCACTACTGACGGGGTTGTCCGGGCGCCTTCACGGTTGGTTATAACCTGTGCCTTGCCCCCTTCCAGAACCGCCATACATGAGTTGGTGGTTCCCAGGTCGATTCCTAAAATCTTTGCCATTTCCTATTCCTCCTTGTTATGGTGAATGTTTTTCTTTTGCTTACGGGTTCCGGGCTACCCTGACCATGCTGGGGCGCAGGACCCGATCCATATATTTGTATCCAGTCTGGTATTCCTCGATTATGTGCTGATCAGGATACTCATGGGTCATCTCTGCCTGAACCGCGTGGTGAAGGGCCGGGTCGAAGGTTTCCCCCACGGCTTTAATCTCTTCTACTCCTAATTTTCCCAGAGTATCCCTGAGCTGGGATGCGATCATTTCCAACCCTTTGAGAAGCTGATCAAAGTCATGCTCCCGCTGGGCGGTGCCATGGGCCATCCTTATGCTGTCCAGGACCGGCAGAAACTCCGATACCACCGATTCTCCCGCATATTTTGCCGTGTCTTCAAACCGTTTCTCCTGACGGCGACGGAAGTTTTCAAACTCCGCGGAGAGCCGTTTTATCTGCTCCTCCAGCCGGGCTATCTGCTCATCTTTGCAAATGACTTCTTCTTTCTGTTCATGGCTTTCCCGGCCCATCTCTTCTCCTTCCTTATTCCGGGGGACAGCTTCCCCGACTGGCGGAGCCTGGTTAACCTGCTCCAGCCTGTCAATTTCTCCCGGTTTGGACTTCTGGTCGCTACCGCCGGGCTTTTTTATTTTAACCGGGATTTCGTATCCGCCGGGCTTATTGTCTGTGCTCTGTTTCATGTTGCCGGACAAGGGCTTCACCTCCACAGACCCGTTGAATAAAAGACGGGTCAGATAAGTTTATACGATCTTTATAAAACTTTTTTATAATTATCAACCCAACTCTTGTTCTTTTCTTTAGATGCAGATCCTCCCATGGGGATTCGGATTAATAAAAAAATTTAGTGTATAAATATCAAGAATCTTTATATGGTAATCTGTTTGTCCACCTGATTATCGTTGAACAGGATTGATGGAATAAACCTTCAGCCCTGAACCTCCATCTTTGGAAGGCCCCAGGAAATATTCCAGAAAGGGATGAATCCGAGCCCTTTGCGCCGGCGACAGATAGTTGTCGTGGACCACAATATAACGGAATCTCATTTGCCTGAGGTGATCTTTGTGCCGGCTGAGGAGATCCTGATGGCTATGGGGAAAGGGGATTCCCCGTTCCAGCCGGTAGAGGGCCAGGGTGAAGGGGTTCTGGTATATGTATCGGGGGATGGTGCCTTCCACGGTGTAGGGGATTCCCTTTTGGTGGGTGGTCTGATAGTAAAAATACTCACCGCATGAAAGCTCCCCCTTTCCCCTTTGTATCGGCAGATCAATGATGCCGTAATACTCCTGGTCCAGGGCCATCTTTTGATAGATTTGGGGTGTGGCAAGCTCTGAAATCGGCACCGGGTAAGGCCCCGGCGAGATGAGGATTACTTCTGTCAGCACTGTCAGGGAAATAATGATCACGGCAAGAGTTCGACACCGGGGATTAAACCTGTGGCTGATGGCCGAAAGCCCGTATGTTGCCATCATGGATATGCACAGCATCGCCGGCAGGTTGAAGCGGTAAGGGATGGACACCTGGTCAAAGAAGGGCAGATATTTATAGAGCCACATATAAAAGAAAAAGGGCTTTTCCAGACCGATTCCCCAGTCCAGGTAAAGAAAAGGCCCCAGGGAAAGCATCACGAACAGGAATGCTCCTGTGGCAAAAAAGCCGAACCATGGCTTCCGCCGGGCGGTGACAAATCCGGCAAGGGCAAGAATCATCAGGATCCATCCCCCGTAGGATGACCGGGTTAACCGGTCAACGGTATATGTCCGATCTGCCCGATTCTTTCCCGGCCTCAGGTAATCTGCAAGACGGCTGACATTGTGAAAGCCTTCCGACAGGTAAAGCCTGATGTATTCAGCGGTTCGCTGTCGCTGAACCATCCCCGAGGGTTCATTGATGGTCATTCTGAAGGTGACATACATGGGCAGGACCAGAATTCCTGTCACAAGACAGAAGGCCCCCAGGCGGATCAGCGACGGCAAAAGAGAATCCCGGCGGATTGAACTCTGCCGGCGTGACAGCTTCAGAAGGAGTCCCGTTGTTGCTGTCACAACAGCTCCAATGACGGTAACCATTGCCCATCGGCCCAGGGAATCTCCTCTGCCGGCAAGTGACAGAATAAGGGGAATAAGAACAAGAATCCCCGCCAGTATTGCCCCTGCTGTCGCCGGGGTTGGTTTTCTGCTTAGTTCTTTTGCTGTATCATTGCCGGATAAAGGCTCCCGGCGGATGATAACTTTTGTTTCCCGGTCAACCCGGTGGGGAAAAGCCTGCTCCACGGTTTCCATCATGGAGGTATGGGGTGTGGGTTGACTGGCGGTGGATTGTTTTTTTGTTGATATTGTCCGGGATATAATCCGGCAGGCATAAAGAAGGCCCCCAAAAAGAACGCAGGTTATTCCATAATACCATGAGCCCAGGGTCGCCACAAGAAAAGCCCCGACCGCGGGCAGAACCATGGATTCACCTTTTCTGCGGGTCATCCGATCAAAGAATAGAAGAAACAGGGGTATTCCCCATATGTTGAAGGTTTCGGAAACTCCGCTGGTGAGGTATGCCAGCATATATGCTGTGAAAGCATAGCCGGTTCCCGCCAGAATCGATGATGCCCGATCTCTGGTAAAATGAAAGGCCAGGGCCTGCATGCACCAGGCTCCCAGGATAAGATTTATTAGAACCACAAGGTTATAGGAAACCCCGGGAGAGAAAAAAACCTGCAGGGGAATCGACATGACAGCCCCCAGAGGATCGATGAAAAACAGGCTTCCGCCATAGGGGTAGTCCAGGAGAACTGTGGACAGGGGGAAGTATCCTTCGGTGGCGATGGTATGGTTAATCCACCAGAAACCCCATAGATGCTTCCATACATCTCCCTGCTGATCTCCGATGATTCCGGTGGAAAGATATAAAATAAGGGGATATGTGAACACCACCGCCATAAATGCATAAAGTATGATGACAAACCCCGGCCCCGGCGAAATCAGGCACTGGGGGAATCTTCCCGAGCCATCTGACAGGGGCGGGCTATGGGATGGTTTCTGGCTAATCTGACCTTCCAACACTTCTTTGTCTTCCATGTCTGGGGTATTCCATCTTGCGGCCCATGGCCCTTCTCTGATAAAAAAAAGAGTCGGAAGGGGGTCTTCCGACTTTTTACTATGAGTATAATAGGGGGATGGGTTGGGGATTACCTATTGAGTTTTAAAAATGAACATCATAACCGGTATAATGTCATAAAACCTTATATTACTGCCTATCCTGCTTCAAAAACTGCTCTTTCTGCTACATCGTATATTGCTGTGTCTATTGCTACGTCCGGTCATGATGTTTTATACTTTTTCCTTGTTACTTATCCTATTTACCAGTATTTTCATGATTCACTTTCAATTTAAATATTTTTTTTGGATTTTTTTTCCTTAAGTTCTTCCAGCAGGGAATATACCACGGGTATCACCAGCAATGTCAGTACTGATGAGGTTAAAAGCCCACCGATGGCGCCGATGGCCATGGGCTGGTAAAGCTCTGTGCCGGCCTTCAGTCCCAGAGCCAGGGGGATCATAGCCAGTATGGTTGTGCCGATGGTCATCATAATGGGCCTCACCCGCAGGGGAGCAGCTTCCCGGATGGCATCCATGGTGTCCATGCCGGATTCCTTCCGCTGGATGATGTAGTCAATTAATACAATAGCTGCGGAAACCACAATTCCCACCAGCATGATAACTCCCAGAAGAGTAAACATGGTCATGGTGGTGTTGGTGATGAATAGCGCTCCAAAAAGACCCCCCAGCTCAAGGGGGACGGAGAGCATGATGGTGAAGGGATGCAGGAACGATTCAAACTGCACCGCCAGAAATACATAGACCAGTATGATGGCAAGAAAAAGGGCCTGGAACATTTCATCGAAGATTTCTCCCCGCTGTTGTTCTTCTCCGGCAATTGTCAGGTCATATCCCGAGGGAAGCTGTTCCTGTTCAAGAATCGGCATCACTTCCGCCAGCATCTCCGAAAGAGCCACATCGCCGGTGGTGTCCGCCTGAACCGATACATAGCGGGCGCGATCCCGCCGGGTTATGCTGGATGGGCCAAAAGACGGCACAACCTCTGCCACTTCCGACAGGGGGACCTGTTTCCCCGATGGGGTTATCAGCTTAAGGTTTTTGATTTTTTCTGTGGAGTCCCGCTGGCTTTCCGGCAGTTGAACAAATATATCGTATTCGTTTCCTTCGTCACGAAATTTGCTCACCTCATCCTCGGACAGCAATGCCCGCAGGGTTCCGGCAACTTCCTGAGAGCCAAATCCCAACTCCCCGGCTTTTTTCCGGTCGATGATAATCCTGAATTCCGGCGCGCCGGGACGGTAGCTGAGATCCAGGTTTCTCAGTCCTCTCACATTCTGGAGCTTTTCCATGAGGCGGGTGGCTATCTGGGCCAGAATATCCTGATCATTGCCTCGAACCAGAATTTCCAGAGGCTTTTTCCCCGAGATATTAAATGTTGACTCTACCTGGATGTTAGCACCGGCGTAATTTCTGAACTGTTCAGTAATCATATCCTGAACCTGATACATGTCCCTCTGGCCCTGTTGCTGACGGATATCCGCAGGTTTCAGGGCTACCGATATGCCTCCCATCCGGGGAACTGCCCCGGTGGCCCCCCTTGCTCCCCGGCGTGCACCCGATGGGCCCTGGCCGATATCGGTGATGATGGAATCGTATTCCGGAGTGTTTTTCAGGATGAACTCCTCCACTTCCAGGGTCACTAATTCTGTCCGACTGATGGATGAACCCACAGGGGTTTCGATACTCACCATGAAATCGCCCCGATCCCACCGGCCCTGAAGTTCCAGGCGCAGAAAACGGGCAGAATAGAGGCTTACTCCCAGAAAGATCAGGGAAAACAGGATCACAAGAAAACGATGCCTCAGGGACCAGTTCAGGATTACCTTGTAAATCCCGGTGATTTTTTCAAAAACCCCGGAGAACCAGTTATTGAATTTTCCGATGAGTTTTTTTGGATCGTTTTTTCGCTCCAGCTCACCCCTTAAAAAACGGGATGCCAGCATAGGCACCATAAAAATTGCCATGGCCAGGGATGTTAGAATGGCAAAGATAAAAGTCTTGGCCAGGGGAGTGAATATCTGTCCCGGCAGGCCTTCGATGAGCATTACCGGTACAAATACTATGGCGGTGGTCAGGGCCGCGCCCATAACAGCTCCCCCTACTTCCCGGGAGCCGTCAACCGCAGCTTCAATGGTATCCTTGCCCATTTCAATATGGCGGAAGATATTCTCCAATACCACAATGGATGCATCCACGATATTTCCCACCGCCAGAATGAAGCCCACCAGGGTCATCATATTCACGGTGAAATTGTTGAAATACATCAGCAGGAAGGTTGCAATCACCGATGAGGGAATGGACAGGGCTATGACCAAGGTTGACCGGGCCGAACCCAGGAACAGAAGGACCATCAGTACTGCCAGCAGGGCTCCCTGGAGAGCTGTGCTTTGGAGGTTGCTGATGGCTTCCAGAATGAACCGGGATGAGTCATAGGATACGGTCAGATTGAAGCCTTCGGGAAGAGTTTTCTGAACCCCTGCCACTGCAGTCTTTACATCTCTTGCCACATTTACCGTATTGGCGTCGGTGTTTTTTCGCACTTCAATGGTTACGCAGGAACTGCCGTTTATCCGGGTCTTGGTGCGCACTTCTTTTATGTCGTCATATACCTCGGCTACATCCTCCAGATATATGGGGGTGCCGTTGGCCTGCCCCACCATAAGGCTGTTGAAATCTTTAACATCTTCAAGTTCACCCATGGCCCGCACGGAAAATTCCAGCAGGTCCGTGGTGATTCGTCCTGACGGGATGTTCTGGTTTTCTTTGGCGATGCTGTTGACTATCTGGTTGACAGAAATGTTGCGGGCTTCCATTCTGTCCCGGTCAACCTTTACCACCAGTGCCCTTTCCTGGCCACCGGAAACTGTTACCGATGAAATCCCGCCGATCTTTTCTATCTCTTTTTTTACATCGTTGTTGGCAACGGATCGGAGCCGTCGCAGGTTGCCTTCGGGGCCTGTCAGGGTGAGCCGGACAATGGGGGTGTCCCCCACATCTGCCTTGGAGATTACCGGGCTTTCAGCGGCGCTGGGCAGAACTGTGGTGATTCTGTCCATCTTTTCCCGGATATCCGCCGCCGCGGCATTCATGTCTGTGCCGTAATTAAAACGCACGATGACAACTGAAAGGTTCTCCTGGGATATGGATTCGATTTCGTCAATATTGCTGACACTGCCCACGGCCTCTTCCACGGGGATGGTGATCTGTTCTTCGATTTCTTCGGGGCCGGCACCCTGGTAAATGGTCTGCACTGTAACCACGGGGATTTCTATCCGGGGGAAGTCCTCGATATTGATACGGCTGCCAAAGATCAACCCGATGACTATAACAGCCAGAAGGATGACCGTCACCGTGACAGGCCTTTTTACGGAAAATCCAAATATGTTCAACGATGTTCACTCCTTGCAGGGCTGGGCCCCGGATTCGATGAATGCCTGATCACCGGGCATGATGTGATTCTTCCACTGGCGAATCGTTATCGTTCAAATGGAACTGAGGCTCCACTTCACCCTGAATGTCCAGAAGATCCCCGTCCCTGAGAATATCCTGTCCCACTGATACCAGCTTTTCTCCTGCCTGAAGGCCTTCCCTGACCAGGGCTTTTTCTTCATTATAATAGGCCAGGGATATCTTCTTGTGGACAGCCCGGTTTTCATCATTGGGTTGGGCCACATAAAACTCCCCTTCGATGATTTTCAGCCAGTGCCGGGGGATGACAATGCCGGAAAGCTCTTCCACCAGCATTTCTGCCCTTGCAGACATGCCGTTCTTTATGGCTTCCCGGGGATTATCCACCGATACTTTTATACGGAAGGTTCTGGATTTGGGATCCGCTGTGGGGATGACCGACTGAACATGGCCTGTGAACTTCCGGTCGCCCAGAGCCTTGACGGTGATGTTCACGGTGTCGCCCACTGATATTCCCTGAATTTCCGATTCCGGAATGACCGATTCCATATATACAATAGAATTATCTGTTATCGCTGCTATGGGGGTCTTGTCGCCGGGAGCAACCAGCTGGCCAGGCTCAACTCCCCGTATGGTGATGACCCCTGCCATAGGAGCCTTGATCCGGGTGAAACCCAGAAGAACCCTGAGATATTCTACATTGGCCTGGGCCTGGGTGATACCTGCTGATGCGGCGCTGATGTCGCTGAGGCTTACATCGGACTGGTTGGTGTTGGCCTTTGCCACATGGAGGTTTTCCCGGGCTTGTAGTTTCTGAGTTCTGGCAGCATCCAGCCGGCTTCTGGCGATTCGATACTGAGTGGTGACATTATCAAGAGTCTGCCGGGATATGGCTCCCTTCTGGAAAAGGTTGCTCATCCGGTTATACTCTGCCAGGGCGTTCTGGTATGAGGCTTCTGCCTGTTTGATACCCTCATCGGCAAGATCAACCCCCTGCCGGGCTGCCCCCACCTGGGCCACTGTTGATGTGGATGTGAGCTTGTATCCTGACTGGGCCTGCCCCAGCCTTGCTCTGGCGACTTCCACCGCAGCCAGGGACTGATTCAACTGAGCCTTCAGGTCGTCATCCTCCAGCTGTACCAGCAACTGTCCGGCTTCCACCCGATCCCCTTCTTCAAAGAATACTCCGGTTACTCTTCCGGAATATCGGGGCAGGACCTCGGTGCGATTCCGGGATACGAATGTCCCGGTGAAGTTTATCTCCCGGTTGATGGTGCCTGTGGGAACCCTGGAAAGCTTCACGGGTTTTGCCGCTTCCGGTGGGGCTTCGTGGGTTTTTCTCCCGCATCCCCCCGCCGACAGTATTGCCGATATGATGATGAAAAGCAAAACAAAATATTTCCTGTAAAGATTCATTTTTCTGCAACCTCTTTCCATGCAGTGGCCGTCGCTCTTTCCAGTTTTGCAACAGCTATTCTGTATTCGTTCTCGGTAACTAAAAGGTTTATTTTTGACTCGTTAAGGCTTCGAAGGGCATCATTTAACTCCAGGCTGGTGGATAGACCGTTCTCATAACGGGTTCGGGCAATGGAATATCCTTCGCTGGCGGTTTTCACATCCTGCCGGGAAGCTTTCAGGCGGGCTTCCACTTCCCTGATGGTCAGAACCGCTTCTTTGACCTGAAGTTGCAGGCCCTGATACAGTTTGTGCAGATTCTGCTCCAGTTCTTCTAACTCTGCCCGGGTTTTTTGGATGCTGGCTGCGGTTTCCCCTCCGTCAGAGAGAGGTATGGACAGCACTAACATCTGGGTAAAGGTGTTGGGATTGGAGTTGAACCCGCTGATGGTTTTATTTTCTGCAGTGGAGGTGAACAACAGCATCGGATTCTGACCTCGTCGGGCCGACTCCAGGAGATATTCCACCGCCTTGTAACTCAAAAGCAGAGCCTTGACCTCGGGACGTTTTTCCAGGGCCATTGCCTGGGCCAGCTCCAGATTTGCATCCACCATATGCAATTCTTCGGGGTTTTCCAGAATAATGGAAGTGGACTGGTCAAGAAAAATCAGGTTCAGCAGGGCTGAATCCGCCAGCTGGGCCCGTTTGCGAAATGTAATTACCTGTTGCCTGGTCTGGGATACTGCCAGTTCAGCTTTGAGCACTTCAAAACGGGGAACAACGCCTGCATCAAACAGGTTCTGGGTTATTCTGTTCTGCTGATTGACAATATCCAGCTTTTCCCTGGCGATTCTGGCCATTCCCCTGGCCTGCAATGCCCGGAAATAAGCTTCCTTGGTCTGGAGAATAATCTCCTGGCGGACGGCTTCGTGGTTTCCCTCCATGACCGCCACCTGCAGAGCTGCTGCAGCCATGGCATATTCCAGTCGCCCGAATGTGGTTATCACCTTTTCCAGAGTTGCTCTGCCGGCAAAGTTGTTTTCGTCCCCCAGTTTGATGCTCTGGGCGGGTTTGTTGGGATCCATCTGGAATTTTGCCACATTGACCGGATCAATCCGGGTGTATGAACCGGACAGATTCAGCTTGATGTTCATTCCTGCCCGGACCTTGTAATAGTTGGCCATGGCCTGGTCGATTCTAACTTCTGCGATTTTGATGTCGGGGTTGTTGGCGGTGGCCAAGCTCACTGCCTGATCCAGATCCAGCCTCACCACCTTTTCCCCGGTTTCGTCAACTGATTCAATGGACTCCACACTGAAGATTGACGGGGTGAACCCTTCGTCCCTGTCTTCGGGGACGGCCCATAACGGAGAAATTGTTAGAAAAAGCAGGATTATCAGCAAAAGTGAGATTTTCTGTTTCCTGATAAATTTATTCATATGTGATGCGTCCCTTGTTGAGTATTCCATTGTTGATCAAATCGATGATATTGTCAAACACCTCGTCGTCCTTCATTCCCATTTTCATGTCAAAAGGATGGCGATAAAACATATACAGAATTCCCGCAATGGAGGTTGCTACGAAATCAGGATTTATATTCCGATAGACTCCCTGGGAAACTCCTTCCTGAATAACATCAGTTATGGGCTGGCGGGTATTTTTAACCAGCTCTTCAAGATCCTGACTCATCCCTATTCCCAGTCCCGCAATTTCCCGGATAATCAGGCTGGTCAAATCCTTGTTTTTTGAAAGTTCATCAATGTATAAACGGATTGTTTCCTTGAGGCGATCTTCAATGTGGGAGAACTTGTCTTTTTGTACCGTGACGTTTTCCCTGAGGGTGGCAAAAATATTCTGGATTGTTTCCTGGTATAGATTTTTCTTGGAGTTGAAGTAATAAAACAACAGGGCTTTGTTCACACCGGCTTCTGTGGCGATGAGATTCACCGATGCGCCATGATACCCCTTCTGGGAAAACACCTTCCGGGCAGCGGCGGATATTTTGTCCCTGGCGCTTTTTTCTTTGCATTTATCGGACATTGCGTCACCAAATTTCATACATTTTAACCGATTGGTTTAACCGGACGGTCAAACTTTTCCCTTTTATTTTCTTCTTGGAGAAAAAATCCTTCCAGATTAATATTTTTTTGCCGATGGTAGGGTATGGAGGTGTCGGACAAAAATATGAATATAAGGATAATAACAACCGACGGAGGAGAGCCCTTGGAAATCATGAATCTTGAGAGCCTGCCCATCCGTGAGCGGGACAGAAGCGCCATCGCCAGTTATATGAAGCAATTGGATCGGATTCTGGGAGATCAGCTTCTCTCGGTGATCATTTACGGTTCTGCAGTCAAAAACAATTACTTCCCCGGCTCATCAGACCTTAACCTTCTGGTGCTGGTACCGGAGTATTCTCCTGGTATCCTGAAAAAGGTGGCGCCTGTTGCCAAAGGTTTTTCCGGCAGGTCCAATATTTCCAGCTTTGTGGTGGATGTGAGTGACATCGAGGATTCCGCCGATGTTTTTCCGGTAAAATACCTGGATATGAAAAACCATCATGTGGTTTTGTATGGTCAGGATATTTTTATGGATATGGAGATTGACCGGTCCAATATCCGCTATGATTTGGAACGTCAGGTTCGCAATGTTTCTCTGCGATTACGGCAGATGTATATGTATTCCAACTATACCGTTGCCGAGCTTCGAAACATTCTGGTTTCAAATTTCTCCGGCTTTGCCCTTTACATGGCGGCACTGCTTCATCTTCACAATATTCAGGCTCCGGTGACAAAAGAAGAGATCATCAAGGCGGCATCCATCGAATTCAACCTGGATTTGTCGATTCTCCAGGAGGTTCTTGGTTTGAAAAAGGGCGGAAACAATCCCCCCAGGGCTTATATGCAGAAGCTCTTTGACGAGTATTTTCTTGTAGTTGAAAAGATTGTGGATCTGGTGGACAAACTGGAAGTGGAATCTGAATAATCCGGCGGGAGATTTTTTGATTATTTGCCTTTATTGTGCATGTATCACCGGGCCGGGGGTTGACTTGGCCGGCGGGAGCATGTATAATATCCAGAATCCCGGCAGGGTTTGTCCTTTTATGGACGAATGCCCCAGGGAGAGCCAAACATTTCTTTAGGAGAACAGATAGATGTTGCAACTGATATACAACCGTGGCCTGATAATGTTTGCCCAGGCTACCGGCGGGGATCCCAATGTAGCCCTGACCACTCCTTCGGGGGCGGCGGCTCCCTACAGGCATACCTGGCTTCACACGGTTCTGCTGTTCATCTATTTTCTGGTGTGCCTGGGGCTGGTGGTTGCGGTGCTTCTGCAGACCACAAAAAGCGAGGGCCTCTCGGGAATTATGGGCGGTTCAAGCCAGTCGGTATTCCGGGGAAAAAAGGGCTTCGAGGAAACCCTTCAGGAAATCACCAACTACCTGGCGGTAAGTTTTGTGGTAATGTCTTTTCTGGTTTCCCTGTTTGCGTTTAAATAAGTCATTTTATATTAACAAGAGGTGGAAGTTCCAATGAAAGCCAAGATTCATCCCAAGGTTAACAAGACCACGGTCAAATGTGCCTGTGGCGAAACATTTGAAACCCTGTCAACCCGTCAGGACCTGCGGACAGAAATATGTTCCGCCTGCCATCCTTTTTACACCGGCAAGTCCAAGATGTTCACCGGCGGAAAGGAAGGCCGGGTGGAGAAATTCCGTCGCCGTTACGGTCTGAAATCCAACGAAGTAGAGGTTTAAGACAGATTGACTTGCCTGTGGGGGACGGGCAAGTTTTTTATTTGCGAAGGTTTTGCAGATAAAATTTAAATATTTGCGGCTTCATCAAGGAGGGGTTTTTCGTGCACGAGGGGGATATATTTGGATCCATCGAGGTCATTTGCGGCAGTATGTTCAGTGGAAAGAGCGAGGAGCTGATCCGCCGGCTGAAAAGGGCCACCATTGCCCGCCAGAAGGTTCAGGTGTTCAAGCACACCCTGGACAACCGTTTCCACAAGGTCAAGGTGGCGTCCCACAGCGGATATACCTTTGAGGCTTACGCAGTGAAGGATACTTCCCAGATTGAGGAGATGCTGGACAAGGATACCCGGGTGGTGGGGATTGACGAGGCCCAGTTCTTTGATTCGGACCTGGTGGATTTGTGCCAGAAGTTAGCGGATTCGGGCCTGCGGGTAATTGCTGCGGGACTGGATCAGGATTTTCTGGGCAGGCCTTTTGGCTGTATGCCGGATCTTCTGGCAGTGGCAGAATCAGTTTCAAAGCTTTCCGCCATCTGCATTCAGTGCGGGCGTCCCGCCTGTCGATCCCAGCGATTGATTGACGGCGAGCCTGCCCCTGCCCACAGCCCGGTTATCGAGGTGGGAGCTTCCGAGGCTTATGAGGCCCGCTGTCGCAGGTGCCATCAGATTCCCAACAGGACAAAGAGCACAAGCCAGTCAACTCAACAAACGGCATCCCGGCATTTAAGAGAGAGAGAAACTGCAGGCCGGTTGTAGATATTTGTTTTTATTGCCCCGGCATATATCCGCCGGGGTTTTGCATTGTTGGAAACTTTTTGGGTCAAGAATTATTTTTGGAGGTTGACACATGCTGGAGGCACTGGATCGGATAGAGGAAAAATTTCAACATCTCAACGATGAGCTTTGCAACCCCGAAGTTCTCGGGGACAGCCAGCGGTTGAAGGAAATATCCAAGGAACGCTCTCATATGGAGGAGCTGGTGAACCTGGCCCGGCAGTATCGAAAGGCGGTATCTGACCAGGAGGAAGCCCGCCAGATGTCTGAAATGGAAGAGGACCCCGATATGAAATCTTTCCTTGAAGATGAGATTCACCGGTTGGAAGGGGAGGTTGAAAAGCTGGAGCAGGATATAAAATTCCTGATGCTTCCAAGGGATCCTTACGGCGACAAGAATATCATCGTAGAGATCCGCCAGGGCGCCGGTGGCGATGAGGCAGCCCTTTTTGCCGCCAACCTGATGAGGATGTATATGAAATTTGCCGAACGGGAAGGCTTCAAGACCGAGATTCTGGATATTCATGAAACTGAGCTGGGAGGAGTCAAGGAAGTCAACTTCAGCATCAAGGGGAAAAGTGTCTATTCCCTGATGAAGTTTGAATCTGGAGTTCACCGGGTTCAGCGGGTCCCCGATACCGAGGCCTCAGGCAGGATTCACACATCCACTGCCACCGTGGCAGTGCTTCCCGAGGCGGAAGAAGTGGATGTGGAGATTGATCCCGGTGATTTAAGGGTGGATACATACCGTTCATCGGGAGCCGGCGGCCAGCACGTGAACAAGACCGATTCTGCCATACGAATAACCCACAACCCAACGGGAATTGTAGTCGCCTGCCAGGATGAGCGTTCCCAGCGACAGAACCGGGAAAAGGCCATGAGGATGCTCCGGGCAAAACTCCTGGAGAAAGCCATTCGAAAGCAGGAAGAAGAGATTGCCTCCTCCCGGAAACTTCAGGTGGGCACTGGAGATCGGTCGGAAAAAATCCGCACATACAATTATCCCCAGACCCGGATTACAGATCACCGCATCGGTTACACTGCCCATAACCTGGAATATGTAATGGAAGGGGATCTTTACAGCCTGATTGATGCTCTGAAAAACGCCGAGAAGGAAGAACTTCTCCGAGAGGCAGGGCTGTCATCCTGAAGGAGTTCAAGCAGGTTCTCCCAGAAAACCCCATGTATAGGCCCTTGACAGGCGGACTTTTATTATCCGGTTCACGTCATCAGCATTGCCGGGGAAGTTGACCACCTTGTTGGTGTCGGTTCGTCCCGTCACCCGGCTTGGATCTTTTTTCGAGGTCCCCTCCACCAGCACCGGGCGAATTGTCCCCACAGCTTTTTCGTTTTTATCTCTGGATATCTGATTCTGCATTTCTATGAGCCGGTAAAGGCGGTTCATTTTAATATCTCTGGGAACTTGTCCCGGCATCCTGTCGGCAACGGTCCCCGATCGCCGGGAATATGCAAACATAAAGGCCTGGTCAAACTGCATCCTCTCGATGAACTGCAACCCTTCTTCATACTCGGAGTCAGTTTCACCGGGGAATCCGACAATCAGGTCTGTGCTCACGGCGATACCCGGCACCGATTCCCGCAACCCCCTGACGATTTCTTCATACCGGGCGGTGTCATATTTCCGGTTCATCCGCTGAAGCACTGTATCGGAGCCTGCCTGCAGGGGAAGATGCACCGCGGGGCAAAGGTTCTCCAGCCGGCCCATCCCTTCAATCAGCTCCCGGGAAAAATCCTTGGGATGGGGCGATGTGAACCGGATCCGCCGGATTCCCGGGACCTGGTTGACTTTTTGCAAAAGATGAAAAAAACTGGGCTTGTTTGGAAGGTCAAAGCCATATGTGTTCACATTCTGACCTAACAGGAAGATTTCTTTGTATCCCTGATCCGTCAGTTGCCGGGCTTCGGCGATAATGTCATCCACCGGGCGGGATTTAATCCGTCCCCGGACATGGGGCACAATGCAGAATGTGCAGAAACAGTCGCAACCGATGCTGATGGTGACATATCCCGTGACTTTTTCTTTTCTGATGGTGGGGGATATGAACCGGTTGCCCTCGCCGTCGGTACAGCAAAGAGTGTCTTCCCGGCGGGCTTTCTGGAGCATTTCAGCAAGTTCCCACAGGTTTCTGGGGCCCAGCACCAGGCTCACATGGGGGAATCGCTTCATCAGGTCTTCCTTATCCTTCTGGGCAAGGCATCCCAGCACTGCAATGACCAGATGGGGCCTTTGGTCCTTGAGGGCCTTGTATTGCCCCAGTCGGCCATAAACCTTGTTTTCCGCGGAATTGCGGACACAGCAGGTGTTGAGAATAATCAAATCTGCATCTTCTTCGTCATCCACAGGCCGGGCACCCATGGATTCCACCGTCGAGGCGATTACCCCGGAATCATACTGGTTCATCTGACAACCGTATGTGATGAGTTTGTAGGTTGAATAGTCGGTCATGCTTCACCTCGAATATTCCCGATTTTATCAGGATCTGCTCCTGGTGTCAACTGTCCTGACAGCAGGTAAAAAAGCCGGCGGGGGAAATATATCATAAATACTGACATGGGGGTTGATGGATATGAATAATGGCCGTGTTCTGCTGATAGTATGTGCAATCCTGATGATTCTGGCTACAGGGCCTGCCATGGCTCAGGTAACCCAGGCCCTTACCGACACTGTCCGTTACATGCCTCTGCCTCATAATTTACTCCGGGTTGATGATGGCTGGGAGATTGTGAATCAGAAAAAGAACGTCGCCACCAGGGCCATTGCCAGCCAGTCCATTACCGGGTATCGTTACATAATCGACCGGAGAGTGGCTCCCCGGACAGGGTTGACCTTTCAGGCGGTGGTTACGGTTTTACGGCCTGATTCCGGCGGTATCGATTCCATATCGAAAGCCCGGGCTGCGTATCAGAACCAGCTGGCAGGAAGCCGTCAGGGATATTTCCGTTCTGCAGAGGATGCCGACTTCGGGGATGAGTCCTTTATTGCCTTCCAGAACCCCGCCAGGGTCAGGGTCTTTGTCCGCCGGGGTGAATATCTCATCGACATAACCGGCTCCAGAGATACCGAGGCCTTCGGCACGGCCCCGGACATGGAAGAAACCGCAAGGTTCATGGCGGATTTTATCGACTCTCGGATATTCGGCGCCCGTATCGGGATTGTTCGTCCCATCCAGGTGTTGAATGATCCATCGGTTCCTCTGGTGGCGGGAAAGAAAATGGTAGTTTACCTGACGGTGGAAACCGAAAGGGGAACTCCCTTCCCAGGGGATTATCTTTTGACTCTCAATCTTGGGAAACGGGGATTCAACCGGGAGGAGTATTCCATTCCTTTGGGGAGTGCCGGCCCTGTGGAGTTTGACCCGGTGAGTGACAAAACCGACGGAGTCCTGTGGGAAAGGGAGCTGGCAGAACCGGTGAGTATCGGCCTGCCCGAGAGATCTGCCTTTCGCCTTGTTGAAGAGGAAAATTACCGCACCCACATGTACCGTTTCTTTCTGGACCCGGCGGATCCAAAGTTTTTCGGGGATTATAATTTTCGGGTCACCATAGTGGATCCGGCAAGATCCTCCCGGCTACGGGAAAGGGTGGTAAAAGCCGTCACAAGACCGTCAAAGTCCCTTCGTGTTGCGGTGATGCCTTTGCCGGTGGGATACTGGGCTCCGCCGGAAAAATGGGATGTGGAGGACTGGGATTGGGTTTCCCGCCTTGAGGATCGGGGCTGGGAAAGGCGTAGTTTTGTCCGGTTTGCTGCGCCTCTGCCGGAAAACACCCAGAGAAAGTTTACCATGTATCCCAGGGTTCGGGATTATTTGAAGAATGCCCTGCCCAGATCCGCAGGGGAAAGACGTTACAGTGACGGGGTTCGGGACGGGATTCATTTTACGAAGGGAGTCTTTCCCCTGGCAGAGGAGAGTTTTGAGATACACTGCTACCAAGATTTCCCCCAAGATATTGTGATAGAGCCATTTCCCGAAAATGTTGATGTGATTCTCAAAGCCCTGGAAGAATGGAACCAGCGACATCCCCGTTTTCACCGGGTGATAGGAATTCTCCCCGGCAGTCTGCCCCGCACCAGCGGTCTTGATGGGGTCTATCTGGATGAGAATATCGGTCAGACCTATTGGTTCCGAGGGAAACATATCATACTGCCGGTGGAGGCCCGGGCCTTTGAATATCCCCGGGAGCTGGCCCGCACCTTTGGGGCGGTTTCCGGCTGGATGACTCCCGATGATATAAAATTCATAGGGCCGGTCATCAACACTCCTGCAGGCTCAGATGGCGGTCAGTTGGTGAATAACGGCTTCTGGCCCCAGGCAGGGCAATTCCAGGGACTGCCGGTAAAACCGGTAAACTCCATCATGGGGCGCCGGGAACCAGCGTGGATAACCGGTGAGCTTTTTCGGGCAATATCCGAAAAACTCACCACAAATTGAATCTTTTGATGTTTGAATCCACAGGGGAGAGAGGTTTTTCACAAACTTATACACAAGCTACTGTGGATAATCCAAATAATTCCGATTATTTTTGAGGTTGGCCTCCTTTGTTGATCCGGTTTCAATAGTGCTTGAATGACTGCATATCCTGTGGATAACTTTCCTCACTATTTTTTTTGTTTTTTCCGGGATCATGTGGTATCCAATGTTCATCTTGAGAAGGGAAACATTGTGAATTAAACGAAATATTTCAGCGTGTGGTGGAAGGATCCGTCTATTGTCTTCGGAGTGTCAGCCTTGGCAGGGCTGATGGTTCTAAGTGTTTACCTTTTTCACCGGGACATGTCCGGTTACGAGGTGAATCATTACCGAGTCCCCATGGGCACAAAATTTGGCGGAGATCCCCTCAGACTGATTCATGTTACGGATCTCCACATGGGGCCTTGGGTGCTTCCCTCCCGCCTTCAAAAGATAGCGGGCTGGATCAACCGCCGTAAACCAGACTATGTGGTAATCACCGGGGATTTTATCAGCCATTTCCGGGAGTATGTCCCGGGATGCGCCCGGGCTCTGTCGGTTCTTTCTCCCCGGCTGGGTACTTTGGCAGTTCTGGGAAATCATGATCACTGGGTGGATGGGGATTACATATCGGGGGTTCTCAAAGATGAGGGGATAATCTTTCTCAAAAATGAAAACATCCCTTGTGAGGATCAACAGGGCCTCTATATTGCCGGGGTGGATGATCTTTACACCGGCCATTGTGATCTGAACACAGCCCTGAAGGGCATCCCCGAGGGAGCGACAATCCTGCTTCTGACTCATTCTCCCGATTTGTTTTATCAGGCGGCAGAACGGGGAGTAAGGTTAATTCTGGCGGGGCATACCCATGGGGGACAGGTCTGCCTGCCTTTTTATGGGCCTCTGTCCATACCTTCAAAGTATGGCACAAGGCTGGCCCGGGGATGGTTCAATGCCGGGGATACACGGCTATATGTCAACCGCGGTGTCGGGGAGGTTTTCCCGCCGGTGCGGGCATTCTGCCGCCGGGAGATTGTCGTAATGGACCTGGTGGCAGGCACCGGCGAGGCAGAGCTGGTACGCCGAGAGTATATAATGTTGTAATTCAAGGGGTTTTTATGGAAGATATTCTCAAAAACCTATATTCCTGGAGCAGGTATTTTCATGTTCAGTCAGTCAAGACAGAGAATAAGACTGCAAAAGAGAATCTGAAAATGGTTGCCGGCACCCTGGCAAAGACTGTGGAAACTCTCCTTGCCGAAGGTAAAATTGAACGGGGCACCATGAAGGTGGAAAAAATGGGCCAGGGATTGATGTCCCTGTGGCGTACCACCAGTTCTGCCGACTGGCAGAGAGCCACCATTCCGCCTCTGGGTTTTGAAGGAACTCAGGTTGCCATGAACCTGGGGTTTTTCCGATCAACCGGGGACAAGATGGTTCGCCACAAGTATAAATCCATGGAGAGGGCATTGACCCTTCAGGATCTGGAAAAGATGACCAACAGGATTGGTATTTGCGCCGGCTGTGACCGGGTGGCCGAGGTTGAAGGGGTAAACTGCCCCTTCTGCCGTAAGCCTATCAGCTTCAAGCCCATCAGGGAGCCTCTTTATGGAGATGGCGGTTCCCAGGGAGAAACCCCGAAAAAAGCCGGCAGAAAAGAATCAAAAAAAGGCCCCTGCATTGAAGAAGGAATCTATGAGATTCTGCCCCCCAGCATGATATTTTTCCTGGACCCCGAGATAAAGCATTATCTTTGCAGCAGTTGCGGATATGATCCCCTTGAGAATAAGAATACCAGGGATTTTCGATGTCGGGATCTGACCAGCTGTCCTTCCTGCAGACAGGAGGATCCCAAGCCCCGGGCATTCCCCAAGGGCATGAAAATCCCCGAGGCACCGCCTCAGATACAGATAGAGCCTGAGCCTGAGCCTGAGCCGGAAATTTCACAAGTCCCGGTGTCAGATATATCATCCCCGGGGAAGATGCAGGATATCTCCTCCGGGGAATTTAGCACAGACAGGACTCCTTCAAAGTCTTACAGGATCGATATTGATTTTCTACAGCCTGCCGGGAGCAAGACCGCAGATGATGAAGTCCACTATGAACTTCCTCAGGTGGAAGAGGTGGTGTCAGGGGTTTCCAGTTCCTCCAGTTCCAGATTGTCCATGGAAGACATGCCTGCGCCGGAACAGGGACAAGATTCTTCCCGCCGGCTCTTTGACCGCAGAAGTTCCTTGTCAGGCACTGAACCTTCCCGGCACCAGTCAGCCATGGATCGCCCTCCGATTTACCCCTCAGCAGGGCCAGGCCCAGATGCACCGCCCCTGTCCAGGGAGTTTGTGTCCAGCGATATTTCCCGCCACCAGGACACCCCGGTTTTCATGGAATTCGGCCCCACGGAACCTGCGCCATGGCCTGTGGCCACGGGATCTATCGGCAGAACAGGGCAGGGTAGATTTTCCGGGCCTCTCATGGGCCATGTCAAGTGGTCCATCAAGCTGACCTCCAGCCTGAATACTCCGCCGGTGGTAGGTCCAGAAGGAAATATATTTCTTGGTACCGTGGAGTCGGGGTTTGTGCAGATTCGTCCCGACAGCAATCAGGGCTGGGTGTTTCATATCCGGGAGCCGGTGATGACTCCCGCCTGTATCGGCAACCGGGGAGCAATTTATTTCGGCAGTCATAATAAATTCTTCTGCCTCAACACCGATGGTTCTCCCCGGTGGGTTTATCGAACCGGCAGCTGGCATGCTCCCCTGGTTGATAAAAATGAAAACATCTATATTGTTTCCCAGACAGACCTTTACTGTCTTCATCCCGATGGCAGGCTCCGCTGGACTCTGAACCTGGGGGAATCCGCCAAGCTGGGATTCGACCTTCGCCCGGCCATGGATACCGAAGGAAACATGTATATTACCACCGAGGTTCTCAATGTCATATCCCCCAAGGGAAAACTTGCAGAAAAGATAAACCTGTTAGGAGAAGCCACTCCCCCAGCGGTGGATTCTCAGGGACGGGTTTACCTGGGAGAAGGCGGGGTTTTGAAATGTCTGCGGAGGGGAAGTCTTCTTTGGAGTTATCAGGTGGAAGACATTGTGAATACTCCCCCGGCAGTAACCGAAGGGGGGTATGTGGCTTTCGGAGTCCGGGAGGAAGGCAAACTGTATTATCTCAATCCCCAGGGGAAGTTAAAGTGGTCTTATAATATAGGGGACCCGGTGCTGGGGACTCCAATGATTGACAGCGAGGGGAATGTATTCTGTCTGACCCAGGGTTCAAAGATATTTGCCGTCAGCTTTGAAGGCCAGCAACTCTGGCAGTTGTCGGGGAGATCCTTCGGATTTATGGCCAGTACTGCCTTCAATATGTATCCTGCCTGTGCCGGTGAGGGCTTGATGTATGTCACCGCTCTGGATGGCCGGCTCATTGCCATCGAATAAAACCTGTCACACACCCCGAACCTTGCACCGGGCAATGCCGACCTGTTCATATTCCCGGTGGAAACGTTTCAGCACGGAACAGGCAAAACCTTCGGGTTCGATGCTCAGTTCACCCAGCCCCACCGCAGGCACCGGGACCCCACCGGTCTGAATGTTGATTCCGATATGGATAAGATTTGATGTGACGGAACTGGTGGCTATTGATACTGACAGCTTTCGAACCACGCCGGCAACTCCTGAGTGGTATAGATCATCCCCCCGGCGGATTATCCGGCCAGGAATACCCCGTTCTTCAAGCTCCTCCCGGATGATAACCATCAGAAGCCTCTGCCAGAGGATCATCCTTTCCAGATCCCCTTCAAAAAACTCACCGATAAAATGCAACATCCGGGGACTGTATATAGGATCCTGGTTCTTCACATCCGCCAGGTCCACCATATGGTCAAGGCTCACATCGCAACCGCCAATAAAGGCAACCATTGCATTTCCCGGCAGATCAAAATGCCTGTATATCCAATGGGGAGAAAGCTGGGTTCCGTCGTATGTGATTTCCGATTCGATAAACTGGTATTTCATGTTACCTGCATCAAGATAATTCAAATATCTTTGATCTGCTCCAGCAGGACATCCACCGAAAGGCGGGTGGGGCATATGGTCTTTATGCCCAGTTGCTGGAATATTGGCTCCCGCCGGGGATCAAAAACCCGGGCGATGGTATTGGGAACCTTGAAATAGTGTCTGGCTACCTGGGCTGTTGCAAGGTTGATATTGTCATCGCCGGTGAGAACAAGGATCAGATCTGCCTTTTCCACCTTTGCTTTTTTAAGAACCTCCAGCTGGGTGGCGTCGCCCTGAATCTGAAACCCGGAAAAGTCAGTGGTGAGAGAATTAAAGCTGGATTCGTCGCTGTCAATAACAATAACACTTTTTCCCTGCCGGGAGAGATTGTTGGCCACCTGCCCTCCCATCCGTCCACAGCCGATTATTACCGTAAGCAATCAGAATCACCTGCCTTCGATTTCACTGTCCTGGTATGCGGGAGTTCCCTTGATTTTTCCCCTGAGCCGGGTCAGGTTCCGCTGAGCCTGGTGATATGCGGGATCAAGGGCAATGGCTGCCTGATAGTATTTTTCTGCCTCTTCCAGGTTTCCCCGGATCTCCATGATGGCCCCGATGATATTGTGAGGTTCCGCTCCCAGGGGTTCAAGGCCGATGGCTTTCTTGAGCTGTTCGATGGCCCCGTCATAATCCTTGCTGCTTATCAACTGCTTGGCATACTGCAGGTGAGCCTGGCCGGTGTCCAGCTCTTCCTGCTGGAGGTTCCTGCGGTCCAGCACTTCCCGGACAATATCCTGAATCTCCTGGGGAGTGAAAGGCTTCTGCATGAAGTCCGCAGCTCCCAGCTTCATGGCTTCAACAGCGGAATCCACAGTGCCATGAGCTGTGACGATGACCACTGGCACGGTTTTGTTTATTTCTCGAATGTGACGAAGGGTTTCCACTCCGTCCATCCCCTGCATCTTCAGATCCAGAAAAATTATGTCAGGCTCAACGCCGGCGGCGATTTTTCGAACCCCTTCTTCGCCGTTTATTGCTTCTTCAACATCTATGTCAATAAATTTCAGGCATTTGGACAGGGTGAGGCGAATATTTTTTTCATCATCGATTATCAGTGCTTTACCCATACTCATATAGTTACCTCGTTTGCCGGTTATTCCGTTATCTCCGTAAGAAACCGGAGGTGGGATTATTGAACAGAGGAATGATTAATCCTTCCCCGGGACTTCATCATCAGTCACAGGCAGGGTGAAATGAAACCGGGATCCGGCTCCGGCCTTGCTCTCCACATATATATCACCCCCGTGGGCTTTGATTATCTCGTGACACAGAGCCAGCCCCAGTCCTGCGCCTCCGGGGTTGGGATCCTGGGCCACCTGGACAAACTTGCGGAAAATCTGCTTCAGATATTCCTGGGGAATCCCGACACCTGTATCCTCCACAACAAAATGTACTTTGTCATCTTCCAGAGATGCCGAGATGGTGATGGAACCTTCCTCGGGGGTATATCGCAGGGCATTGCTCACCAGGTTTCCCAGCACCTGAAGAATCCGGTTGTAATCTACCATAACCCTGGGGAGGTTTTCTGGAACTTTGTTATTGAGAGCTACTTTCTTTTCCTGGGCCTGGAGCCGGAAGGAGCTGATGATGTCATCGCTCATTTTCCTGGGAGCAGTCGGGGCAAGGTGCATTTCGATGCGACCGGTTTCAATGCGGGATATGTCCAACAGGTTGGTCATCATGTGACGCATCCTTTCCGCATCTTCAAAAGCGGCATCCAGCAGTTCCTTCTGATCCCTGTTCAGTTCCCCGGCGCTTCCATCGGCCACCATTCCGAGGCTCATGATGATGGATGTCAGGGGAGTGCGCAATTCATGACTGGCAATGGAAATAAAGTCGGATTTCAGGCGATCCAGCTCCTTGAGCTTGGTTATGTCTTCCAGAAGAATCACATATGCAATCCGGGCGCCGTCTTCTTTTTCCACGGGGAATACCTTCACCTGGAAGAACTTCCGGGTCCGGTTGTATTCCCATTCAAAGGGCGGCGGTGACTGGGTCGGGGTTTCTGGATCCTTCTCGATGGAATTCCTGATAGTGTTGAATAATTCCTCGCTTTTGAATATCGTCTGGAACTCCTGACCGTGGCTGATTCCAGGGATCAGGTAGAAGATTTTTTCTGCAGAGGGGTTGACCATGATTATACGATAATCGGGATCAATGACTATCATGCAGTCCCCCACAGATCGAAGAATTGCCTCGGTTCGTTTCTTTTCTTCCAGGAGTTTTTCCAGGTTGACCTTCTGATAATCCTTGAGTCGTTCTGTCATCTTGTTGAACTCGGTGGCCAGAATGCCGATTTCTCCACCTTGCCCTGTTTTGACAGTTATATCCAGGTTTCCCCGGCGGATCTGGGTAACTGCCCCGGTGAGGCTCTCGATGGGCCCCACTATGATATTGGTGAGCCAGAAACTCATCCCCAGGGCCAGAAGAACGCCAATAAAAGAAAAGAGAATCATAGAGCTGATATATTGCTCCGAGAACCTTTCCGATTGACGGCTTAGCCTGTTCATCTCCCGGCGGTTCTGTTCCAGCAGAGCCAGAATACCCTGGCGCAGTTTATCTTGTTGCCAGCGGATGGCCTTGCTGTAGAACTCTATCTTCTGGGTGTCTTTCTTTTCATAGTAACGCTCAAGCCACTGGTAAAGATCCACATACTGGCGGTAATATTCTTCAATTTTTATCACCAGTTCCGACTGTTCATCACCCCTGGACTTTAATTTTGCTTCTTCCAGAAGACTCAGAAACTCGTTGCGGCTTTCTGCGAAGAGGTTTTCCGCTTCGTCATATTTTCCCGCCGTCAGCATCCATTCACTGCTCTTGTGTCCTTCGAGGCTCTTCAACATAGATTGGGCGGCAAAAATCGACTCGTAATTGCGGTTTATGAGATCCTTTTGAATCCTGTCAAGACGGCTCATGCTGACAATGGCCTGGTATGATATGAACACCAGGATCATCAGCATAAAGATGTATGACATGAATATCTTGTTGCGCAGATTCATTTAATGCTGTTTTTCATCACTTCTGGTTATTAAGATTATCCCAAAAGAATCCGGGGCTTGGCGGTGGACCTGGAAGCCCTGGCAAACCCTTCGAACAGGTTGTTTACATCGTCAAAACGCACTTCCTCCAACTGCCACCCCATGGAAAACCAGAAATGAATGCACGATGATCTCTGCTGAATGTCCAGGTATGGAATGATGGAGGTAAAGTTGTTCAAACGGTGGGCCGATGAAGACATCAGAACATCCTGAAGGGCGGGAGTGCGGCTCTCGTCGAGAATGTGATACACATTGTATTCCAGCCGGCTCTTGATCCCCGAAAGAGCAAAACCCAGGGATTGAATCATCCCCATGTAAGGAGAATTACTGATAAAATCGACCCCCGGATAATTAATCATTGCAATGTGGGGGTTGCCGAATAGCTTCGGCAGGCGAAGCATTAAGCCATGGAATTCCCTCCAGCTGAAATATCCGGTGTCTGCCAGCACTGCCAGAAGAGATGGGATGACTTTCAGGTTTGACACCACCAGACGATCCCTGCCGGCCCAGGTGGGGTTGTCGGGTTCATGACGCATCTCGTGGGAAAAAAGCACAGTAAAAAGAGCGATGTGGGAAAGATCCACATCCCTTGAATAGTCCCCCAGAACCTCCTTGACCTGATCCTTGATGGAATCGGCCCTGGTCTTGAGTTCTGCCTTGATTTTCTGCCGCGACATCATCATGCTTTCGCCTCCCGGGGCAGTTTTCAACGGTGACAGGCCATATCCTCCGGCTCAAGCCATTTTCATGATAATGGAATAGAGGGGCAGAAACACCGATATCAACACAAAGGCCACAACCATACCCATCATGCCGATCATCAAGGGTTCAATCATCGACAGGAATGATTCCAGGGCATATTCGATTTCCATATCATAAAAGTTGGATATTTTGTTTAACATGGTGGGAAGCTCGCCGGTGGATTCCCCCACGGCAACCATCTGAGTGGCCATATTGGGGAAAAACCCCACATCAGCAAGAACCTGGGACATGGATTGACCTTCACGGATACGGTCATAAGTGGGCTGGACCACCAACTGTTTAAAATACTCATTGTCAAGAAACTCCATCAGGACTTCCAGGGACTTGATGAGGGGAACCCCCGATGACAGCAGGACCCCCAAGGCTCTGGCAAAGTTGCTGACGATGAACTTCTTGTTGAGCTCCTTGATGATGGGCACTGTCAGCTTCAAACGGTCCCATCCGTATTTGCCATGGGCTGTGCGAACCCAGTCACGGAAATAAATCACATAGTAGATTATTGCCAGAATCACGCCAATTTGGACATAGGGATTCCGGACGGTGTCCACAATTTCAATCATTATGCGGGTGGTCAGAGGAAGCTCGATGTTCATGCTCACGAACATCTCCATCATGTTGGGCAGGATGAATATGAAGATAACTCCCACAATAATTACGCAGAATCCAAAAATGAAGGCAGGATATGTGAGGGCCGACTTGGCCTGGCGACGTACTTTGATGTCCCGTTCAAGAAAATCCGAAAGGCGGTTGAGCATGGCTCCCACTTCGCCGGTGGCTTCTCCCACCCGGATCATGCTGGTGTAAACATTGGAGAAAACCTTGTGATGTTTGGAAACTGCCCATGACAGGGATGAACCGATACGGATGTCATGAAGAATTTGCTGGAGAACCAGCTTCAGCTTACGATCCTCTTCCTGTTCGTAAAGAATGAACAAAGCCCTGGCCAGGGGAAGTCCCGACAGGATCATAGT
>CAYNGH010000026.1:0-27582 GCA_964396845.1 uncultured bacterium | reverse complement strand
TTTAATCTTGAGCTTGGTAAACGAAAACAAAACCTGACAACGCCTAAAAACGCCTAACAACGCCCACCGACACATTAACAACGGCCCGAGAGCTGTATCCCAAGGATCATGAACATCTCGACTCATATTTTCCCCATTTTTTAAAAATGGGGGCACTTCCAAAGTGCTCTTTATTATCCAAAGAGGGCAAAGCCGTATGGGTCAAGTTTCATTGATATGGTGCCGGGTTCTGGTTTTTCTTTTTGGATGAGTTTGAGGCCTTCCTGCAGGATGGGTTTGGGGTTCTGGGGGTATGGTTTATCGGTATTGATTGTAACTGTTGCGGTTTTCGGGGTAAGATTCAGAGCAGTCAGAATCTGGTCTTTACTCGTTTTAACCTGATATGTTGCGATTTGCCGGGGGTTGTCATTTTTTAAGGGTATGAACTGTCCATCCCGGGTGGCAAAATGATCCTTTCTTATTTGTGCAAGGTTCTGGTAAAAACTCTTGATTTCCTCATTTCCCTGGCTCCAGTCGATGGGTTCTTTTTCAAACAGTGACAGGTAGCGGGTCTGTCCAATTTCCTGTCCGTTATAAATCAGGGGTATTCCTGGAATAGTGAATATGAACACTGCCCATGGCCGGAATCCTTTAACGCCGAATTCGTGACAGGCCCGGGGTTGATCATGATTTTCGATGAAGTTGAGGGGAAGGTTGTTTGAGGGATACCGGCTGTAGTTTCTGGCTGTGAGTTCAACCAGCTGGCGGGGATTTTGTTTTCCCCGGTTAACCTCCTGCATCAGCAGGTAATGGTCACCCTTGTAGTCGGAGTTAAAGGCTCTGGAGCAAAGATGCGGGGATTCGTCCCATTCCGCCAGCATATAAAAATCCGGCTTTATCCGGCGCAGGAGGGCTGTTGTTTCCTCCCAGAAGCCGATGGGCACCATTCCTGCCACATCACAGCGGTAACCGTCCAGATCAAATTCTTCCAACCAGTGGAGGGCGACTTTTTTCATATAATCCCAGGCATCGGCGTTGTCGTAATTCACATCAATAACATCGCTCCATTCGGTACGCCGGCGGGTATGTTTTCCCAGGGCATCCCGATAGAACCAGCTGGGTTCTCTTTTGGCCATAACATGATCGTGAGCGGTATGGTTTGCCACAAAATCGATAAATATCCGCATATCTTTTTCGTGAACCGATTCCACTAAATGTCGGAAATCTTCCCTGGTGCCGTATTCCGGGTTCACATCAAAATAATCAGCGATGGAATAAGGGCACCCAAGGGTTCCCTTTTTTTCTGCCTGCCCTATGGGGTGTATGGGGGCAAGCCAGATGGCGGTGGCTCCCAGTTCTTTTATGGAATCAAGACGATTTACCAGGGATTTGAATGTCCCCGTTTGATCCAGATTGCGAAGGTAAACCTGATACAGGATCATATCCCGCATCCACCGGGGTGATGAAGGCCCCTGCAGTTTGGAGGGGTCCTCCGTGAGAGTTTTCAAGTGATCCTCGGGAAACATTTTTATTTGTTCAGCCTTGGCCATCGATAATGCTCCTTCAGTTAATTTAAAAGTAACTGCCAGTCATTATAATCGGCAGTCTGGATCAGTCTTTTCAAGCCCTGAAGGATAACTCCTCCGGCAAGAAAAAACCGGGCTATATAAAACCCGGCAAAAATATTTGGATAAAAGATAAAGCAGTTAATTTCCTTCCCATTCCCGATCAGGAGGCAAAGCCCCGGAAGGGATCTCGAAATCTTCAATATCAACCGCCGGGGGAGGCGTGCCTGGTGCCGGAGCAGGGGTCGATGCAGGGGGGCTGACCCCATCTGGCAAAGGAACACTATCGGGAGCCGGCAGAGAAAAGGAGTCTTCTCCCGGAGTCATGCCAGGGGTGGGCACTCCTGAAGGCAGGGGCGCAATATTCTTGTCAGGCAGAGGCATCGCCGGGGGGGGAGGGAATTCCGGCGGAGGCTCATAGGGGATATCCGCCGGCGGAGGAAGGGATTTCCTGGGCGGTCGGGATTCTGGAGGATTTTGCTGGGTGCGTCGGGGGGCGGGACTAAAATCCAAGGGTACATCTTCGATTTTGACTCCTGATCTTTCCGACGGGGGGGTCTTTGACGGCGAAGGAAGAGGAGGCAGTTTGTCCACATCGATTATGGAATCTTCGGGATGAGCTGGTTTTGCTTCAATCCTGATCTTGATCCGGGGTTTATTTTCAACAAATCTGCCGGGATTATCAAGAAACTCCAGGTAACACTTCTCCCGGTCAAAGAAAAAAAGCCTTCCACCACTGAGCTTGTGCTGGTATTCCGCATGGTTCCGATCAAAGATGACTCTGCATACAGGGCATTGGGCCTCATCCATGTCCAGCTCTTCTGATGAAACCAGTGGGGGCATTCCCGAGGGCTCCCCGGCATTTCCATCCCTGGTCTTCCCCCTCACCACGGAATCCCTGTCGTTTCCAGTCCTGCCTATGCCGGGGTCCCTGATAAAAAGAGCTGACCCGAAATATGTAAAAACAAAAACAAAGAAAAAAACCGCCACAGCAATTATCATCCGGCGGGGTCCTTCATTGTTGCCCGGTGGGGTGATTTTTTTATCCATCTTATCAAACTCCAGCCAAAAAATGTTTCCCCGATGTCATACAAAGCCTGGGAAGGTTTATTCCACAGCCTGGATCTTTATTATAAGCCATGCCGGCCCACAGGGCAAGGTTCAAATAAAATAATATGGATAGGCTGGAATAAAAAATGCTAAATATCCTTCTGGGCAAAAACCGATTTGCGGAAAGACTGGACAATCCCCGGGTGGGATCTGGGGTTGCTCACCTTCAGGAACATCCGTTCCGCCACGGGATTGATCTTCTGAACCACGGAAACAGTAGCAGATTCCTTTAAAGTCTTCACTACGGTGCTGTGAAGTTCAATCTGTCCCATCATTAAAAACACCACAAAAAAAATAATAAACCCCTCCAGAAGCCCCACAATACCGCCGATTCCCCGCCAGAGAAAAAGAGGAATCCCCTTCTGGGCCGATTCGTTGAGCAGGCTTCCCAGATATACGATTCCCCAGGATACAGCGACAAAAATTATGATCCACAAAACAATGGAAACAAGGCGGTAGTCAATGCCGGCCCCCTGATAAAGGGCCTGAGCAATCCCCCCGGAAAGAGCCGATGCTCCCAGGGATCCCCCCATCAGGGCCAGTATGTCAAAGATGCCTCCCAGAAAACCCCGACGATACCCAACATAAGCGATACCCAGAATCAAGATGACCATGGGAATGTCAAACCAGTTCATAATATCCCCCCAGGACTGAAAATATTTCTGTCTATATCATCCCTGCCCTTTAAAGGCTCTCAGTCCAGAGAAACCATACCCACAGAGTTAACATTTACCTTGGGAGCGATTTCATTCCACGAAAGGACAATAAGGTTGGGGAAAGACCTTTCCGTCAGACGTTTGAAAGCTGGCCGAATCTGGGGAGCTACCAGGGCTATGGGCTGAAGTCCCTGTTCCTGGAGGCTGTTGACCTGATCCCCAAGGCGGGTCAATATCTCCTGGCCGATATTGGGATCCAGTGCCAGGAATGAACCCGCGTCGGATCGCTGTATGGAGCCGGCAATGAGTTGTTCCACCTGGGGATCCAGGGTAATCACGTTGATGATTCCCTCGTTGTTCATGTAATCCCGGCAGATGACCCGGGACAGGGCCACTCGGACGCATTCCGTCAGGATCTCCGTATCCTTGGTCACATGAACATTGTCGGCTATGGTTTCCAGAATGGTCACCAGGTCCCGGATGGAAACCCTCTCCTTGACCAGATTCTGCAATATCTTCTGGATGTCCCCCAACTGCATGGCATCGGGGATCAACTCCTTGACCACCGCAGGATGGGTCTTCTTGATGGTGTCCACCAGAGCTTGAACTTCCTGCCGGCCCAGGAGATCCGATGCGTTGGAACGGATGACCTCGGTAAGCTGAGTTGCAATGACACTGACAGGATCAAATATCATGCACCCTAACCGTTCCGCATCCCCCCGCTGTTCAGGGGAAATCCACACTCCCGGCAGGCCGTAGGTGGGGTCAACGGTCTTGGTTCCCCGCAGGTTCCGGAGCTTGTCTTCAGGGCCGATGGCCAGGAACTGGTTTACCATCACTTCACCAGTGGCCATCTCGATTTCCTTGATCTTGATAACATATGCATTGGGCTTCAGCTGGAGGTTGTCCTTGAACCGAACCCCCGGAACCACAAGACCCATTTCAAGGGCAATATGCCGACGGATGGAAGTGACCCTTTCCAAAAGTTTGGCTCCCTGGTTGGGGTCCACCAGGGAAAGAAGCCCCCGGCCCACTTCCAGAGATATGGGATCCACCGTCATCAGTTGAACAACACTTTCGGGTTTTTTCCGGGCTTCTTTCTTTGTTTCTTCCTGCTTATCTTCTTCCTGAATAAAGACTTCTTCGGTGGATTTTTCAATGGTCTTTGCTACCATGAAAAACAACACACAAAGAGCGGCAAAAGGCCACCAGGGGAGTTTGACAATGGGAGAGATGAGGGCCAGAACCCCCATGAAGCCGGCGGCCAGTTTCAACGCTCCCGGCTGGGCGGTAATCTGGCTCACCACATCTTTTCCCAGGTCTGCTTCTGATGCAGCCCGGGATACCACCATACCCATGGCCGTGGAAATAAGGAACGCCGGCAGAGTGGAAGAAAGACCGTCGCCGATGGACAGAATGGCATAAGTGTTCAACACATCGCCGATACCGTCAAACTTGTCCTTTTTAACCACAAGGCCGATGATGATACCCGCCAGAATATTAATTATCATGATCACAATCGACGCGATGGAGTCGCCCTTTACAAACTTGCCGGCACCGTCCATGGCCCCGTAAAAATCTGCTTCTTTTTCAATCTGACGACGGCGTGCCTTGGCCCCTTCGGCATCGATAAGACCCGAATGAAGGTCTGCATCAATGGCCATCTGTTTGCCGGGCATGGCGTCCAGGGTAAAACGGGCAGCTACCTGGGCAATACGTTCCGCACCGGCGGTGATAACCAGAAGCTGAATGACAATGAGAATGATAAAGATAACCAGACCCACCACCATGTCACCGCCAACAACCACCCTGCCAAAGGCGGGAATGACTTCCCCCGCGCCGATGGGATCTCCTGTGGGGCTTTTCTTGTCGCCATGAAGAAGAATCATACGGGTAGTGGACACGTTGATGGCCAGTCGGAAAAGAGTGGTGACCAGGAGCATTGTGGGAAAAACAGCAAACTCAAGAGGGTTGGTGATATAGATAGAAATGAGAAGTATCAGCACCGCGCCGGCCAGGTTCAATGTGATGAGAATATCGATAAGGCTGGGAGGCATAGGAATGATCAGCATCATTACAACGAAAATGATGCCGATAGCGATTCCCATCTCGCTCATTTTAAAGAATTTTGCAAAGGGGTTTGTGCTTTCACCGCCCACTGCCATAGGTGAAAAACCTCCGAGTCATCGATGAGTAATTATATTACAGAAAAAAGCCTAATAACCTGCCGCAAAAGGAAATTATCGCCCCGCAAAGGCACCGCTCCTGCCCTGCATAAAACGACGCTTCCGCATCATCTCCCTTTTCTTTTTCAATCGGAAAACATAAGCCAGAACTTCTGCCGTCGCCTTGTACATATCAACGGGTATGGTTTCCCCCACCTTGCAACTGGAAAACAAGGCTCTTGCCAGCTCGACATTTTCCAGAATGGGCACATCGTTATCCTCGGCCACAATTTTTATCTGAATGGCAATATCCCGCTTTCCTTTGGCTACCACAACGGGAGCTGCATCCTGCCCCGGCACATAACGGAGAGCCACCGCCAGATGGGTGGGGTTTGTCACCACCGCGGAAGAATCCGGGACGCTTTCCATCATGCGGGACTGAGCCCCCTGTCGCATGAGCTGGCGCATTTTTCCCTTTACCTGGGGATTTCCCTCGGTATCCTTGTATTCGTCCTTGAGTTCCTTAATAGACATTTTCATCTGTTTCATATATTGTTTCTTCTGGAAAATATAATCCAGGATGGAAATGGCCACCATTGCTGCCAGAACATAAGAAACCACCCTCACCGCCATCTGGCGGATCAGGGATATGGTTTCGGGGATGGACCAGAAAACCGCATTTCTCAAGGACATAATCTGGTTCTGAACAACTTTCACCACAACCCAGGTGACGACCCCGAGTTTGGCCATCTGTTTGATCAGCTCCACCAGGGATTTCATGGAAAATATCCGCTTGAAGCCTTCCACGGGGTTGAGCTTGCTCAGCTTGGGTTTCATAGGTTCGAAGCTGAAGATAAACTTGATCTGGGCCATATTGATGACCAGAGCCACAACCATCCCCGCCAGGAACATGGGGGCCATAATCTTGAAATAAGTTATTACCACCACAAGACCATCCTTGAGCATACTCCGCTCCCGGATGTTGATGTCGGCGTTGATGAGATTAAAACTCCAGTGCATGAACCCGGAAACAGTCTTCAAAAGCCAATGTCTTAAGGTATAGAGCATACTGCAACCAACAAAAAGCATGACCGTGGAAATAATATCCTGGCTTTTAAAAACCTGGCCTTTTTTGCGCGCCTCCTGAAGCTTATGTTCAGTTGGCTCTTCAGTTTTATCAGAATCTTCCTTTCCCACAGAGCCTCACCTCCCCGGTGACGGGCCAGAAGCCCAAAAGAAAATATTTTGCTACCCGAAAGTCCTCAGGGAACTATCATCCTGATGGCAGTCACCACATCGTTGAAATTCCGGGAAAACAGGGGTTTCAACCTTGCAACAAACAGAGGAATCGAAGATACCAGTATTGTCAGCCCCATCAGTATGTTCAATGGGAATGACAGCATAAATACATTCATCTGGGGGGCCACCTTGGCCATAATCCCCAGGGCTATTTGAATCATAAATAAAGCACCCAGAACCGGCAGGCCGATCTGAACCCCCACATACAATAATTCGCTGGTGATTCGAATAAGCTCTGTTATTAGAATAGATGAAAATCGCACTCCCGTCAAGGGGACAATCTCAAAGGATCTGGCAATCGCATCCAGCAGGACATGATGACCGTTTAATATCAGGTAAACAATCATGGCAATGTAAAACTTCAGACGGCGGATAAGGTTGATGGTTCCTTTGGATGATGGATCATTGGCCGCCGCGGAAGACAGACCCATCTGGATATCCATCAGCTCACCGCCAAACTGGGCCATGGCCATGGGAATAAAGGCAACAAAACCGATGACAAGACCCACAGTAATCTGGGATGCCACCAGCAGGATAAAGGTGAAAGGCCCGCCAGGCAATGCATCGGGAATGGGTATATAAGGAAATATCACAATGGCAACCCCGGCGGAAAGACCCACCTTGACCTGCTTGTTGATGTGGTTTGAACCCCATATGGGAGCCTGGACAAAAAATCCGATTGTCCTGGCAAGACACAGGAGAAAAGACATGAAAAACAGGAACAACCTGTCTTCGCCCAGACTAAGTATGTCGGTGGTACTCATGATATTATCTCGGTCCCATAGTGCCTATGGCATTGAATATCATAATTGCATAGCTTCCAACCATGCTTGCAATCCAGTTGCCGGTAATAATCAGGGCCATAAAAGTCGCAACAATCTTTGGCACGAAGGAGAGGGTCTGCTCCTGCACCTGGGTTGTGGCCTGCAGAATACTGATGCAAAGACCCACCACCAGAGCCGATAAAAGCATGGGCGCCGCCAAAATCAGGATTAGATACATGCAACGTCCCGTTACAGCGATAACAAAAGCTTCATCCAAGGATCAACACCTCCAATCCTTCCCGTCACATCCGGAAACTTTTAACCAGATTCTCGATAATCAGGCCCCAGCCGTCAATCATGACAAACAGAAGCAGTTTAAACGGCATGGATATCTGCATGGGAGAAAGCATGAACATACCCATGGACATGAGTACCGATGCCACAACCATATCAATCACAAGGAAGGGCAGGTATATGACAAACCCTATCTCGAAGGCTGTCTTCACCTCGCTTATAATGAATGCCGGCATCAGGATGAACAGGGGGACTTCGTTGCGGTTCTCGAATTCGTCGGGAGTCTTGCGGGCCAGTTTTACAAAAAGCAACAGGTCCTTGTCCCGGGTCTGCTTCAGCAGAAACTCCCGGAGAGGGACTATCAGCTTTCCGGCTGCCTGATCCATATTAAGTTCGTTTTCGTATAAGGGCACCAGGGCCTCCTGGCGCATTCGTTCCCCCACCGGGGCCATTACATAGAAAGTGATAAAAAGGGACAGACCCATCATCACCTGGGTGGGAGGAACCTGCTGAGTGCCCAGGGCAGTCTTGACAAAGGACAGAACAATAGTTACCCGGATAAATGAAGTGCACATAATCAGGATATAAGGGGCCAGGGACAGAATCGTAAGCCCCACAATGAAGTGGAGTATTTTGGAATACTCATAACCCTCGGTGGAGTCCTTTTCACCGATGGTTATATCAGGCAACCTGATGGTGGGTATTCGATCCTCCTGGGCCAGGGCCACGCCTCCCGCCAGAAGAATCAGGATACCTGCTATTATGCCCGTCAGCACAACCGCGGTTATCTTTTGCCGGTTCCGGGCAAGAAATCTGGTCATGTCCGGTGTTCACCTCTTGTCATCATCTTCATCTTCTCAATTTACCCCTGCCGATTCCGCCTGAGAAAAACATCCATGAAATACGACGAAGGGGAAACCTTGTCGGGGCATTCCTCCATTTCCGGCTGATCCTCCAACCGGGGGATCCTGTCGGGCTCAATCTCGGTCAGCACCCTCATTTCGCTGTCGGTAATTCCCAGAAGCACTATCTTTCCCGGCATCTCCACAATACATAGCTGTTTATTGGGGCCTATCATCTGTTTTTCCCTAATATTCAGGAGCTTCCCCCGGGGTCTGCAAATTCCCGCAGTGTCAACCCCGGTGTAAAGAGAATATATCTTCAGAGCGCCATAGGCCACCAACAGCACCACCAGCAGGGAACCTATGGTAAGGGGCAAATTGATCTTGGGTCTTCCCCGTTCAGGATCCATTTCCCATCCAGCATCGGAATCCCACATTCCAGGGGGTTTATCGCCAGATCCCAAAAAACCTGCCGGCCCGCGGTCATGGGCCTTGCTGTCATCAACACCCTTAACCCCGAAACCGATGTCAATATCAGGTTTTTCCTCCTGAGGGGGTTCAGACTCCTCCGACGATGTCAGGCCGGGGGTTTCAGAAGAACCCTCCAAGGCGGGATTTGTGTCGGGAGCCGGTGAGCTTTTCAGCTCCTGCACCGACCTGATCACCTGCCGGGGTTCACCGGCAGAGGCTACCAAAGTGGCAGACAGAATCAGCAAAAGCAGGATCAGCCACCGGGCTGTCCATTTCTCCTGAATTATAGTGCTGTCAGAGAATAACAATACATATCACCAGACTAATGCCTGCCGGGGATCTCCGTTACCCGGATCCCGAAGTTTCCATCGATTTCCACCACTTCACCCCGGGCAATCAGTTTGTTGTTGACCATCAGGTCCAGGGGTTCTCCAGTTTCCTTGTCAAGCTCAATCACCGAACCCACATTGATGCGCAGTATGTCCTTCACCAACATCTTGGTCCTGCCGAGCTCCGCGGATACCGTCAGGGGAACATCCTTGAGAAGATCAATACTGCTGGGGGATATGGAAGCTCCTTCCATGTCGGCACCCTCGATGGGGCTGAACTGCACACCCCTCACCGCAGGGGCATCAGAGGGTCCGTAGTCGTCATCATACATCCAAGTCGTCCTCTCCTTCTTGCAAAACCTTAGTTATTTGAACAGACAGCTTGTTTTCACTGATTCCCGGTCGTCCAAAAAACTTGAACCGTTCGTTCACCTTGACCCGCAAGGGCTTGGTTATCTCCTGATCCAGTTTGATGAAATCCCCCACCTCCAGCACCGCCAGCTCAGAAAACAACAGCTCCGTGGAACCTAACTCCACCGACACGGGAACCTTTGCCTGTTCCAGATTCTTGGCAAACAATGGAGCCACCGATGGGGAAACCTGGCTGGAGGAGGACCGGGTAAGCATGAACTCCTCGAAATTGGCCTTGGGCAGAATAGTCTGCAGGTATTCGAAGGGCAGGATGATATAAACCGGCCCCTGAGCCTGACCCACCTTGACCCCGAAGGATATGCACACCACCGGGTCACTGGGTTTCATTATATGAACCGTCTGGGGATTGAACTGCATTTCCAGGTATTGGGGCTTGATCTCCTTGACCTCGCTCCAGGATTCCTGGTAACTCTCGGTAAAACGCATCACCACCCGCTCCAGAACCGCAACCTCGATTTCAGTAAAATATCGAACTTCCTCGATGGGCTGACCTCTGCCCCCAAGACAGCGATCGATAAGGGCAAAGCTGAGGGGAAAATCAATCACCATCAGCCCCTTGAACTGAGGATCAATCCTGAGAAGCACCAGAGTTATCGGCTCATACAGCCCCTGCAGAAAAGATCCGTAAGGCCGGAGATTGGCCTCTTCATATTCCACATCCACCCTGGCCTGGAGAAGAGGAGCCAGCTTGGTGGTAAGGTAGTCGGAAAACTGCTTGAAAACCCGCTCCAGGAATTTGCGCTGATCCTGAGAGAACTTCTGGGTTTTACCCCAGTCATAAGGCTGTGCCTTGCGACGCACAGCTTCTTCCCGCATCTCCTGCCGGGGAGCAGCCCGGAGTCCACCATCGGCGTGATGGTAACCTCCCTGGTGCCTTGGAGGATAACCTCCTCCCCGCTGGGATGGCGGCTGTTGTATCTGCAGGCCTTTTTGCTGTTGCTGTTGCCGGTAGGCCTGCGGTGGTGGTGCCTGGGGTCGTTTCTGCTGTTGTCGTGGTGCCGGTCTTGCAGGAGCCTGCCGGGGAGCTCTGGGTGGAGCGTCAGCACGATGCTTCTCCTGAGGCTCAGGCCGGGCGGGAGTGAAGTTTCCCGGCGGCATCGGGGGTCTTGCCACATTTGCCACAGGCCGTTTTGCAGGAGATGACGGAGCCTGCTCCGGCAAATCCAGGGGAGGCATGCTGGCAGTTTTTGCTCCAAAATCCGAATCACCCGAGATGTCTTCCCGGGGAGGACGGCGAGGATAGGACTTTTTGCCGGAGCTTTTTATGCTCCGGGGACGAAAAAGCCCGGCACCCTTTGCGGGAGCCTTTCCCCCTATACCACCAGCACGACTGCCGGCAGGGGGCAGCTTCCGCAAAACCTTCCGTTTCTGGTCCTGCGCAGAGTCCAAGTTGTCGGAGTCCAAAGACAATCCTCCCATTCGGGGAAGTAAACTTCCTGTGATTGTTGTCTAACATTCCACTTTACAGTAGAATTTCCTTTGTTATTTCATTGAGGATGGGACTGGATAAATCCTTTCGCCTGCCATAACAAAGGAATGGACTCCCGGCATCCCCCCTTTCATAAGGAACAGACCGAACCAGAGGCCCGGCCTGCATTTTTTCATCAAGTTCTCAAAGGTTGTCCCTCCGAAAAACTATTCTTATCGGATAAGGCCCAGAGCCTGTTTCCTCATGGCATCCATGGCCTGGAAAGAAGCAAAGTTGGCCTGATAGTTCTGCTTTGTCATACCGATGGCTGCAGATTGCCTGGCAAAGTCAACGGTGGACATCTCAAGGGAGCCGGGATGAACCCTCCCCAGAGCTCCCTGACCCGCGGTGCCGATAACCGGCGGCCCGGAGTTGTCAGATTCTACAAAAGAAGTGTTGCTGGACTTGGAAAGCCCCGAAGGATTGGCAAAGGCCGCAAGGCCCGCCTGGAAAAGAGGGACCGATACCGACACTGCATTTCCCGTGAGGGGATCCACGGTGGTTCTCTCGCCATAGAGCTTGCCGGAATTATCAAAATGATAGCTGGTATATTTACCGCCGTAAAGCTTGGACTGGGGATCAAAGGTCAGAGAAATGGGCTGAAGCTCCGAGCTGACATTCCCCTGGTCATCCAACTGATAACCCATGACCTTGTTGCCGTTGACATTGACCAGCTGACCGTTCTGGAATGTGAATCGGCCGTCCCTGGTAAAATGATTGCGGATACCGTCATTGACAACCATGAAACCATTGCCTTCCACCGCAAGATCCGTGGGATTGGCCGTCTTTACGATTTGCCCCTGCTCAAAGACAATCCCCGTGGACTTGACCATAGGCCCCCGGCCTCCCTGACCCGTCACCATGCTGTGGAAATTTGCCTGTTCCTCTTTGTAGCCTGGAGTGAACTGGTTGGAAAGATTGTCAAAGTTGGAATTCAACCGCATCTGGCTGTACTGGATTGAATTGGCCTGGTGGTTCATATCAAACATCGGTATATTACCTCCTCATACCTCACCGTTGCTAAAAACATTCGTTTGTTCCCTTAAAAAACAGGCATCCATGAAGGCTTCCTGCCTGGTTCCATTATAACACACAGTTTTTAAAGCCTTTTTAATAAATTGTTAACAACTTGTTAAAAAATCAGGAAATTGCATCCACCAGGCTTACCCGGGCATCGGCAATCTTCAGGCCCTTTCTCTTGAACAGGGCTGTCAGCTCGTCCATGCTTTCAGATATAAGCTGTTGCACCTCTTTGGAAGTGGTTTCAAAACGGGCCGCCAGACGGTCATCCTTCATGTTTATCATCAGCTTGAGTTCGCCGAGATATTCCGGATTGAGCTTCATTACCATGTCTGTCTGCTCGTTGAGATTCCGGATGTCAATCTTGCTTATGATCTGGTTCATGGCTTCCTTCCGGTTGAAAAGCTCCTGGGATTTATCCGCCTGGGATGCCTTGTGCTCTCCCATGGCTTCCTTGAGGTTCTGGGCATTTTCTCTTTGAACATCCCGGGCGGTCTTGCCCTCGGCACGGCGGGCCTGGGCTTCCTTGCCCTTCTCCACCAGATTTTTCAGGCCGTCCTTGTCGGAACCCTTGGTCTTCATCTCCTTTGCCAACTGATCCAGATAAGCATTCACCTGGGAGGTGGTCTTGGTCTGGGCCAGCTTGGACATCTGGACAAAGTTGAGATCCGACAGCTTCATGCCCCGCTGGGAAAGCATCTGCTTGAGCTGGTTGTACTGAACATCATACTGGTTGTGTATGGCCATCTTGTCCAGCCCCGCCATCCTCTTCTCCACACCGCTAAGAGCGTTAGGATCCTTATACATCAAATTGTAAAGGTAATTGAGAAGGGGCGACATCTTGATTAACCGCTCCCGGGATTTCTGCTGGCACTCTTTCGGGTTTTCCTCTTCCTGGGGGACTTCCTTTTCAATCACCTTTTTGCCCACATCATTTTCCGGCTTTGTTTCATCCTTCTTTGCCAGGTTTTTTTCCTCCACGTCCAGGAGTTTGGCGAACTTCCGGGCCATCTCGTGATCAATGTTTTTGGGCTGGGGTTTATCCCCCTCCCGGTTTTGACTCTGCACCGCAGGATTTGTGCTTCCCACTATGGATGCCAAAATATTACCGTCCATCAAATATGCCCCTCCTTGAATGTAGTTCAATTAATATTGTCAGAAAATCATGCCCCTCCCAGGGATTTATACATGGACATGATGGATTTTACATAGTTCTGGGTTTCAGCATAGGGAGGAATCCCCCCGAATCTGGACACTGCGCCGGGGCCTGCATTATAAGCCGCCAGGGCCTTCTGCTTGTCGCCGCCGAAACGTTCCAGCTGTTCCTTGATATACTTGACTCCGCCCATAATGTTTTCCTTGGGATCATAGGCGTTTTTTACCCCCAGTTCCTTGGCGGTTCCCGGCATCAGCTGCATCATTCCCATAGCCCCCACCGGCGATGTGGCGTTGGGGTTGTATCCTGATTCCTGGTGGATTATGGCCATCACCAGCTTTTCGTCCACCCCGTACTTCTTGCAGGCTTCCTGAATAACATCTTTGTAGCCCTGGGCCCTTTCGACGATACTCTTGCCCCAGCTCCCCACGGCATCGGCATTCCCCGGTGATGTACCCCCGGGATTTTTTTGGGTTTCTTCCATCTTGGTGGCCAGAAGTTTTTCAAAGGTTACCCCGGAGCCGGGCATGACAGTGCCGGCTGTCCCCGGATTGAACCCTGCGGGCCTGAACCCCGACAGATTGTTAATGGGACTCGAGCCGAATTTCGACTGAATCTGCTGCATCCTCAGCTTGATGGAATTGATGCGGTTAAAAAACGACATTGCAATTCCTCCCTTTCCTATGGTATTAGATTCTCCCCAGGCTCTTCCTACAGGTCTTCCCCGGATATCTCTCCCCGTTCAAAGGCCTCCTGCTGGGCCTGGTCTTCCTGGATCCTGCGGGCAAACTTGATGGTGGCCAACTCATCGATGAGCTTCCGTTCAATCTCCGCCTGCTCCGCATCAAATTCTTCCTTGTGTTTTTCCTTGATCTTCTCGTATTTTTTCCTCTCCATGGCCGCCATCAGCAATGCCTGTCGCTGTTCCCTCTCCCGGGCCTTCAGCTGTTCAATGGCCAGAGTCGCCTCCACTATGTCATTATCAAGTTTTTTAAGATAATAAGTGTAAAAGCGCAGTTCGTTTACATTTATGCCTCCCGCCTTCTGCTTGTCCTTGAGTTCCTGGCTGGCCTGGGCACGCTTCTGCTGAAGCATCGCCTTGTATTGACGGGCTCGCTCCAGCTCAGCGAGGATCTTTCCTAATTTTTCCTTTTCCTTCTCCTCCAGGTCAAGCTTGTGATCCAGGATTGTCTGCATCCTGAATTTGAAGGACTTCTGCGCCATTTACCCCTTCTTTCAATCACCGGTTCTCCGGTTGTTTTGCCAGTCGATTTTACTCTTCTTCCTCCGCCTGGGGCACTGCATCATCAGGAGGAGGAAAGATGCTCTTTAAATAATTCACCGTGGTTTCAAAGGAGGATTCCTCGAAAATCCCCTGTTTCAAAAAATTGTTCACCTCGTCAATCTTGTCGATGGCATAGTCCACCTTCTGGGATGATCCCCGCTGATATGCGCCGATGTTGATGAGGTCTTCGTTTTTCTCATAGGTTGCCATCACTTCCCGCATTATCCCTGCAGAAAACTGATGGCCCTTGTCGGCAACCTCGGTAAAAAGCCGGCTCACCGAGGTGAGGGCCGAGATGGCCGGGTAATGGTTCCTGGCGGCAATCTTTCGGGAAAGCTCGATATGGCCGTCCAGAATTCCCCTGGTGGTGTCGGCGATGGGTTCGTTCATATCGTCCCCTTCCACCAGAACCGTGTAAATGGCAGTGATGGATCCGCTTTGGGATGTGCCGGAACGCTCCATCAGCTTGGGCAGAAGAGCAAAACAGGAAGGAGTGTAACCCTTGGTGGCAGGAGGCTCTCCCACTGCCAGTCCCACTTCCCGCTGGGCCATTGCAAAACGGGTCACCGAGTCCATCATCAGCATCACATCATAACCCTGATCCCGGAAATATTCTGCAACGGCAGTGCCGGTGTAGGCTCCCTTCAGACGCACCAGGGCCGGCTGGTCCGATGTGGCCACCACCACCACTGAACGTTTCAATCCTTCCTCTCCCAGGTCCCGTTCCAGAAAGTCCCGAAGCTCACGGCCCCGTTCACCGATAAGGGCCAGAACGTTTATATCAGCCTTGGCATAACGGGCAATCATGGATAACGTGGTGGATTTTCCCACGCCGGATCCTGCAAAGATGCCCACCCGCTGGCCCTTTCCAAAGGTCAGAAGCCCGTCGATGGCCCGGACCCCCAGAGGCATAACTTTTGTAATACGAGGCCTTGTGATGGGGTTGGGAGGATCGTTGTAGATGGGGTATTCATCCTCGCTATCAAGAGGCCCCTTGCCATCGATGGGTATTCCCAGCCCTGAAAGAACCCTGCCCCGGAGGCATTCTCCCACCTTTACCATCAGGGGTTTCCCCGATGCCTGCACCTCGCATCCCGGGGCAATACCGCTCATCTCTCCCAGGGGCATCAGGAGGACTTTGTTTCTCTTGAACCCAACCACCTCGGCCTTTGTAGGAAGGGGGCTGTCCTTGGTGTAGATATAGCAAAGCTCTCCCACCTTCACCGCAGGCCCTTCAGACTCGATGAGCAGGCCCACCACCTGGGTCACCTGTCCATGGGTCTTGATGGTGTCCAGGTATGAAAGGCTCTGGCGGTAATGCTCAAAAGATATTTCCGGGGGAGGCCCCACCTGCAAATCCATTACTTATCACACCACACCTTATACTTCTCCCGTTTCCATCCTGTCAAAAGCCAGTCTGACAACCTCCAGCTGAGTTTCCAGCCGGGCATCGGTGCTTCCAAGGTTGGTCTGGATCAGGCAACCTCCCTCGCCAACTCTGGGATCTGCAGTGATTTCAAGGTCCTTGATCCCCTCAACCATCGCTGCAAACACCTGCCGATTATTTTCAACATGTTCCAGGTCCTTGGGGTTTACCTTTATAACCACCTGCTCCCGGCTTTTCATCCGGGAAAGGGCCTGGCGCACCACGCTGATTACCGCGTCGTGGTTTGTCCGGATTTCCTGGCCGATAACCTTCTTTGCAATCTCCAGGGAAAGCCGGGCAAGCTCCGGTTCAATCTTTTCAAACATCTTCCGCCGTTCGTTGACCATCTGGGCAAAAAGCCGCTTGGCCTCGTCCATCATGGCGGTAAACTGGGCCAATCCTTCCCGGTAGCCGTCTTCCTTCCCCTGGATAAGCCCTTCCTTGCGGGCTTCTTCCTTGGCAGTTTCACCGTAAATCTTCGCCTGGTCTATGAGCTTCTTGGCCTCTTCCTGGGCATGTTCTATTATCTTTGCTGCCTTTTCCCGGCCCTTCTGTTCCGCTTCGGCGACTATGGCCTCCACATCCACATTGGATTCCATGGGGGGCTGTTCCACAGAAAAATCGTCGTCAGCCTCACTGGTGGTCATAGTCTTTTTCCCGGATGCACTGGTGGGAACCATCACCACATTCCGGGGAGTTCCCTGGGCTCCCTCACCGTCATCCTGGGAAACAAAAGATGCAGGCTGAAAATCGGTACTTTTTAATATGGCAGTTTCTCGGGCTTTGGGAGCATGATCGGCATCCGGATCCTGCTGTACGATGGAAGCCCATTTGGCCTTCAGAAGCTTCCCGCCGGCAACCCTTCGCCTCACCGACTGGGCGTTTCCGCCGGAATACTCTGAAGGAAGAGGGGAATCCGACAGGAACTTGCCCGACATGGACTTGCCTTTTATCAGTCCTCCTCTGCGCTGGGGTTCTTCCTGGGACTTGTCCTTCTTGGGGTCCGGCTCTCCATCGGGAGAACGGTACCTTGGTCCCTTAATCAGTGCCAATCTTTTTCCACCTGTCAATAATATTTTGCATTCTGGTTACGGTCATCGACCTGTCAGGGCGACTCTCCCGCCTTTACCGCATGAAACGAACCTTCCCCAGGGTCACCAGCCCCCGGAGAATATTGCGGATCTGCTGTTGAGCTGCTTTCACCTCTTCCCATGGGACCTGTCCCAGGGCTTCTCCTTCTTCCCGCAGGGCCTTGGCCATTTCAGGACTGAAGGCGTTGTATATCCGGTCGGTCAACTCCTTGTTGGCTCCCCGCAGGGCCAGCACCAGATCCCGGATGTCGGTGAGGCGGAGTACCTGTTGGAGGGACTGATCGTCGATGGAGTTGAGATCCTCAAAGTCGCACAGTTTGTCTTTGATGTCGCTGGCAAGATGGGGCTTCTTCTGGGTAAGACCCTTCATGATGCCGTCTTCCAGGGTACGATCCGCATGGCTCAATATATCCACCAGGACTTCCCGGCCCTCGGACTGCTGATAATCCCCTTCAATCACTGCAAAGAGTCGGTTCTCCAGGACCCTTTCCACCTCCTGAATAATCTCTCTGGAAACTTTTCCCATCTCCGCCAGCCTTGTGGCAACATCGGTCTGGAGGACCGGCGCTAACTCCCCCAGCACAGCGGATGCCTGGGATGCCTGAAGATGACTCAATACCAGGGCTATGGTCTGGGGATGCTCCTTTCGGATGATGGCCAGAAGCTGTTTGGGGTCAACCTTCCGCAGAAACTCCATGGGACGGGATCCCTGTCCGCCACCGGACATGGATCGGGTGGAAGGATCCGGGGAAGTGGCCCCCACCAGGGCTGCGGCAGCGTTTATGGGTTCTCCGCCGCCACCTCCGCCACCGCCTATGCCGGGCCCTTTTAGCACATCAATGGTTGAGGAATGCATAAACTCCTCAACCACCTGCGCCCGGACCTCGGGAGATATCTGGGGTAATTTGGAAATTTCCATAGATATGGCCTGGACCTCTTCGGGCCCGAATTCCCGAAAAACCTGAGCCGATACCTCCGGCGGAAGGGAAATGAGCAGTATCGCTGCTTTTTGTCTTGTAGAGAGATTGCCGGGACTGTTTATGACATTCACCTTCCAATCTTTTTAAAAAACCCGCGGGTGCAGAAAATCTATCAGCTCCCGCGGGTTATCTCCTGTCATTATTGCTTATCTGTCAGCAAGCCATGTGCTCTTGAGAAGCTCCGCAACCTTGGTGGGCTTTTCCTTGGCCAGTTTTTCCAGCTGATCGCTGGTGTTCACCTTGGTGGCCGGAGGCGGAGTCACCTTGCCTTCCTTGTCCGCCAGAAGATCCGATATGTCGCTGACGGTGGCACCAGGGCCGGAAGTAAGGACAAGACGCTGTTTCTCCTTCTGGACGTTCTTCTGCTTCATATAGAACACCGCAATGAGCAGAACCAGCAGCACTATGGGTATGGCCAGGGCCACGGGCATCCAGGCGGGCATTGCATTGCCTGACTGGGCTTGAGCCGGATCACCGGGGGCCATTCCGGGCATTCCGCTCTGACGGTTTGTCATCTCCCGGAGCATGTCCGTATGGGACATGGGGAAGGGGACCACCGCCACCTCATCGCCTCTGGAGGGATCAAATCCCACTGCCTTCTCGACGAAATCCTTCAGCTTGGCAATCATCTCGGGATCCTTTACACCGTCAACCATTACCGAGCAGGATATCCGCTTGATCCGGGGAGCCACATCCACCCGGCGGATTTCTTTCTCGTCGTGTTTGTAACGGACAGTTATCCGTTTCTTCTCGTAATCGCTCTTGTCGTCGCCGGCTCCTGAAAGCTCGGTGATGCCTTCCTGACCGCCGCCTCTTCCCTGGTTGAAAGTTTCAATGTCCTCGGACTTGCCGGTGACTACACTTCCGGAAAGGTTGGTAGGCCCGCCATGGGTGGTCATTTTCTGCTCCACCTGGGAGAAATCCATCTCCACGGTGACAGCAACCTCTGAACGGTTGGGCCCCAGGAAACGATCCAGAGCCGACTGAACCTTCTGCTGAAGATCTTTTTCAACCTTCTGGGTTCTGGCGGTGTAAGTATCGGTATATTCGCCGTCCTCGGTAGCAACTGAATCACCGCCCAGCTTCTTGTTGAGAATCTTGCCGTTGGTGTCCATCACCTTTACATTGGCCGGATCCATTCCCGCCACCGATGATGAAACCAGGTGGACAACACCCTCAATCTGCGCCCTGGAAAGCTGAGCCCCAGGATAAAACCTCAACATAATCGCCGCAGTGGCAGCAGCCTGATCCTCGCCCCAGGCATTCTCAGGCTTGGGGACTATCTTCACATAAGCGTCAGCTACTCCGTCAATCTGGCGAATCGCCATGGTCATATCCCCTTCCAGGGCCAGGACCATCTTGCGGTTCTTGTCTTCCTGGGTGTCAGGCACCATACCCTGATCCTTGGAAATCAGAACACTGGCAGTTCCCACTACAGGACGACGGGGTAAACCAGCCTGGGCCAGGTTCAGAAGAGCCCGGTGCTTCATGTCCGGCGGGACCAGAACATTGGTTCCTCCAGCCTCTATCTGATATGGTATTCCCCACAGGGCCAGCTTCTGCTGAATCTCTGCCGCGTCGGTGGGGTCAATGCTGGATGCGAAAAGAGGAACAGGCCTGTTGGCGGAAACAGCAGCATTTGCCACAATGATGCCGATGATAAGGACCGCGCCGGCCACCATAATGATGGTCTTCAATTTCTGGTCCAAATCGTTCCATTTTTTAGTGATCCCACCCAAGCCGCCAGCTCCTCCAGCCGGTGCCGCTCCAGTTCTCATGGGCACGGAACCAGTTCTTCTTCCTGTTTGCATCCCTGTTGGCATAAGGCTTACACCTCTCTTTTCAAAATTTTAACGTTAGGAACTGCCCCTGAGATTAAATCTGCATCTGGAACAGCGTGGTACATGCGGAGGAAATCTTAGACATTATATTAGTTGTCAGTCGCAACATAACACCAGCTTTCATACCGGAAATTGCCGCCTGATGAGGGTTCTTCAGCTCGCCTCGAACCATCTTGTCCTTGTCATCAATGGACTGGTGCAGAACATCGCTGGTGGTTTTGATATGTCCCATGATAATATTGTTGAATGAATATTTGTCACCCTCGGTTTTCTTCTTGTCTGCCCCGACATTGACAGGCGCTATCTGTTGAGATATACCCTTGATCGGTGAAAAGGGCTGCATTTGACTTCCTCCTTCTGATTTTAACAATTATATTTCAGGGGCCTCAGGCTCCGATACTGGCACCCTTCTGGGCCATCTGCTTGGCAGCCTGCACCAGGGTGGCATTGGCCTCGTATGCACGAGATGCAGCTATGAGGCTGGTCATCTCCTGAATTACATTGATATTGGGCTGCTTGACATATCCCTTCCACTTACCTTCTTTTTCCGCAGTGGGGTTGGTGGGGTCATAGACAAACTTGAAAGCATCCTCGGAGGTGTCCTCCATCACTCCCGCCAGCCTTACGCCGGTGCCCGAGGGAGAATCCATGTCCGGCTCGTCGAAAGTGCCCACCGGCAGGGCAAACTTGTGATCCTGCTCCTTGGGCTCGAACATGGCGAACTTTCTGCGGTAAGGCTCTCCCGATACCTGGTTCACCGTGTTGGCGTTGGAAATATTGCTGGCTATGATGTCCATCTGAAATCTCTGGGCTGTCATCCCGCTGGCTGCGATATCCAGTGATTTGAAAAAATTGCTCACGGATTTACCTCCTTTTTTTATCCTGAAAATTTATAAAAAATTATTAAAACATCATCTCTGCAACTGGTCAACAATCCCGATAAGACCCTTCATCATTCCGCCGATCTTGTCGGAAACCATGTTGTAGTAAATCTGGTTCTTTGTCAGATTCACCATCTCCTGGTTGATGTCAACCTTCTCTCCTGAGTTCACCATCTTCGGGCGGACTCCCCGCCAGCCAAGACCGCCACCGCCGATCTTCATGTCGTCGGCGCCGTCAAGACTCACCGGCATGATGCTCAAATCGTCATCACCCTTGTTGGTGGCCACTCTCTGCATTTCTTCCTCGAAGGCTACGCGCTGAGCCGTGAAATTGGGTGAATCAGCATTGGCGATGTTGTCGGCTATCACCTGTTGCCGCAAGGCTGCAGCATCCAGGGCGTTTTCCATACATTTCCACCAGTTCATCATGTCCATCAGGGAATCCCTCCTTGGCAGTTCTTTTGAAGACCTGCTGGTCATCTGGGAGAACAACAGCGGAAAAAACCGATAAAAGCTGTTGCCCCGCTTTCCTATAATTAATGATACATAACGATTATTAAAATAATATTAGCAACATGTTAATTTTTTGTTAACATTATCTGCCGGAACCCCGAAAATGTTAACAATCTTCGAGGTTTTTTTTCAAGTGTAAATTTTATGTTAAATATCCTGGTCAAAATGTTAACCTTTCCAAACATCTGGAGCTGTAACAGTAACAAAATTACATTCATTTGTCCTTCTCTACAGATGCTTACAAAAACCATGTAAAAATATTCCCGGCCCCGGACTTTCACTTGTTATATTCGCCAGGGCCGTAATATTTAACTTGGAAATTAATATTAATTTTTCATAAAGACTTTACTTCCCGCCATAAAAGATTGAAAATAAAAGGGGATTTGTCGATCACAAAGAAAAGACAATAACATACAATCCACAGGAGGATCAGGATGGGTCACATCGATCCAATGCATGTGGGGGGATTTCATCCACCCATGTCGGCAGAAATTGCCGCAGAAACAAAAAAGAAACTCAAGGAAACCCGCCAGGAGGAAGAACCTTCAGAGGCCAGCCAGGGGGATTCTGTTCTGTTTTCTGAGCAGACACAGAAACTGCCGGAAAAAAAGAAAGAAGCCTTCATGGCCGATGCCAAGCGGGAAATTGGATCCCTGGATGTGAACTCTGAAAACTTCATGGAAGAAGCTGCCGAAAGGCTGGTGGATTCAGCCCTGACCCGGGAGTATGGAAGCAAAATTAAAAACAAGCCCGAATACCGCCAGATGAACAATGTCATCAAAAGACAGATCCTCATGGATCCCCGTTACCGTCCGATTATTGAAGAGTTTTTGGGAAAGTTGCTGGAGTCAGAAGACCAATAGCATAACTCTGGGGTTTCAGATATTTCTCCGCCGCCCGCTTTACCTTCTGCCGGGTCACCCGTTTTATCTTTTCGTCATAGCTGTCGATAAAATCATAGCCCAGACCTAACAGTTCATCCCTGGCAATCCGGGAAGCGATGGATCGGTTATCCTGCAGGTCAATATCAAAAAGCCCCAGATGATAACGTTTGGCCCTCACCAGCTCATCATATGAAACCAGCCTGGTGCGCAGGCGATCCACTTCTTCCATCAGGGCAAGCCTGGCTTTTTCTTTCTGGTTGTAACCTGTCAAAATATACGCCCGGAAAACCCCCCCCGACAGGTAAGATCCGAAGCGGGAATTCACCGAATAGGCAAGCCCCAGCTTGTCCCGAAGCTCAACGAAAAGCCGGGCTCCCATCCCTGACAGCACCTGGTTTAATACCCGGAAGGCAAAATAATCCTCGTCATGAATATGGGGGCCATGAAAGCCGATACAGATGGCAACCTGCTGTTTGTCTGATGATTCATGCTTTTCTTTTACATTTTTGATGGGGCCGGCAATGAAACCCGGATCAGAAATCTCGCCATTACCGGCAAAATCCCCGAAGGCTTTCTCTATCTTCTCCTGGGCTTCATGGGGCTGGATGTCACCCACCACGGATATTACCATACGGGAAGGGGAGAACACCCCGGCAAAATAATCCCTAACATGATCACATGTTATGGCCTCGATGGATTGTCGGGTCCCCAGCACCGGCAGGCCGTAGGGATGGCCCTCAAAAACCAGCTGGTGGCACATGTCCAAGGTATAGGCAAGGGTTTCATCCCGGAGGCGGATGTTTTCTTCGATGAGGTTCTTCCGTTCGGTTTCCAGCTCTTCGGAATCCAGAGCCGGCTCCCGGATGATGGCGGTAAAAAGCTCCATGGCCCTGTCAAAATGACGGGAAACGGTCTTCATCTTCAGACCGCAGGTATCCATTCCCCGGAAGGGATAAAGAGAGATGCCGTAAAACTCCAGCTCATCGGCCAGGGTCTGGGCATCCATATCCCCGGCACCCTTGGGAAGAAGGTTGGCCGACAACAGTGACAACCCCGCGGTTTGGGGATTTTCCAGCCTTCGTCCCCCGGTGAAATATGCCGTCACCGCAATGACCGGCGTGGAATGATTCTCCTGTATCAGGAGCCGAACGCCATTGTCCAGCAGGGTCCGGGTTGTTGCAATTTCCGGGTTGTCCTTTTTCATACAATATAACCTCAAAAAGGTAAGGGTTTGTTCATGATACGGGGCGATATATGCCCAGGGTGCAGTTGTCCCTTGACAGATAAAGGCCTGCAACCTGAGCGGTTTCTTCCATGGTGGTCTGAACCAGTCGCACTATGAATTTTTCCACCATCATATAATCCCCCATCACCTCGGCGTAACCAATCTTGTTGCCCTGTGTTTCAACGGTTTCCTGGCCAAAGACATAACGGGCCTCTGCCAGATTTCTGGCCCGGAGAAACTCCCGCCGGGTTATTCCATTTTTGGCCATGTCCTCGATTATTTCAAATATTGCCTCCTCGGTTCGGGCAATATTTTCCGGGGGCAACTCCACATCGATGAACAGCAGGGCAGGATCCCTCTGGGCCCAGGCATGGGCTGAAATGTGAGTTACTAACTTTCTCTTCTCCCGGAGTTCCCGGTAAAGCCGGGATGACTCGCCCCCGCCCAGGACCGTGGCCAGAATGGATACGGGATATATCTCCCGGTCAAATATCGATGGAATGTGAAAGGCAAGTTGCATGTGGGCCGAGGTGATATCCCCCTCCATCTCGAAACGGCGGAATTTCTTCTGGCCCGGCTCCCGGGGAGAATTATTCCGCACCACCTTCCCTTCCTTTAACTTGCGGTATGTCCGTTCGCATTTTCTTACAATATCCAGAGAGTCCACATCCCCCACTGCCAGGAGGAAGCAGTTGTTGGGGCGGTAATACTGGTTGTAGTAACGGCGGAGCTGATCCGTGCCGATGTTTTTTAATATATCTTCGGTGCCGATAATGGGCCTGCCGTAGCGGTGCTTGCGAAAAGCCGTCCCTAAAAGCTTCTGGCCCAGGTAGTCACCGGGACGATCCTTGTACATCTTGATCTCCTCGATGATTACTCCCCGTTCTTTTTCTACCTCCCGGGCTTCGAAAAGAGGGTTGAAAATGGCGTCATACTGAATTTCCAATGCCCTGGTCAGGGATTCGCCGGGAAGCACCATCCAGTAGGCGGTGCAATCGAAAGACGTAAAGCCGTTGAGATACCCCCCCAGGGCATGTATCTCCTGGGCTACCTGGCCGACTTTTCGTTTTCTGGTGGTCTTGAAGAGCATGTGCTCCACAAAATGAGATATTCCCGCTTCCTCGTCGGCTTCATAGGTGGATCCCACTCTGGCCCACAGAGAAAGATAAACCACCCTGGAGGGATAAACCTCCCGGGTGAGGACTATCATTCCATTGTCCAGGATATAGCGGTTAATATCCGAGGCCAGCCCCGCAAAGGGGACCTCGGAATTCTCCCGGCCCGGGGAGGTGGAAAAAGGCTGCAGCTGGGACATTAACTCACCTGTTTTGAATTTAATAATTACAACATGTTCTCCCGGATCCCGTCATGAAAGTGCATGGAACCCGGGGTGTTATATTCTTTCAGAAGAGATGTTTTTCCTGCGAAATGCGACTCTGATTTCACGGGACGTCCACCGAAAGGGAATAAACCGCCCCCATCGAATGCCATAACAGGAGGTATAATTATGAACAGAAAGCTCCTCGCAAGCCTTCTATCGGCTGTCATGCTTTGGGCCTGCATGGTGGCACAGGTCTTGGCCCAGCCCCAGTACTGGGATCCCGGCTCGAACCTCACATACTTCATGCATCAGGGATACCGCTTTGACAAGAACACCGTTTCTAACATCGGCAAACAGATGGACAACAACGACGATGTGTCGGCATGCCTTCGTTTTGCCAGAGATACCGGGATCAACCCCGCCTCTATCCGGGGAATGCGCCATGGAGGACAGGAATGGCAGAGTATAATGAAATCCCTGGCCTATGAACCTCACCGCTTGTATGAAGGCCTGGGAATCATCGACAACCTGGGAGTACCGCCCAGATTCCGGGACACTTTCCGCAAGTATGACCGCTACCTCAAGGACGGAGAACCCCTGATTCTAACCGATGAGGATGTCCGGGACCTGGTTCAGTTGCGGTTCTGTATTGTCACCTTCGGAGTCCCCGTTGGGGAGGTGTTCAGAGCCAGAGCACGGCATGACAGCTGGACATCGGTTATTCTCAACCAGGGGAGGCCATAGTCATAAGAAAGGAACTTAATTTATAATGAAAAAGATAACAAGTCTGTTTTCCATAATAATACTGGCCATGTCAATCCTGTTTATTTTATCTTTCCCTGCAGAAGCCATAGAGGAAAAGGTGGAAAAACCCTGGGAAATATACGGCCCTGACAAACCCATGACCCGGATGATGAGCAACCACTACAGCATCGAGGCAAACCATGTCATAACCCTGGGCCAGAACTGCCACTACCCCGATGATGTAATGGTAACCCTGGAGATCTCCAGGGCAACGGGGATGTCCCCTCAGAGGATTCTGGATCTTCGAAAAGAGGGAAAAAGCTGGCTGAATGTGATGAAGATTGCCGGCTATTCCCCGGCGGGGCTTTTCACGCCGGTTTCAGGCCCGGTGCCCCAGGTTTTCCGCCATACATACGGGCAGTATGAACGCTGGCGGACAAACCCCGGGTATTCCATGCAGTTATACGACAAGGAAATCCGCAACCTGGCAGGGTTGAAATTCATGGTGGGCCGTTTCCAGGCAAACCCCATTCCCCTGATGGAACGCCGAGGGCAGGGAGTAACCTTTACCCGGATGGCAATGGAACGGATCTGAGAAAATATCTTCAGGGTTCAAAACATGCCTCGGGCAGGGAAACCGGGAGATTTGTCAAATGCTCCACTTATGAACAGCAACGAAAAGATATGCTTGAGTTTTAAAGTCAACAACCGTGAGGTTACCGTCAGGGTGAACCCGAATGCATCCCTGCTGGATGTGTTGCGGGAGGAACTGAAACTGACGGGCACAAAGTCGGGTTGCAGAACCGGCGAATGCGGGGCATGCACTGTGATCCTGGACGGCAAACCTGTCAATTCATGTATGGTCTTTGCAGTCCAGGTGGAGGGAAGGCATGTCACCACCATCGAAGGCCTTTCCCAGGGGGACGAGATTCATCCCATACAGCAGGCTTTCATTGATGAAGGCGCTGTGCAGTGCGGATTCTGCATCCCCGGCATGATAATGTCCACCAGGGCTCTGCTGGATGAAAACCCTTCTCCCCGCCGGGACGAAATCAGAGAAGCCCTGTCGGGGAATCTCTGCCGTTGCACCGGTTACCAGAAAATCTTCTCGGCTGTGGAAACCGCCGCAAAAACCATGAAGACCTCCAGTCAATCGAGGTGATAAAACTATGATGGTCGGCATACTGCTGGGGGACAGCCCCACACGACAAGTTCGCTGGCATGTTTCAAAATACCGGGGAAAGCCGGTTCTCCTCCATACCCTGGAGGCTATGCACAGATCCAACCTGGATCAGATCCTGATGGTAATCGGGAGAGATTATCATCTTATCCTGAATCGAATGAGAATTCCCAGGGATCGGGTACGGGTGATAATGAACCACCGTTATGAACGGGGGCTTTCGTCCTATCTGAAAGCTGGAATCATGTCCCTGCCGCCGGAAACCTCTGCGGTAATGATTGTCCCCGGAGAATACTGCCAGCTGACTTCACAAATTATTGATGAGATTGCCGCATCATTCACCAGGAACAATCGGGGCATCCTGATTCCCACCTATGACGGGGAGAAAGGATTCCCGGTGGTTTTCCACCAGAAGTTCATCCAGCCCGTCAGCCGGGTTCGGAAAGACGACCTGGGCCAGTCAGTGATAGACAAATATCCCGGTGAAGTCATAGAAGAAGAAATCTCCTCCCCGGCGGTAATCAACAGCTTCAGCCGGATCCGGGCCACAGAAACCTCGGAGATTGAAAATGTGACTTTCGGCAAAAAAGAAAAGACGGGGATCAAAGGACAGAACGGCCACAAACCTCCCGCCCGCAATGGAGCCCCATCCACAGTAAAG
>CAYNGH010000025.1:0-29094 GCA_964396845.1 uncultured bacterium | reverse complement strand
GTTCTTGGAAAACTTTGCCCTGGGGTCAATCATGAACTTCCTGCCGATGACGGTATCCTTGAGATCAATCGACTTCATGAAGGCGTTGATCTTGTCCATCCCAACAATGTCAAGCATGACATTGGAAGCGGTGTTGTCGGATATGACCATCATCAGGTGAAGCAAATCCCGCCGGGTCAGGGGAATACCCCGATGAAGCTCAAAAAGAACCCCGGCACCGCCCACAATATCTTCCTCCCGCAGGTGATATGTTTCATCATCGTTCTGTTCTCCCCGGTCCCGCTGACGGAAGTATTCCAGCATTATGGGAATCTTCACGATACTGGCCCCGGGGAAGATATGCTCTTCGTTATACAGCAGGGTTTCTCCCGACGAGAGGTCCTGGTATCCCACACCGATTATTCCCGGTGCAAGCCTTTGGGTTGCCTGTCTGATTTTTTCTGCCAACATTTCTCTGTCCATTACAACCTCCACAGGTAAAAATCAAAAATAATGTCACTATTTACGCGTTTTTATCGCTTCCGGTGAAACCCTTTTCGAAACCCGGTTTAAAACCGGGGAATATGAGTCGTGATGGTAATTGATCAGAAGGCCAAAATAATCGGGCCGATTCGGGCTTGATTTTGATTGTAACTCTGGGTTTTGGGATTCCCCCGAACCCCCTCCAAAAAGTTTTAAATCACATAATACCAAGCATTTACAATGCTTGATATTACTTTTATTAATGTGTGATCAGATGAATTTTTTACAGAAAGCACCTTCTTCTTGTTTTAAAATTATCGGATGTTTTCTCGATGATATTAGAGTGTTCCCAAAACACACTTCTATCCACTTTTTACTTTGAGTAACTCCTGAATCAAGTATAAATTCGCGTAAGTCCTATAGTATTTCATTTCCGGGAGGCTTATTACCTGCTGGATAATTTATTGCCCGGCAAATGGGAGGACAAGGGAGTCTTTGGGCTAATTAATCAGAAAAACCGGGCAGAAGCCCCTTTGGAGGTAGCAGAAGATGTCAAAAGTGAAGAATAAAACCATACCGGGACAGGAAAAGATGGATAAAATCGTATCCCTGGCAAAACGTCGGGGGTTCATATTTCCCTCGTCGGAGATATACGGAGGCTTGAACTCCTGTTATGATTACGGCCCTATGGGTGTCCTGCTGAAAAACAATGTAAAACAGGCCTGGTGGAAGGAAGTTGTGCAGAAACGGGATGATATGGCGGGGCTGGACTCGTCCATACTGATGCATCCCCAGGTGTGGGTTGCATCGGGTCATGTGGCCAGTTTCTCGGATCCCATGGTGGACTGCACAAAATGCCGGCGACGTTTCCGGGCAGATGACCTGGACTCGGAGGTATGTCCTGAATGCGGAGGCACCTTTACCGAGGCCCGGCAGTTTAACCTGATGTTCAAGACCTTCATGGGGCCTCTGGAAAGTGAAGCCAATGTGGTTTACCTGCGACCGGAAACCGCTCAGGGGATCTTCACCAACTTCAAGAACGTGGCCACAGTCACCCGGATGAAGCTTCCCTTCGGCATTGCCCAGATTGGCAAGGCTTTTCGCAACGAGATAACCCCGGGAAAATTCACCTTCCGCACCAGGGAGTTTGAACAGATGGAGATTGAATACTTTGTCCGGCAGGAAGATGCCCAGGAATGCCATCGTCAGTGGCTGGATCAGCGGATGGAGTGGTATGCAGGTTTGGGGATGAAAAAGGAAAACCTGCGACTGCGGGAACATGCGGGAGATGAGCTTGCCCATTATGCCGTGGCCTGCTATGATGTGGAATACAACTTCCCCTGGGGCTGGTCGGAGTTGGAAGGGATTGCAAACCGTCAGAACTATGACCTCACCTGCCATGAAAAAGAAAGCGGAAGGGACCTCAAGTATTTTGACGAGGAGAAAAAAGAAAACTTCCTGCCCCATGTCATCGAACCTTCCGCGGGGGTGGACAGATCAACCCTGGCATTTCTGGTGGATGCATATCACGAGGATGAACAACCCTCGGCCAAGGGCGGAGTGGATACCCGCACGGTTCTCAAGTTCTCCAATACCCTGGCTCCCATGAAAGCTGCCATACTGCCCCTGTCTAAAAAAGAACCCCTCATGGAAACAGCCCGGAAGCTGTATGAAGACCTGCGCAATGAATTCTTCTGCGACTATGATTACCGCGGATCTATCGGCAAACGTTACCGCCGGCAGGACGAGATCGGGACTCCTTACTGCATCACCATCGACTTTGATACCGTGGGCGATGACGAAAAAGAAGGGGATGACTCGGTGACGGTACGTTTCCGGGATTCCCTCCAGCAGGATAGAATCCCCATTAGCCAGGTGAAAAACTACCTCCGGGACCTGATATATTCATAATACCTGATACCTGCTGACTGCCGATAAAGGGATGAGGCGATTTTACCGGGATCCGACTGCTGATCCGGCATTTTTGATTTCTCTGTCAAAAAATTCCATCAGTTTTTCTTCAAGGCTGTCCCTGGCATCCCGGCATCTTTCCAGGTATGCTTGCTCATCCCCGGACATTTCAAAGGGATCATCAAACTGGATATGCTCATAAACTGCTTCGCCGGTGGTCCAGAACAAGGGGCAGGCTTCCCGGGAATCGTTGCACAGGGTGATGATGTAGTCAAACTGAACATCCCGGAAATCCTCGGGCTTGTTGGATGTGTGTTCATCAATGCTGATGCCGATCTCTTCCATCACCTGGGCGGCAACAGGATGAATATCCCTGGGTTGAACCCCTGCGGAATATGCCTTGATCTTCCCCCTGTAATGATGATTAGTCAGGGCCTCGGCCATCTGGGATCTGCATGCATTATGCGCGCTTAAAAACAATATGTTTTTCATTGTATTGCCTCCTGGGATGATGAGTTTGTTCCCTTTTTGCCTCTGTCTTTCAATAATTACAACAACTGCATCCCGGGAAAAAGTTCCCGTCATTTTACTTGGAAGCATCTCCATCCACATAATAAAGTTTGTTGTTGCGGTGTTGGAGAATTGCAATCCCTGTGTTGGGAAAATTATAACGCACAAGGTTTCCCAAACCCCGGCCAAATATCCTGTTTAATATCATGGATATGACACCGCCATGAGTAAAAACTACTGCTCCGCATAGACCGGCAGAGTCATTTATCACCTTGTTCATGCCAGCCCAAGCACGACGGCTGAACTGCGCCATGGATTCCCCCCCCCGCGGGATGACATTCCGGGGATCCGCCAGCCATCTTTCAAACAATGATGTCCCGTCAGGCTCCCGCTCCTGCCGGAGCTGATCCCTGGTCTTCCCCTGCCACTGGCCCAGGTTTATTTCCCTCAATTCCTGGAGCAATACCGGCTCCGGGACAGTCCCCCGCAGGGACAGGGCTTCCATCAGAGGCTGAGCAGTCTGCCTGGCTCTTTGAAGATCGCTGGAGAATATCCCCGGCGTGGAATGGGGAAACAACGAAATTAACCGGCCTGCTACATCCCTGGCCTGGGAATGGCCGGTGTGGGATAAGGGGACATCCATGTGCCCCTGGATGATTCCGTTTTTGTTATACTCAGATTGGCCATGACGGACCAAACATATTATTCTTTCCGTTGCTGTATCTCCTGTTGTAAAATGAATAATAAAAATTCTTGCATCTTTTCCTTTATACTGTCTTCTCCCAGCCGGAAACCCCGATGCAGGCTTCTTCTGGCACGGGGCAGATTACCCGTGGCCCTTTCCATCAACGACTTCACAACCCAGGTTCCCGGGTGCCGGGGATTTGCCCGGATAGCTGCCTCGATGCTCTCCAGAGATTGTGCCTGCAGTCCCATGGATGACTGGGTAAGGGAACGCTCCATCCAGGCTTCCCGTTTTCCTGTGTCCAAAAGTACCGCGCGATCCAGACTCTTGAGGGATTCATCCAATTCCTCCATCTCCCGGAGTATCATACCCCGGAATACCCACATCTCCTGACTGCCGGGATCAATCATAATCGCCCGGTCAACAGCATCAAGAGCTTCTTCCCGGCGATCCAGCTGACTCAACACAAGGGCCTTGCCAAATAATCCATCAAGGTTGTCCGGGTCCGGCTCCAGAGCTTTCTGATAGTAATCGAGAGCAATATCCGGCTGGCCCAACTTCATGAATTTCTCGGCCTGAAGAAGCAGTTCATCTACTGATGGGGTTTCTGCAAGACAAGATTCAGCTAAACATACCATCAAAACAACAAGGATTACCCCACAAATGATGACAGAATTGAATTGCTTCTCTTTTCTCATAATAATTTTTCACCTCCGGCACTTTAGAAGTGCCCCCCCCATTTTTAGAAAAGGGGGAAAACATGAGTCGGGACCCATTTTTAGAAAATGGGGAAAATATGAGTCGGGATTGTCATGATCGGTGGGACATGGCCCCCGGGCCGTTGGTAATGTGTTGGTGGGCGTTTTCATATTCTTCATTATATTCTAATGCTCCGTCAGAATGGCGAAGCCCCCATAAAGTTCTTTTTGGAGAGGTTTGGAGAACCCTTTTTCTTACAAGAAAAAGGTTCTCCAAGAATCGAAACCCCCATTTGGAATGGGGGAATATGACACGGGATTGTCATGATCGGTGGGCCAACCTTCTCGGGCCGTTGGTTATGATTCGGTAGGCGTTGTCTGGTTTTGTTTTGTTTTACCTGGCTCAAGATTAAATCTTTTTGACAGCCAGTGTTTTCAATTTTCTCAAAAAGCCGGTAGAAGGATCCTCCCCGCCGGGCTGGTTCTGATCAGCCTTGCAAGGCCCCCGGTTTTAAACCGGGGAATATGGATCGTGATTGTCATGATCGGTGGGTTAAACCTCTCGGGCCGTGGAGCACTTTAGAAGTGCCCAATATGAGTCGGGATGGCCATGATCCTTGGGATACATCCCTCGGGCAGTTGTTAATGTGTCGGTAGGCGTTGTTAAGCGTTGTTAGGTGTTGTCTGGTTTTGTTTTCTTTCAATTCATCTTCCGGTTGATTGGAACCAGTCGTCGGAAGGGTGGTTGTTGAATGTGAACAAAAATATCTGCCCATCGGCATCGTATGTGTCGGCATGCCTGGCCAGTTTTTTTTCCAAGAAAAAGGTTCTCCCCAAAAAACTATTTGGATTAAGATTCTTCGCTTGGATCACCGGTGTGATCTTCCTCGGACTCTGGACCTTCTCCTTCAGGGGGGTGAATTGTCAGCACCGGAACCGAAGACATCCGCACTACTTTTTCTGCCACCGAGCCGAACAGAAACCGCTTCCACCCCGAGTGACCGTGGGTTGAGATGACAATCAGGTCAGCATTGCTGTCTTTGGCGGTTTCAACAATTTCATAAGAGGTGTGTCCAAGAATTACCTTGGGGGTTATGGGGATTTTTTTGTGAATTCTGTTCCTGATGACTTCCTTGAGCTTTGACATGGAATTGGATTTTAGCTCTTCCTGATACTCGTCAATATTGAGGGTTGTCGGCGGCGCCGCTACCGGGGACATGGGCGGTGGGGGAATATATGGCAGGGGGACCGGGGTGACCACGTGAATCACCAGCATTTCTGCCTTGAAGTGTTCTGTCAGTTCTGCCGCCACATTCAAGGCTCTGAGGGAGTGTTGGCTGAAGTCGATAGGGCAGAGGATTTTTTTGAATGGTATCATCGGGTGGCCTCCGTCAATCCCGCCGGTCCGGGGGAGATGTCAACCTCGGCACGGCATCGAAATTTTAGAAAATATTAACCTAAACCGTCCTGCAGACATATGTTTCAAAGAGCAGGAGGTGTTTTCTGGTCTTTAAGGCTTAAAGAACATTTATTCCCTGATTTACAACCGGGAATTGGCGAAAATAGTTCCCGATGAAATATTCCTAACTTTATCTGGAGATTTATCGCCCCCAGATTTATTTTCCACAGCCGGAACAGACATCTTTATGGCCATTTTTCACCAGGTCTTTGAGGGTATAAGAGCTGAGGGTTTTCAACATCTGGTCCTGGGCTTCTTTCCACATGGGGTAAAGGTTGCAATTGTCCTGTTTTGGACAGTGCCCCTCACTGGACAGACAATGGAATATTACAACAGGCCCCTCAATGGCTTCGATTATTTCCCTGACAGTAATCTCCTGGGAAGGTCTGGCCAGGGAAAAACCTCCCCGGGCACCCCGGTGAGATCGCACAAGCCCGGCCCTGGAAAGATTCTGGAATATCTTTGCAAGGAAACTGTGGGGAATTTCCCTTGCCCGGGCAATCTCTGCCACATAGGCTTCGTTGGACTTTCCGTTGGAATTGGTAATGGAGGCCAGATGCAGCATGCCCAGGATTCCATAACCGGTTGCTTTAGTGAACTGCATTAATTCACCTCTTTTCATAAGATTGATTAATCTCGATGTCATTTTACAGGCAGTTTTGCAGTGTTAATTCCAAATGCTCCGGCGGAAGAAACAGAAGGATATCCTGACGGGTAAATCCAGAAAAACCACCTGTTTCTATACTTGGCTTATTCCGGGCCATTCCCTTGTTTGTAAATATTTTCACAAACGGAAACTCAATTTTTTATCAAGAGAAATAATAGTTTGTAATTTAATCATATTCGAAACTGTCCCTGCAATGCTAAGTCAGGGAGAAAAAAATTATCAAGGCGAAACCTGATAACCCAGCAAGAAAACCTGAATTGCGATGAATACATTCAAGATTGATACTAAAAACCGGGCCGGTCAGTGGCCCTGATGGTTAAGGGTGTTAATTTGCCAAGCCTCCTGGGATAATCGTCAGATTCTTTCCTTGATTTTCGGGTCTGTTTCTCTTGCTTTTATTACTTCCAGAACCCTTGGGGCATCGGGGGAGAGTTTTCTGACAAACTTCAGATAGTTTATCACGGCAATCTTCCCCTCGGGGTAATCTTTGAAGTCGTTGAAATACAAGGTTCGCATATATTTAACCGGTGTAGTTATCCGGGTTTGCGCGGCGACTTCCACGGATTTTTTTACTACTTCGCGACTGCCGTTTTTCATTGCCCAGTAAAAAGGCTTGGACAGGGGAGCCGGATTGTAATTTTTTTCATATTTTATCAGGTTCTCGATGGCTTCCAATATCGCCATGCGGACATTATCGGGGCCTTCCAGCATATTATTGTAAAAAAAAGTCGGATGATCATTGAGCAAAAGTCCGTATGCCATCATTGCCCCGTAAACAGTCTGGGATTTCCTGTGAGCGGGATTGCTGATGATGCGTCGGATGAGAGCCGCATCCATGGGATCCCCGGCCAGCCCCAGGAGAAAGGCATAGAAACTCTTGCGGTTGTCCCGGACACTCCCCAGGCCTAATAAATATCGAAGGCTCTCCCGGTTCATGTCCGGGGCTACTTTTTTCAGGGTGTCATAGGGAGCCATACCCAGCTGGGCGAAGGAATCCCAAGCTATGAAGTCGTTGGTGTGACTTACATTGGAAAAGAGCCAGCTCAGTCGGCCCTCGTCATCGCCATTTTCAACAAATTCCTTCACCTTCATGGTATAGTCATAAATCTCGTCGTTCTGGTCGGGATAAAAGGCATTGAATTCGTAAACTTCCTTGCCGTCACGGATTGAACGATAGAGATAAAGAACCCCTTCCTGGTTCTCGGGATGCTTCAGCAGGGAATTGACATAAAAATAGTCGCCTTCCTTCCAGCGTCCTCCCTTGATATTCTTATATACCTGAAACTCCGTCACTCCGCCGTCGCCGGATTTTTCCATGGAGGAAATCTTGCCGGATATAACCAGATCCGATTCGTAAAGACGGTCAAATATGGTGTCCTTGTTATCAGGTCCATAGGGTGCCGTGGCAGCGGGGCCAGCCAGCACCAGGCAGAGGACTGATACAAGGAGGAATCTCAGTAAGATTCTTCTGTTCACGGTATCCCCCCTGAGGATTTTCTGATGTAATAATCGTAAAATAGCTGGTTTTCTTCCATATATGAGTTTTGACAGCACCGGGGATTATCCTGTAGGAGCAGGCAGTGTCAATAGGCTGGAATCGGTGGCATCATTATAATATCAGGTTCTGTGAATCTTATTGAATTGGTGATTCCGGGTTTTTCACCATTAACATCAACAAACAAAATATACTTGATTTTTTATATGATGTGCCGATAAACTTTTTAGAAAGGCAAGAAAAAAGATTTTTTACACAGGAGGAATATCACATGGCAAAGTCAATGGTCGCTGAATCGTGCCAGTATCTCACCTTCAAGCTGGGAGAGGAGCTTTTTGCTCTGGACATATCCAATGTTCGGGAGGTGCTGGATTATACCACCATAACCCGCGTCCCCCGCATGCCTGATTACATGCTGGGAGTGATAAATCTCCGGGGAAATGTGGTGCCGGTGGTTGACATGCGGATGAAGTTTGCCCTTCCCCAGGGGGATAAGACTGTCAACACATGCATAGTGATTGTGGAAGTTGAGGTTGAAGGAGAAAACCTGGTGCTGGGTGCCCTGGTGGATTCAGTCCAGGAAGTTTTCGACCTGGATTCGGATCATGTGGAACCGCCCCCGAAGCTGGGGACCCGTCTGAACACCGATTTTATCCGGGGCATGGGAAAGCGGGATGAACAGTTTGTTATCATCCTGGAAATCAATAAAATATTCTCCATAGACGAAGTTACACAGGTAGTTAAAGCTACCGAGTAGAACAAGTCAAACAATAATCTGTACGGGGGTCTGATGATGAAAAGTAAATATTGTTGCGTGATTGTACTTTTAGCAGTTCTGATGTTCTTTGCCAACTGCGGTGAAACCATAGCCCAGAATAAGAACCCCGACAGCACTCCTCCTCCATGGCGACTGGGAGCATATTACTGGCAGGAAAAAGTAGGAGAGAACACGACCCTGAACTATTATTACATCCCCATCGATCATGGCAAACTGGATGCCAGAATCGACTTTCTGAATCTGCCCCAGGCCAATGACAAGAACATCACCAGACTAAGACTCCACTATGGAAGCGTTCTTCTTGCCAAAAGCGATGAATTCCAGCTGGCATACAGGCCGGGAGGCATGTTTGACGACACAGGCAGGACATATTACGGGGGCAGGGTCCTTGTGAATTTTCCCAAAATGGGGTTGTCCATTGCCCAGAACAGCTATGGGGGAAACAAAGTGGATTTTCACCAGACCTTTGCAGATATGCGGATTGTTAAAAATGTGCATGTCATGTATTACAATTTCTCCCAGAACAACTGCCAGCCCACATCAGTGGTAGGCCCTATGGTTAAGTTCGGAAACTGCGGTTACATCTATTACGGTTTTTCCACCAACAACAAGGATATGCGGATAATCAACGGGGGGGCCACTTTCCGATTTTAACTCAAATCTTTGACTGCTAAACCCTATGGTATGAAAGAACCGGGATGCTGTGTCCCGGTTCTTCCTGTTTATTGAATCTTCTTTTTATCCCTGTCACCAGCCACGGACTGACAGCAGTTGGTTTTCTGGAATTGTGCCAATCTCCAGCCCTTTCATGGCCTCTCCGATTCCTTCGGATACCGTGGCCAGCACCGAGGGATCTGCAAAGTGGGTTGTGGCCTCCACGATGGCCTTTGCCCGGGCCGCGGGGTTGTCGGATTTGAATATCCCTGAGCCGACAAATATGCCGTCGCATCCTAACTGCATCATCAATGACGCATCCGCAGGGGTGGCGATTCCACCAGCGGCAAAGTTGACCACCGGCAACCGGCCCAGCTCCCTGGTTTTACATACCAGCTCATAAGGCGCGCCAATATCCCTGGCAAAGCTCATCAGCTCCTCGGAAGGCAGGTTGATAAGTCTGCGAATCTGTCCCATCATGGTGCGCATGTGCCGGACTGCCTCCACCACATTGCCGGTGCCGGCCTCTCCCTTGGTGCGGATCATTGCAGCTCCTTCGCCGATTCTCCGCAGAGCCTCCCCCAGGTCCCTGGCCCCGCATACAAAGGGAATCTTGAACTGGTGCTTGTCAATATGAAACTCCTCGTCGGCAGGGGTGAGAACTTCACTCTCGTCAATATAATCGATCCCCATGGATTCCAATATCTGAGCCTCCACGAAATGGCCGATCCTGGCCTTGGCCATGACCGGGATGGTTACTGCGTCCATAATACCCCTGACAATCAGGGGATCCGCCATCCGGGCAACGCCTCCCTGAGCCCTGATGTCTGCGGGTACCCTCTCCAGGGCCATTACTGCGCAGGCGCCTGCCTCCTGGGCTATTATTGCCTGCTGGGGAGTGGTGACATCCATTATGACTCCGCCCTTGAGCATCCGGGCAAGTCCCGATTTGACTTCAAAAGTCCCTGTTTCCCTTTCCTGTGACATGATTTCTCCTTCTTGGCTGATATTTAAATTATTATTCCTCTGCTTCACGATGCCGATTTATTCCAAGACTTGCACTTTTTGTTTGTTTTCGGGTGAACCTTTTTCGAGAAAAAGGCTTCCCCCGGACCCCCTCCAAAAAGCTTTAATTCACGTAATGACAAGCATTTGCAATGCATGTCATTACTCTTCATTTATGTGTGATCTGTTAAGTTTTCATAAAAGAAGACAGCTTCTTCCCTTTTTTGTATGGTAAGATATTTTCTTGATGATATTTGGGTTTGCTGAAAAAAATCTTCAATCCATTTTCAACTTTGAGTAACTCCTTTTATTCTTTATTCTCCGGGCAACCCCTGCCAGAACTCCCGAAAAATAAAAAGACTCCCGGTTGTTGTAGGTCTTTTTGTCAATTGGTATAAAGGGGTTTGAGCAGAGTGTCCTGGTTAATCCATATCCTCTCGCCACAATTGAGGCAGAAAAATTCGAAATATCCCCTGGGCAGATCAAACCATTCCTCCCGGATCATCCTGCCCCGGCATTTTGTGCAAATCATCCTGTTGTTGTCCACAAGAACTGAGATGTGCATGATCTAATTATATTCCATCAGGCCCTTTCTTGCAATAGACCAATGTCCAATATGATGGATTATTTCCAGCCTGCCTGTTGTCACAACAGTTCATCCCGCAGCTGGTGATCCCCGGTGAAATATCCCCGGGAGGCAAAATGAGCGGTGATGTATATGGTAATGGCATTGGCTGCGGTTATCATATACATGATGGCAATCTGGTAGCGGACGGATTCTATTGGAGAAGCTCCGGCAATGATTTGTCCTGTCATCATCCCCGGCAAAGCCACCAGACCGATAACCATGAGGTAGTTGATGGCAGGGATCATGGCAGCCCTGATGGCGCTGGCCACCAGACCTTCCACCGCCTGTTTCCCGGTTGCCCCCAGAGAGAGCTTCGCTTCAATCAAGTCCCGGTTGGCGGTGAATTCTCCCCGGATTCGGTTCATCAGCAGGGATGCGCCGTTCATGGCATTGCTGATGAGCATTCCCATCATGGGAATCACATACTGAGGATTATACCAGGGACGAACCCGCACAATAAATAGAAGGGACAGAGCCATCACAAACAATGTGGACCCGCCGATAGCACCGATAACCACGGGCTGGAAGCCGGGAGTCTGTTTTTTGTCCCGCCTTACTGCTTCAAACCCCGCCACGGTGATCATCACTGCCAGCACCAGGAGCACCCAATACCAACGGTTGGCATCAAAGATTATTTTTAATATGTAACCGATGGCCATGAGCTGGGCAAAACATCGAAGGGTTCCCGTCAGCAGATCTTTTTCCAGCCCGGCCTTCTTAAGCCGGGAGAGGAAAAGGGCAATCACCATCAGCAGGGCCGATACCGCCAGTTCAATGTTGCCAATCTGGTAATAATTCCCCGACATCAGGCCTCCTCAATCTCACCGCTGGTCAGGCGCAGATTTCCCGGATCCTCTGGATCATCATCAATGCCGTGGATTCTCAATGCTTCGATGACTTCTTCCATGGTGCCGGCAGAGATCACCTTTCCTTCTGCCAGCCCCACAGCACTGCGGGCCACTGCCCGGCCATGGGATATGATGTGGGTCACCAGTACAACGGTGGTGCCATGAAGGCGATTGATATTCTCGATGATTCCCAGAAGCCGGTGGACGCTTCTCTCATCCAGGGCCGAGGTGGGTTCATCCAGAAGAAGAACATCAGGCCGGTTCATCAAGGCCCGCATCACGCATATTCTCTGTTTCTCCCCCACAGAAAGCCGTCGGGGATTTCGCTCCAGAATTTCAGGATCCATGTTGAACTCGCCAAAAAGCTCCCTGGCAGATCGGGCCGACTCATCAGGGTCAATTCCCGCTATGGAAGGCCCGTAGGTAAGCTCCTGGAGCACTGTATCACAGAAGGTGACAGGGACCTGGGCCACCAGAGCAACCCTGCGACGCAACTCCAGGACAGGGATTTCCCTGACATCCCGTCCGTCTATGATAATTCTGCCCGATGAGGGGTCCTCCAGCCGGTTCAGCAACCGCAAGAGGGTTGATTTGCCTGAGCCCGAAGGCCCCAGTATTGCAGTTATTTCCTCAGGTTCCACCTGGAAGGAAACCGAGTCCAGAATAACCCTGTCCTTTTGCTGTTGTTCCTCTGCCCGGCTGTTCCGGCGGATCAGGCTTATATTGTCAAGGTATATTCCGGCCCCCATATATACTCCAGACTATCAATAAACCCGCATACCATGGCTTATGGCTGAAGCGGGTTTATTGAATGATTGCGGTGATTTATTTCAGGTTTTTCAGGGCTTCATCTTCAGTGTTGAAAATCCCAAAAATCTTCACAAGCCCAGTGATATTAAAGATTTTCTTGATCTGCGGGTTGTTACAGACAAGATTTATACAGCCTTCTTTCTCCCGGACTTTTTTTAAAGCCCCGATGAGAACCCCAAGGCCGGTGCTGTCGATATAACGGACTCCCTCAAGATTGATAATCAGGCGATGGTTCCCCTTTTCTATAAGCTCGGTGATTATCTCCTTGACCTTGGGTGAGGTATAAACGTCAATCTCGCCATGGACCTCTACTGCCTGGGCTTCATTACCCAGTTCCCTGGTTTCTATCTTGATGTCCATTTATCTCCCTCCCTTCGCAAAACATATTAAATATTCGAAAAGGAGTGCTGCGGCAAAGGCACTCCTTTTGCTGCAATTTTTACCCGGATGTCAGGCCTCAGCAGGAGATTCCTCGGCGATTTCTGCTTTTTCCTTGGCCTGTTTGACCTTCTCAAGAATCTGGGATTTGGTTTCGTCGATGTATTTCTTGCCCTTTTCTACCCATTCCTCGGCATCATCCCGGAAATCCTCTGCAAATTCCTTGGCCTTGCGACGGGCGTCAACAGCCTTTTCCCGCAGAATTTCACGGGTTTCCTCTCCCGACTGGGGAGCCAGCAATATGGCAACTGATGCCCCTATAAGAGAACCGACCAAGATTCCCAATACAAATCCCAATCCACTATTCTTCTCCATGATATACCTCCTCAACGAACTAATTCCATGCTTATATTCTGGCAACTTCAGGGTTTCCCTTCAAAATTTGCCCCAAAAAACTCCCTGTTCACTTCCCCATGTTTATAAGGATTACCCCGGCAATGATAAATATATTGCCCAGGAGTTTCACATGGGAGTATTTCTCTCCCAGGAAAAAAATCGATACTATGAATACAAGGATGTAGGTGATGGAAATCAGGGGATAGGCGATGGACAGAGGCAGTTTTGACAGGGCGGAAAGATAGAAAAAGGTGGATGCAAAATAACATACCAGTCCCATGAATATGTGGGGAGTGAAAAAAAGCCGGATCATCGCAGGAGAAAGCTCCACATGCTTTCCCGCAAGACCTGATTTGAACAGGAATTGACCGGTGACCCCCAGGGTCATTGCCACAGCAATCATAAAATATGGACTTTTTAAAATACCCAAGAGTGGAAACCTCCTCTGGTGTAATCTCTCGTAAATACTGACACTTCAAGTAAATGCTTTTTCCGGAGGATTTTTCCTGCGGATCCGGCCCTGATTCCGGAAAAAAATTCCAACCCCTGCGACTATTGGAAGGGATAAGACGGGTTATAAGAAAAATATCGGGTATATCAAAAATCATGCAGGATATGGTGACGATATGACAACGATAAATCGGAAAACAACGGCTGTATTGGGATTGCTGTTCTTTTTCCTGCTGTGTGTGATTATTCCCGCATCAGCTCAGGATGAAACCGGAAGCCCCGATAATGATGAACAGAAGATGATTCGGGCCATCAACCGGGTAAGCCCCTCGGTGGTAAAAATTGAAACTGTCACCGGCAAGGGAGATAGCGGGCTGGGATCGGGAATAATCCTCAAGGATAACGGCTACATCCTGACAAATCTCCATGTTCTGCGAAATGCCTCTCGGATTGTTGTTACTCTGTATAACAAAAAAAAGTTCAATGCAGTGCTTGTGGGCCAGAGTCCCCAGAATGACCTGGCTGTTTTAAAAATAAACTCCTCGGGGCTGACGGTTCCCAACTGGGGGGACTCCCGGAAACTAAAAATCGGACAGGTGGCCATTGCCATCGGCAACCCCTACAAATTTGAAGGCTCAGTATCCCGGGGCATCATATCAGCCCTGGACCGCAGGATTCCAGCCTCGGGAATCATCTATAAAGACCTTATCCAGACCGATGCCGCCATCAACCCCGGAAACTCCGGAGGCGCTCTCATCAATTCTGACGGCCGGGTGATAGGCATCAACACACTGGTTTACACAGGCCAGAGGGGGCATTCTGCCCAGGGGCTGGGTTTTGCCATTCCCATTCACAGGGCTTTGGATGTTGCCAGGGTATTGATGGCCAGGGAAGTTAAATACAGCCCCAAGCCATGGATCGGCATCAATGGACGAACCATCACCCGTGAAATGGCGGAGATGAACATGTTCCCGGTGAATATGGGGGTTATGATCACCGAGATTCAGCCGGTAAGCCCTGCGGAAAGGGCCGGCTTGCGAAGGGCAGATATCGTCATCCGGGTTGATAATCAACTGGTTCGAAATGTGGAGGACTTTCAAAAGATCCTCTCGGAAAAGAAACCGGGAGATAATATGGAAATACTCCTGTGGCGGGAAGAAAAACGAATGACCGTGGATGTGAAGATTTCTCAGCGGACAGTTCCTCAATAAAATTGCCCGGCACTGCCGGATCTGCTAACGGGTCAGCCGGGCAAATCGACGGTTTCCCGCCTGCAGGATCATCCCGTCATTTATGTGCAAATCCCCTGTGGGATCATCATATCGTTCACCGTCAATCTTGACGGCGCCCTGACTTGTCAGCCGGCGGGCCTCCCGTTTGCTGGAGGCAAACCCCGCCTCCACCAGCAGATCAATCATTGTCATAGTGCTCTGGGATATTTTGATTTCCGGCATATTTTCCGGCAGTTCCTTCCGGGAAAACACCCGGATGAATTCCTCCCGGGCCTGCTCTGCCTTCTGCCTGTCGTGGTATATTGCCACAATCTCACAACCCAGGCGCATCTTCACATCCCGGGGATTTGCCCTGCCGGACCTGATGCTGTTTTCCATGGCTCGAACCTCATCCATGGGTACATCGGTGCAAAGCTCGAAGTATCGGGAAATCAACTCATCGGGGATGGACATGATCTTGCCGAACATCTGGGTGGGCTCTTCGTTTATGCCTATATAGTTGCCATAGGATTTGCTCATTTTTCGGATTCCATCGGTGCCTTCCAGAATTGGCATCAGAAAGACCGCCTGAGGCTCAATGCCGTAATCCCGCTGGAGATCCCGCCCCACCAGGATGTTGAACTTTTGATCTGTCCCCCCCATCTCCACATCGCTTCTGAGGGCCACCGAGTCATATCCCTGCATCAGGGGGTAGAGGATCTCGTGCATTCCGATGGAATGTCCCTCCCGAAACCGGTTGGCAAAATCATCCCGTTCCATTATGCGGGCCACGGTATATTTTGCTGTCAGGTTCAATATGTCGGAAAAATTCATCGGCTCCAGCCACTGGCTGTTGAAAACCACATCGGTTTTCTCCGGGTCCAGAATAATCGAAAGCTGATCCCGATAAGATTCGGCATTTTTATTGATTTCCTCCGGTGTCAGCATTTTGCGGGTTTCGGATCTTCCTGTTGGGTCCCCCACCCGGGCAGTGAAATCGCCGATGAGAAGCTGGATTCGATGCCCCATGTCCTGAAACTGCCGCATCTTTCGAAGCACTACCGCAAAGCCCAGGTGAACCGATGGAGCAGTGGGATCTATCCCCAGCTTGATTTTCAGAGGTTTCTTCTCCCGGCGGCTTTTAATGATTTTCCTTGCCAGATCGTCGCCGGTTATGATCTCTGCAGTTCCTCTGGCAAGACGCTCCAAGTCATCTCCCAGTATTTTTAAATCCTCAGGAGTAAAATTTGTCGGGTTAAAATTTATTGCAGGGTTTTGCACTTGCATGGATTTCATGGGATTCACCGCCATAATTTTTTTTGGATTTTCGCCTTTCCTGCCAGTATCCCTCCCCTTGAAGGTCAGGGATTATTCTGCTATAATTCTTTTGTCGCACGGCAAATCTTGCATCAATCCTCCCAGGAGGCTCCACCCTTGGATAAGTTCAGATTATTCCTCCAAAGACTCATGGCCAATGCTCTCTTCTGGGTTTTTGCCATTTTTTCATCCCTGGTGGGGTTTGTCCATATATTTGAAAAATTCACCCGCTTTTCTGTAGATAAAATTTATAATCTGTTTTAGTTGTATAACCCAGTTTTACCATGCCTGCAGTAATTAAATTGATTCCGGAAAGATTGATTTATTTACAAGAGAGATAATATTTTCACATGTATTATATACCTTTTATTAGTATATTATGTCTTGTTAGTATATTGATCTTGATAATATTTAGAATTATAATTTTATAAGGCAGGGAAAAACTATATTGAAAATAAATAAAAAAACAACTTGATTTTTTCAGGCGGGGAAAAATGAAAAAAACCCGGAAAATTCTTATAGCCGACGATGAGAGATTCATCCGGAAGTTGACCACCAGAATCCTCAAGGGTGAAGGGTTTGATGTGATCCCCGCAGAAAACGGCACCCGTGCCATCGATCTGTTCAATGCCAATTCTGATGATATATTCATGGCGGTCCTGGACATTCGCATGCCAGATATTACGGGGATTGATGTTTACCGGCACATATACTCAAATAATCCCAATATCCGGGTAATCCTCTGCAGTGGTTACGGCGACGATGATGTTCCCCCGGACTGTCGTCAGAATTTCATCCAGAAGCCTTTTTCTCTGGGGGATTTTGTTTCCACAGTCCGGAGGGTTTTGGAAAAGAGTGATGAAGAAATCCGGGAGAATAACAGTAAAATTTTGTCTTATAACCGGAAAGACGAGGATATAATACATGAACTTGAGATTAAGGGGCCATAAACCTTCCCGAAATTTATCAACCAGTTTTGCAGTGGCGGCAGTGATGCTGCTTTTTTTTATTGTCGGGTCCGGATGCAGTGCATGGAAATCCGATTCCGTTGACCTGGGCTATAAAATTTATGTCCCAAATCAGTCGGACAATACCATAACAGTTTTGCCCAGGGAAAAGAGCGAGAAGACCGAAATCATCGATCTGGATTCCAGTCCCCAGTTTCTGGCAAAGGATCCTGGGAGTGCCTTGGTTTATGCTCTTTTGTCGGGGACAAACAGCATAACCACAATCAATTCCGATGACGACTCCATCGATGAAACCTTTGTCTTCGAGGTAGGCACTCCTCAGCCCCAGTCAAACCGCCGGATGATTTTCAGCCGTGACGGCCAGAAGGCTTATATCCTCACATCTTATGAACCCTCGGGACTGGCGGTGATGGATGTTTCCGATCGATCTTTCATCAGGGGGTTCAACCTGGGGTCCACTTCCATGGACAACTATTATTTCAATAGTGACGGTTCCCGGCTTTATCTCACGGATCCATCCCTGGGGCGGATTTATGTGGTCAACACTGCCACCGATGCCCGTCTGTCGGATATTCTTGTGCCGGAATCCTTTTCCGTGGGCCAGTATGACCCTGACAACGGCCTTTTTTACATGGCGGAAACCGGCAACCAGGGGAATGTGAAGATATTTGACCCTGTCACTGAAATATTCACTCAGAGGATTGACAACGTGGTCAGCAATATTGTCCGGATTGTCAAAAGCTCCGATGGAAGCCGGCTTTTTGTCCTGGGAAGCGATGAAATGGCGGTCATCAAGCTGTCGGATTATTCCATCGACGAGATTATCAATCTGGATTACGGATCCCCCGGGGATTTCCAGTATCTCCCCGACAAAAAATATTTCCTGATTCCTTCAACCTCGGCAGACCTGATTATGGTGATGGACCCCAATAAATACACCACCGAACATGTAATCGACACAGGACGAAGTCCCGGTGAACTCCTGATAATTCAATGAACCCGGCAACCCCATAAAACCAAAATGCCCATATGGGGTTTCCCTCATAAAGAAAGCAACAGAGTAATTATCTGGAAAGGTTTGATGGGGAAACTCACCTTGTTTTCTTCTTTTTTAAGCTTGACGGGATCTTCCTCCATCAGGTTCACCATTGACACTTCTCTTACTGTATCCGGCAGGGTGACGGTGACTTCATTTTCCCGGCGGTTGACGGCTTCATACAGCCGGAGGATTACTCCCCTGCCGTTGTGGGACGGTTTCAGGGCGCTTGCCACCACGTGATTTTCCGGGCATTCCACATGCACCATGGGTTCTGTGATGGGTGTTGGGGATGTTTCATGTCCGGCATCACCAGCGATGATTATGGGCGGGCAGTTGAGCTGTTGGGCCTCCTGGAGGATTTCCCCGCAGGGTTCCGATGCGGCGCAGGGCAGAAGGGCATATGTGAAGCGGTGTTCGCCTTCCTCGCCGTCGGGGTCGGGATATGTGGCGGATTTTAGCAGGGTGATGGAAAGACAGCCTTCATGAGTGGAATAGCCGTATTTGCTGTCGTTGAGCACTGCTCCTCCCCGGCTGTTTTCAAACACTGCAGCCCACCGCTGGCCGGCGCATTCAAACATGGCCCGATCATGGAGGGTGTTTTTGTGGCTGGGCCGGCGGATGAAGCCGAAGGGTATCTCATAGACCCCTTCAGTGGTGTTGATGTTGAAGGGAAAATCGGCCTTGATTAATACATTGCGGTTCTTCCAGTTGATGCGGGTGATAAAATCGATGCGGGGAGTATGGCTGTAAAACACTGCATCCTGGTGGATTTCCGATTCCCGGAATCTCTTGATGGTTCGGTAAATTCCCCGGCAGGGAGTTTTCTCAACCCAGCAGTTTTCTATAATTTTCGACCCTTCTAAGGGATAATCGGTATAATACTCGTCAATATCCCACGCATCCCAGTTCATGGGCCGGTCCTGATAAAACTTCAGCCGGTTCAGGGTTTTCCCCTGCTCCACCAGCTCCCCTGAAGTGTTGCGCAAATCCACAAGGGATGTGATCTCTCCCTCCTGGTTGATGACAGCCTTGTAAAAGTTATTCTCAATCTGATTGTGGCTGTGGTATTTCAATGGAACAGCCTGAGGTTCCTGGGAAATATCTCCCAGGTGGATCCCCGTCAGGGGCTTGAGGGTCACTGCCTGGGGATTGGTGTTGGGCATCTCGTCGGTGATAATGCCGGTAGCCGGGTAACTGCCGGGGTTGAACATGAAGGATCCCCCCCATAGCTTTGCCAGGGTTTGCCGGGCAGTTTCATGGGCTTCTTCTGCGATGGACATAAGTTCCTGACAGGCTTCGATGTTCACCGGGTGTATTGATGAGCCGGCGATGATGTCGTGGAACTGATTGGCCAGGAGTTTCTTCCACAGGCGATGACAAAATTCAATCATATCAGGGGGAGCAGGTTTTCCTGTGGCCAGCATTTTCAGTGCCATGGCAGTTTCCAGCAGGTTCAGGGCATCTTCGGCCCGGCGGTTCCATCGTTTTATTTCTCCCCGGCTGGTAAGGGTTCCCCGGTGATATTCCAGATAAAGTTCCCCCCGCCAACGGGGAAGCTGATCCTGTATCTTTTCCAGCTGGTGAAAGGTATCCAGGGGATTGCCGGGAGTCACCTCGGGAATCCCTGAAAGACCTCCTATGACGTTCATCCTCTCCAGCATCTCCCGGGTTGGCCCTCCTCCGCCGTCGCCATAGCCATAGGAGATAATCACCTCGTTGAATATATCTTTCTGGGCGTAATCAGCCCAGGCTCCCCGGACCTCACTGGGGTTGAGCATGGAGTTATATGTGGCGGCCTGGTTTTCATTCCACCTGCTGGCATTGAGGAATGACGCCAGTACAGTTGTGCCGTCAATCCCCTGCCATCGGAAGGAATCATGGGGAAACCGGGTACACTGGTTCCAGGAGATTTTCGAGGTGACAAAATAATCCACTCCTGAAAGTTTCATTATCTGGGGAATCTGACCGTTAAAGCCGAAGGTGTCGGGAACCCAGAATATGGAACAATCAGTGTCGAAATGTTTGCGGAAATAGTTTCTGCCATAGAGAAACTGCCGGACAAGGGATTCTCCCGATGGAATGTTGCAGTCGCATTCAACCCAGGTTGAACCCTGAGGAATCCATCGGCCCTGTGCTGTGTAGCTTTTTATCTTATCGAATAGATCCCCCTGGCGGGCCCGGGCAAATTCATAAAGCTGGGGTTGGCTCTGGATAAAGGTGAAATGAGGGTATTCCTCCATCAGACGGCAGGCGTTGGCAAAGGTCTGATCCACCTTCAGCAGGGTTTCTGACACCGGCCACAACCACGCAAGATCAATATGGGCATGGCCTGTGACCCGGGCCGTGGCCCAGGCTCCGCCGGTAAGCTCCGATGGTATGGTCAGCCGTTCTTCTGCGGTTTCAATTGCCCGGTAAAAATCCTGGCTACCGGGATCCGTGAAGGGAATCATGGAGAGAATTTTCTCCATCAGCTCCAGCAGGGCCTGGGTCCTGGGGGATTCCTGTTGGGAAATATCCAGAACCTCCACAAGACAGCTCATCTTCTGGTAAAACCGGTATGCAGGCAGATGAAGCCGATGCAGGCGACATGCCCCCACCCGGCAGTATCTGTGATGGGGCTTAAAATAAACCCGCAGGGTCAGCTGACACTCCAGGCCGGGGGCTATGTCCGGCAGAAGCACTTCCCGATGATGCCTGTCAAACCCCTGGTAAAGGCTTCCATCGACCCACAGAGCGCCTTCCACCATCTCCCTGTCGCCGCCGGGTTCGTCATTGTAAAACTCCGCCACCAGACATGGGCACCAGTTATATTCTGATGTTTTACCGGAAAAACTGCCCCGAAGCCATATAAGACTGTCTTCCTCCATACGGGGAATGAAGCTGTCGGTGAGGGGCATCCACTGACCCGGCGGGATCATAGCCGGGGAATGAATCTTCTGGGATGTTTCCCGCCAGGCCAGATCCGGGACGATTTCATCCCTGGACAGATATAACTTCCCGATTTCATGGATCCGTCTGCTGATCATCTGCTGGCGCAAATTGAACCGGTAAAGCTCCACATCGGATTTTTTCATATCAACCCCCAAAAACAAACAGGATTTATTAAAGAGATGAACCCAGCATTAATCATACATCGCCGGTCATATCCCTTATGATGTCCAAAGCTGCCTTGCCGTCCATTAAGCCGTAAACCTGAGTGGGCACCAGCCTTGCAGGGATTCCAGCCCGGGCGGAGGCTTCTTCCAGATTTTCAAAGCGATGGCGAATTTGGGGGCCTACCAGGATTCCATCAACTTCCCCCAGCCGGTCTTCAATCCCCGCCATTCCCGCAGAAGTCACCTTCAGGGGATAATTCCCGTCGCCGGCAGCTTTCTGTATCGCCTTCACCAGCATGCTTGTGGACATTCCCGATGCGCAGACCAATAGTATCTTTTTCATTTTAAACTCCAGAAGTGTATGTTTTTTTTCAAGCCAATACAATATTACTGTGCATATGATTACAATGCATATCCGCAGAATTCCTCTGTTGCCGGGAGATTACAGGTCGATTTCTCCCTGGGGGGCCGGTGGAGGCCCGGTGGTGGGAGGTGCCGGCGGAGGCTCCACGATGATATCTGGCTCTATGGTGTCGATGGGAGGATCCGGCATTGGAGCAAAATCTTCGGGAGGCAGAAGGTCGTCTTCAAACACTTCAGGCTCCACAACAGTTTCCTCGGGCTTTTTCTCCTCGGTTTTGACCATTTTTTCACCGTGAATGGTGCAGAACTTCCGGGGTTCAGAACCCTTGCGGAAATGTTCTTTGTGAGTCTTGGGGCACATGGTGGTTGCCCGCAGACCAGATTCATCACATATCAGAACCGTCAGCAGATCCCTCTTGGGCTTGTGAAACTGGGTAACTTCAATCCCTTCGTGGGCTTTCTTCATGAATATTCCCCAGATGGTGGCGGGAATATTTCCACCGAAGGCATAGTTCATCCGGGAAAAATCATCATTGCCTGTCCATACGGCACAGGCCAGATTGGGAGTGTATCCCACAAACCAGGCATCCCGGTAATTGTCAGTGGTGCCGGTCTTGCCCGCTGCGGGACGGCCTATCCGGGCATTGGTGCCGGTGCCGTGGCTGATTACCCCTTCCATCATGTCGGTCATATCCGCGGCGGTGGTTGCCGGCAGAACCACTTCCCTGGAGGGGAAAGTGTTGTCTTCGATGACATTTCCCTCGGAGTCGATGATTTTCTTGATGGCAGTGGGTTCAACCCGCACTCCCTGGTTGGCCAGAACAGAAATGGCTGCAGTCATATCCAGAGGAGTTACCACTCCGGCCCCCAGAGCAAGAGATAGATGGGGATCCAGCCTGTCTTTGATGCCCATGCGGTATGCGTACTGGATTACCTTCTCCGGGGATATGCGATGCATTACCTTGACCGCGGCGACATTCCGGGAGGTTTCCACTGCCTTGCGGATACTTATCCGTCCCAGGAATCTGCCGTCGGCGTTTTTCGGCGCCCATGACCTGCCCGGCCCTTCAGGGTAGCTCACAGGAGTGTCATCCACAGTGGCATCAGGAGTGAAACCCGAGTCCACCGCAGCGGTATATACAAAAACCTTGAATGCAGAACCAGGCTGTCTGCGGGCCTGCCAAGCCCGGTTGAACTGGCTGTCATCCTCCCAGCCGGTGCCCCCCACCATGGCCCGGATAAAACCAGTGGCAGGCTCCACTGCAACAATAGCTGCCTGGTGGCAGTTGAGTCCCTGCTGTTTTGCCCGTTCCATGCCTTCTTTGAGGGCTTTCTCTGCCTCTTTTTGCATCCTGATATCGATGGTGGTATAAACCTTGAGTCCACCCCGGTATAACAGGTCATCGCTGTATTTCTGGAAAAGCTCGTGAAGAGCATAAGTGGTGAAATATGGATGCTGAAGGGTTACAGTCTGGGGTTTGGGTCTGGCATACTCCAGCTTGGTATGCATCGCTTTTTTCATGCCGGGATAATCGATATATCCCAGATCGTTCATTCGACGGAGAACCAGAATCTGACGGTGCTTTGCAATTCTTGGGTTCCGGTGGGGGGAATAGTCAGTGGGAGCTGCAGGCAACCCTGCAATCATTGCCGCCTCGGGGATGGTGAGTTCACTGGCATCCTTGTTGAAGTAAGTCCTTGAGGCAGCCTGAATCCCGTAAGCGCCGGATCCGAAATATATCTGGTTTAGATACAGCTCCAGAATTTCCCGTTTGGTAAATCGTTTCTCGATTTGAATGGCCAGGAGAGCTTCCCGGACCTTACGGCGCATGCTGGCCCTGGGGTGCAGGAAAATATTTCTGGCCAACTGCTGGGTTATGGTGCTGGCTCCCTGTTTTATATCCCGGTGACGGATATCCACATAAACTGCCCTGGCAATGTCCCGGAAACTGATGCCCCGATGCTCGTAAAACCGGGAGTCTTCGATGGATACAATGGCGTTAATCATGTTGTGGGAAATATCCTGGTATGATGCCCATTCCCGATTCTCCTTGAACAGGGTGTAAAGAAGAACACCATCAGAAGAATATATGCTGGTGGTTTCACTGGGGGAATAATACTTCAACTTGTCCACGTTGGGAAGATCCTTGGAGCATTCGGCAAAAACCACAAAAACCACACTGGCACCACATATGATGGCGGCGATGATAAACAGGGGAATAAGAACAAGCCAGCGCATGATTCGTAAACGGGGCTTTTTTCTGGCCCTGTCCCCGGGCTTTCTTTTTTTTGCGCCGTCAGCACTGACTTCCCTGGGCCTGTTATGTTTTGACGGCTCCTTTTTGCTGCTCATCCATATCACCCTTATTTTTCATGGTTTCATACCGGGATCCCAGTATTCCATTTACAAAACCTGCCAGGGACCTGTCGCCAAAAGTCTTGGTTATCTCAATAGCTTCGTTGATTGCCACCGGGCCGGGGATATCCTTCATATAGTCCATCTCAATAATTCCCAGCCGAATGGCAGCCCGGGCCACACCGGCAATGTCGCTGATTCGCCCCCGGTTCAACCGGGCATTGATCATGTCGTCAATTTCGTCACGATGTTTCTTCCAGAGGGCCACCCTTTTATATATACTCCCGACAAGTCCCATATATTCCAGGGCATCCCGGCCTTCATCCCTCTTCTCCCAGGCGGTGAGGCTCTCTTCGACCCCAGAAGCACTGGTAAAGGCAGACCAGTTGCCCTCAAAGGGAGATTTCGCCACCTGCCTGCCGACAGCTTGAAAAAGCCGGGCCAGGGCCCTGGTGCCTATCTCCCGGTAAAGCCTGGAAAAATAGTCCTGACCGGGAAGGAGCGCGGTTATATTATAACCGGAAAACCATCGCATTTCCAGCCGATCTGCCAGAGCAATCCGAAGCTGACGGGGAGAAAGATCCTTCCAGAAGACCAGAAGGACTGTCCGCAGAGCTTCCTGGTAACCGTGGGAGTGCTCTTGGAAAATAGGCCTTTCTTTCAAGTTGACAACCTTTGCAAGGTCTTTTATGTCCAGAAGCTCCAGAAGCTCCCGAAAAGGATGATCCTCGGGAAGATGGCCCCCGAAGATGGATTCCAGCTCAGCGACGGGATCCCCACCGGTGACTCCCGATGCAAATATGGCATAGAAGGCGATTTCCCTGGCCTTTCGCCCCTTGTCAGGATTACTGTTCATTCTGGGATGCCTGATCCTCCACATAGCCGGTGTGAATCTCGGATTGCAGGAATTGCTCGTCTTTTAGAATCTTCCGGTGAAAAGGAAGAGTGGTCTTGATTCCTTCTATCCGCATTTCGTAAAGGGCCCGTTTCATCCGTATGAGGGCTTCTTCCCGATCTTTGCCGTGGGAAATGACCTTGGCCAGAAGAGAATCATAATATGGAAGCACTTTGTATCCCCGGTGAATATGGGTGTCGATGCGGATTCCGGGGCCTCCCGGCAACCGGAAGGTTTCGATTTCTCCCACTACCGGCGTGAAACCGTTTTTTGAATCCTCAGCGTTTATACGACATTCGATGGCATGACCCCGGATGAATACCTGGCGCTGGTTTATGTCCAGAGGTTCGTCCATCTCCATGCGGATTTGTTCTCGCACCAGATCAACTCCTGTGACCATCTCGGTTACAGGATGCTCCACCTGGATCCGGGTATTCATCTCTAAAAAGTAATATTTGCTGGAGGCAGGATCATACAGGAACTCAATGGTTCCAACCCCATGATAACCGATGACCTTTGCAGCCCGGACTGCGGAATCTCCCATTTTGCGACGCATGTATGGAGAAATTACCTGGGACGGGGCCTCTTCGATGAGCTTCTGGTTCCGCCTTTGAACTGAACAGTCCCGATCCCCCAGGTGAATTACATTGCCCAGCTTGTCCCCAAGAACCTGGAACTCGATGTGACGGGCATGGGGCATATATTTTTCGATGTATATCCTGTCATCGGCAAAGGAATTGAATGCCTCGGATCGGGCGATGGACAGGCCCTCCCGGAGTTCTTGCTCATTGTTGGCAATGCGCATTCCCCGGCCTCCACCCCCGGCTACGGCTTTGATTATAACGGGAAAACCATGCTGGCGGGCAAAACTCAAAGCCTCCCGCTCATCTTCCATGACATCGGTCCCCGGCAGAAGGGGAACATCCTCGTCAGCTACAGTTTTGCGGGCCTGGGCTTTATCTCCCATCAGGGACATGGATTCCCGGTTCGGCCCGATGAAAGCTATGTTGTGATCCTTGCATATCTCCACGAACTCCGGGTTTTCCGCCAGAAAACCATATCCGGGGTGAATGGCATCGGCCTTGGATATAAGGGCTGCCCCGATGATATTGTGAACATTGAGGTAGCTTTCGTTTACCGGCGCAGGCCCCACACAAAAAGCCTCGTCGGCTAACTGAACATGAGCTGAATCCCGGTCAACCTCAGAAAAAACCGCCACAGTCCGGATATCCAGCTCCCGGCAGGCCCTGAGAATTCGAAGGGCTATCTCTCCCCGGTTTGCAATTAAAATCTTTCTGAACAATCTGGTCACCTGTCCTTGTCAATTATTGCTGGGATGAACATATCTAATTGATTTCCAGGAAGAAAAGAATCTGCCCGTATTCCACAGGATCTCCTTCCTTTACCATTATCTCGGCGATAACACCGTTTTTTTCCGCCCTGACATAATTAGATATATTCATGTTTTCCACCCTGGCCAGGATCTGTCCCTTTTTAACTGACTCCCCTGCCTTGGTGTATTGAACCTTCTTTTCGTCGCTCATGTGAATGATTCCCAGATATCGGCATACCACCGGCTTTAGAACCCTGTCCACTCCCTGATCCATGCCGTCAACACCAGGCCCGGCAACTCCACGGTGAGAGCGGAGCTTGACCATTTTTATCTTGATGTCCTCGTCAATGGTCACCTTGAGATGGTTCATTTCACTGTATGCCAGGGCCAGGGCAATCTCCTTGAGATAACTTCCGGCAAAGGCGGCAAATTCAATATCCAGGGGCCCCCGGGTTATAACAGTTTCTTCACTGCCTGACTCTTCCTCCAGCTCATCCCTGATTTTCAGGGGCTCCTTGACATAAGTTTCCATATTACTTCACTCCGAATAAAAATACTAAATCCCCGGCCTCAAAAACACCTGAGCCGCCGGGATGTGTCCAGAACTTCTCCAGACAGGGGCAATATCCTCCCCCAATGCTGTCAGGTCAGGGTGCCATGGGCCACTCGGCCTGTCACAACCCGATCATGGCCTTCCAGATCACGAAAAACCTGAATCCCTGAAAAACCGGCACCTGAAAACAGACAGGTCACCATGGAGGCCATATCTGCTCCAATCTCCAGCATCAGGGCACCGCCGGGAGATAAATAATCCAGACTGCCGGAAATAATCGAATAATATATCTCTCCTGCACCAGACTGAGGCACCAGGGCTTCCCTGGGCTCGAAATTTCGAACTCCCTCCGCCAGGCACTGCCATTCATCTCCGGTGACATAGGGAGGATTGGATATAACCAGGTCAAATCTACCGGGGTATTCTTTCATTACCGGCCCGTAGAGATTCCCCTCCAGCAGATGAATCCGCCTGGACATCTCTTTTTGGGGGTTCTCTTTGTTCAGACGGTGGATGTTTTCCCCGGCAGTGGCAATGGCCCCTGGAGAAATGTCAACCCCGTAAACTGTAAGCCCTGGGACATAATATGCCAGAGAAACTGCCACACAACCACTGCCGGTGCCAATCTCCAGGGCCACAGGATTTGCTGTTTTCTCCCTGCTGAAATAATCTATGGCAGCCTCCACCAAGGTTTCCGTGGCAGGACGGGGAATCAGCACCGAGGGGTTGACATAAAAATTGAGTCCCATAAATTCCCGGCAACCGGTTATGTATGCCACGGGCTTCCGGGCCAGCCGGAAGCGGAGTGAATCCAGGTAGTCGTCATACTGCCGGGAAGTCAGATGGTGATCCTCCCGGTGGGCATAATAATATTCCCGGCTGACCCCTGCGCAATGGCAAAGAAGAACCCTGGCATCCAGAGCCGGGGTGGGGGAGTAACAAGCCTTCTCCAGAACCCGGCGGCCCAGATCCCAGGCGGATTTCAATGTTTCTGAAGTCATAAGGATTAAACAAGAAAACAGACAACAAGAACAAAAGAAGGAGAATTATCCCTCTTCTTCTTCCGGTACATCAGAGGGAGTATCGCCGGCGGATGTCACAACATGGTTTTCAATGGCTTCAAGACCGTCGGAGAGGGCCGAGAGAAGATCATGGCGGGTGATTATCCCCAGAAGCTTCTCCCCGTCCACCACGGGAATCCCTGTCAAGTTTCTTTCCACCATCATGGTGGCCACTTCTCCCACATCGGCATCAGGCTCGATGGTAACCACATCTTCAATCATGATGTCCTTGACATTGACAGCCTTGATTTTTTGAAGTTCCCTCTTCATTTCAAAGGGGTTCTCGAGGTATATGATTCCTCCCAGAAGCTCGATATGAGGAGGCAGATGGGGACTGGCCAGCCGGTATATCAGATCCCGTTCACAGACGATGCCCAGGACATTGCCCAGGGGATCCGTTACCGGCAGGGCACTGAGATTCTGGGTCAGAAGCAATCTGGCCACCCGGCGGATACTCATTTGGGGAGTGGCTGTGACAATGTCAGTCTGCATTATTTCTCTTACCAGCATGTTTGTCAACCCTGCTCTTCATTCCGGGAGTCTGTCCCTGTCATGCCCGCGGCCTTTTCCAGCTGATCCCGCTCCCGTTCAAGACCCACGATGGTTTCCATTATGGACATGGACTTCAGGTAGGAATAACGGAGGTATGCTTCCCGTTCATCGTCGATGTGAAAGGTTTCCTGGGGAATTCTGCCGGTGAGAAGAGCTACCAGATCATCCTGATATTCGATGGCAACCGGTTCTTCAACTGCCCTGACAGCGGTGTCGGAACGCTCCACCACATCGGACATCAGACAGGCCTGGAGAATGATAAACTGGGGAGCACGCATTTCCGCCCGGAGAAAGTGAGGGAAAAATCGTTCGAATATCCCCAGCCGGAGCTGTTTGCGGATGTATTCGTGGATGTCGGTGATGTTGGGCAGGGAAAGGAGAAATTCCTTGGGGTTTTCTGCCTCCTCCAGCTGACTGCGATAATAATCAGCCCGGTTCTGCCACTCGCTCACTTCCTTTTCAAAACGGGCAGAGTGATTCCGGAAGAGGGAATAGATCCCAGTGCCCAGATATGCAT
>CAYNGH010000024.1:0-29425 GCA_964396845.1 uncultured bacterium | reverse complement strand
TCTTCCAGCAGTTCAGGCTCTTCCTCTACCGGCAGAAGGAGTTCATCATCATCGCCAGAGAGAGATTTAACCGGTTCAAAGGAATCAAATTTCTCAACACCCATCATATCCAGCTGGGTGATATTCATGGCCATCAGGAAATCATCAAATTCCTTCTGGGGTTTCCCGGTAATGTCCTCCAGGTTTTTCCCCCGGAGAAAATGGGTGTCGGGGAAACGGACAAGAAAAATGTCCTGTTCCTTGCGATAAGTGACATGAATAACCTTTGCGCCGGATTCCTGCTGGGTCATCCCTTCGAATTCATAATCGGGAGGAAGATGAAAGCCCACAACATTTTTAGCCTTTTTCAGGGCTTCCTTCTGAGCGATGCTCATCTGCTGGCGGGCATGGATCCGCTTTATCCCTTCGGAAGCGTCGGTGTTCCGGGAGTTGTATTGCAGGGCCTTGAGATACTGTTCTTCTGCACCATACAGGTGATCTCTGTATTCCTCAATAAGCCCCAGGAGGTAATACCCCTTGTCATATTCAGAAAATAGCTCCACCAGCTCCTGGGCCACCTTCCGGGCTTCTTCCATCTTGTCCTGTTTATAGAAGGCAACTCCCAGATTGTACCGGGCCAGCTTGTAGTTGGGATTGGCCTTTATAGCCATGTCAAAATATCTGGCAGACCTGGCATTTTCATCCTGAATCTGGTAAATCATCCCCAGGTTGTTCATTGCTCTGAAGTGATCGGGCTTTTTCTCGATGGCCTTCTTGTAGTAACCGATGGCGTCTTCATATCTTTTCAGAAAATAACAGGCCACCCCCATCTTGTAGTTGCTGTCGGGATCCCCGGAGTCCAGGTCGTATCCTTTCTGATATTGTTCCAGGGCTTCCTGATAATCACCACTGCGGATAAGCTCATCACCCTTATTAAGAAACTCCTGAATCTGTTCCCTGCCGGGGGAGCAGTCACCGGGGGATGCTCCCAGAATAACAAACATAACCGCCAGAATAAAGCCCAGAATAATTCTTCCCCTGTCAACTGTCACCTTGACCCCTCCTCAGACATAAATTATAAAATTCAACCATTATCAAACCATCTCCACAGATAATATACCCCGACGGAACATTATATTCCATCGGGGTAAATCGCTTCAACATCTCCAGAAGCAACCTCCGGTAAAAACCTATTCAGGCACCGGGGTCTTTTCCTCGTTGAGATATGCCACCATGGGAATGGTCACGTTCAGTTTGGGAGAAACGCCATACTTGACAGGTTCCCCCGGTGAGAGAACTATCCTCTGGATAGTCACCAGCCTCTTGAGCCTGAGAGCTGCCAGCTGATGCAGAATATGAATCACCGATCCATATTTTCCCGTGATGTTCACCTGGAAAGGTTGTTTTGGGAATTGAACCAGGGCCTTGATTTCTCCGTCAGCGCCAGCCTTGGGTGCTCTTCCTCCACCATCGGTAGGTTTTTCCAGCTGTCCCGGCGTTATGGACATAACCTCAAGGCTTGCATCCCTGGTGACCCTTCTCTCCGAGGCGATAAGCTCTTCCATGGACTGGATGAACTTGGGCACAAAAATCATCGCATCTTCCCTGGGAAGCTTTTCCTGAATGAGAGTGTTCAGTTCTGTGGTCAGCCTCTCCCTGATTTTCAACTGTTCCGGAAGGGCTCTCACCCTTTCCTCATCGTTTCTCAACTGAGTATTCTTGGTTACCAGCTGAGCTTCCAGATCCTTGATGTCATTGAGCTTCTTTTGATAATCAAGAAGATAAAAGCCTATGCCCACCAGAAAAATAATCACCACTGTCAGGACTATCTTCATTGGGGTGTTTAAAACCATCTATTTCACCTCCGGCCAAAAATTAACCGTCTTATTAATTACTGACTCTTTATTCCCCATGTTTTTTATTTTCCCTGTCATATTCCGTCAAATTATTTTTATCCCCGGGCCTTTGGCCCGGCAGGGGAATCATGATTTGCAAATGTCAGAATAAAGAATAGGACATCTATAACTGGTGTCGAAAATCTGGGAGTATTATTCTTGATTGGAGCGATATTTATGACAGACCAGCCCATCCGGAGAAAAAACAAAAACTTCTCTCTGGGAACCTTGGTATTTGCTGTGGAGTTCACTCTCCTGGTCCTGGGAATCATCTGGATGCTGGTCAGGAGAATCCCTGTCATCGACCGCATCCATGTTAATCCCCGGGCCTTTGCAACGGGCATTCTGGTGGGAGTTCTTCTGCTGGCTTCCTCGGGGATTTTTTATCTCATCGACAAGTTTTTCTTTAACCAGTACCTCAAGAACACTATGGAAAAGAAAGTTTATCCCATGTTCAGACACACCTCTTTTCCAGAGATCCTGCTCATTGCAGTAATGTCCGGGTTCTGCGAGGAATTCTTCTTCCGGGGAATCCTGACCCCGGAAATGGGAATCCTTGTTTCCAGCGTGATTTTCGGCCTTCTCCACACCTCCAGCAAAAAAACATGGTTTCTGGGGGTCTGGACGGGACTCATCGGAGCATCCCTGGCAATGGTCTATCAAATCACCGGCAACCTGTTCATCCCCATGGTCGCCCACGGGTTCAACAACTTCCTGGCTGTTGCATATGTCCGCTACATTCATTTTGGAACCATCAATACCACAACTGCATCAGAAAACATGCCGGATAACGACAGCCCCCCGGCCATTGACAGCACAGAAAAAGATAAAACCGCCCCGGCGAAGGAATTTTCCAGGAATGAATCCTGCGACAATACTGACAAGGAAATTAATACCGCCGATGAACCCCTCCGGGAAGAAGACTCCCTGGCACAGCTCGGGAAAGAAGCCTCCCAGGTGATCCGGAAGAGAGTTGAGATGGAAACGGATCAGGCAAAGGGGAGCATCAGAGAGATCATCCGGGAGGCCAGGGAGTTTGCCCACGAAATTGAAGAAGAATTTACCCGGCGGGAAAGCCATGGACCCCCGGATAATCCAGCCCATGACACCCCTGTCCCGGAGGATACAGAATCACAGGATTCCAGGCCGAAGCTTTCGATACCCGAGCCGGAATATGAAAGCATCGGGGATATTGACCGGGATATCAAACCCGGAGATATGATGGGGCGTTTCAGAGATTTTTCCCGGGATGTGGAATCATTTTTCCGTGATGACCCAGAAACAGTCACTGACGAAACAGCCGATAAAGACGAAGGAATCTCCCCTTCCGGGGAAGCTCCGGTTCCGGACAAAGCCGGGAAGGATCAATCCCCCCAAAAAGACAGCAGAATCAGAGGAAAAAAGAGATCCAGAAAACCCAGAAAAGGTTCTTACCGGCTGGATCATGAGAATGCCGGGCCGTCAATCCCCCCATCCAGGAAAGCCCCTGATACTGACGGCGACGGGATAGGAGTTGTTGACGAACCGATGTGATGTTCCTCAGCTTTTCTGTTCCATGATGTCCCGGGCAGTTATCCGGGGATGATGGTAACGGCCCCGGTTTATTGTCTTATTCCCGACTTGAATCGCCTGCCGGGGACAGAAATGGATGCAGGCAAGGCATTCCTGACACCGGTTCTGCCAACGGGGCCGGCCTTCAGCCATTCGAATATTGGACACAGGGCATACATCCCGGCACAGCCCGCAGGAATCACAGTTGTCATCAGCAACAAAGGCCTGATCAGCCTTGTTTGCACCCTTGGCCCAGGAATTATAAACCACCGGGGCAAACAGCTTGAAAGCAAAGTTTTTCCTTTCAATGACAGGTTTTTTACTGGATATGGTTTCCGCCATCTCATCCAGCCGTTGCCGGGCATTTTCAAAAACTTTCTCCTGACGCTCCTGGGAGGCTACCTCGTACATGGGAATATAATTGCCGGGCATATTCAGGTAAAAACCTGCCGAGAGTCTTTTCAACCGCTTGGACAGTATGTCGTTGAGCTGATCTATGGCGATTCCCTGGGATCCTCCTTTGGTCACCACCGTGAACATGTATTGGTCTTTGTGAAACTCAAGACTTTTTACAAACTCCTTCACTAACAGGGGCAGTCCGAAATAATACAGGGGAAACACAAGGCCGAAGGTTTCTGTTTCTGGCACCACCCGGAATTTTCCCGAATACCGGACAATGGGAACAACCTGAGTATCCCCCAGACGCTGTGCCAACTGTCTTGCGGTATCCAGTGAATTCCCCGTGCCGGAGAAGTAGTATATGGTGGTGGCCATTATAACCTCGCAATAATAATAATCCCAGGGGAATCATATTACCCATTCCCCCGGGAAAAACCTTCAACACCATTCATGATCAGACCGGAATTCATCGGGCATAATTGCCGCGGGGAGTTATCATTTCAGTCAAAGTTGACATTCCGGTTATTCCCCAGGACATCCACCAGCTCCAGGATGACCCTGCCGTCTTTCAGCACAGGGCTGTTTCTTTCGTCATAGCGGTTGAAGTAAATATATCCATTCACCACTTGGTTGGGATTCAATGCCTTGTCAAGAATTTCATCATAATTAACTGCTTTGATTCTTTTATCGTCCGGCCCTTTGAGATAGCAATGCCATGGAAAAGGCGCCAGTTGAACTGCCCCAGGCCCTGGATTGATGATCTTGACCTGAAAGACATAAAATTTGTCCAGGCCCTTCTGCCGATAGATATTCTCTCTCATCTGAGAAACCTGGGCGGGGTCTGATATAGTATCCTTCTGGGATTCATATGTCGCGAAGGCATCCAGATACTCGGTATCCCACAGGGTGATTTCCATCTGGAGGTTTCTGATGCGGGAGGGATTTTGGGATGCCTTGTATTTGGCATAGGTGGAATACGCGGTTCCCGCGGCATACCATGCATTTATGGATGCATAAGGGCCGCCGATGATGGTGGTGGACATAAGGTTTACCACATCAAAGGTATCCACTTTCACCGTACCGCCAGCTCCCCGTTTAAACCGCAGAATGTGGGTCTTGCGGTTGATGACATCCCTGTAGTTGTCCTCCACCTTCTGTTGATGCTCTGCCCGGGCTTTCATTCTTTCCCTGGTCAGCTCATCCATGGCCACAGGCTCTTCCTCTGCCGAGGGCATGGTGAAAGGCTGAAGACTGACAGTATCGCCGATGCTGATTTTCTTTCCCGGAACACCCTCCTGCAGTTCACACAGGGAATGATGCTCATCCACCATGACCACCCTGATGATTGCCACTGGTTCTCCAACCCGGGAAACATAAAGAACCGTATCGGGGTTCATCTGGTGATTGATTCCCCGGTTGACGGCAAATTTATCCCCTTCCATGCGGATAATCATGCCGTCGAGGGTTTGGGCTCCCCCAAAGCCTGACAGCAGAAGCAACAAAAAGCCAAGTATTAAAGTTGATTTTATTTTATTCAATTATTAAGCCTCCTTACCCGGCGAAAGTATTGACCCCGGCATCAGGGCAATTTAAGCACATGAACCGGGAAATTGTTTTCTCATCTATTATACAACAACATGGCTTCAGATTAAAGGCCGTCCTTGAAAGGATTTTATTTCAAAAAAATCTAATATACCACCCTGACAACAGAATAGCAATCGATGCAGCATTTGTTTATCATCAGGAGGCAAAGCCCATGAGCCGGGAGAAAAAAAAGAAAAAAAAGGGCCTGACTTTATTTCAGGCGGCCTTTATCGTCATGATCATAATGGCGGTGGCCGGCACTGGATATATCATATGGAAAGTGACCAGAGAAAACCGCCAGAGAGAAGCCATGCGAAAACTGGACACCCTGGTGGAAAAGGTGGATTTTTACTTTTTTCGCCAGGATCAGAACAATGCCCGGCTGGATCAGCTCACCGGGGAGATTGACCAGATATATGAAAAAGTATTCGACCCGGAAATGAAAGCCACGGTTCTGGCCCTCAAGGGACGGCTTCTTGCCAGAGGCAGAAGAGAAAAAAGGGCTGTGGAAGCGCTCAAAAAAGCAAAAAACTACAACCATTCCGATTATCTTGTCAATATTGAACTGGCAAAAACATATTACAAGCTGGGTGAATACCGGGACGCCATCAATTCCCTGAACGATGCCATCGCATTTCTGCCCAAGGGTGCCCGGCAGGAAAGAATCGACAGTTATTTCATCATGGGCGATTCCATGGAAAAGCTCAAGGACTTTGGCCGGGCTGAATGGGCCTATGAGCAGGTGGCCTCCACCGTCCGGCAGTTTGCCATTGAGCCTCTCATCAAACCCGAGGACATAAAGGACTGGAGCCTTCTGAAGGAAAACCTTGCAGAAAAACCGTCGATATGGGCAAAACCTCTGTGGGACAACCTTGACGACGGAGCCAGATCAGCCATAGAATCCATCGAACCGGGAAAAGTCCCCGAGAAACCTGTCCGGGATCGTATTGTGGAGGGACTCAACGACCTGCTAAGAAAGAACCTTTATAACAGAAACCTCCACGAAGCCCTCCGTCCCTATGATTCTCCCAACCGGGCAACTCCCCAGGACATCGAAGCCTTCTCCAACAAAGACGATAAAATGATAAACCGCCTTGTCATCGATTCATCTCTGCCCGATGTCATCAGGGACAGCCCCATAACAAGATCCGCCTGGCGGTATTATATTCTGAAAAAAGAATAATCCCAAAGACAAGATGAACTGCATGGTCAAGTAAAAAGCCCCCGGTGACGGGGGCTTTATTCATCTGCGGTTGTTCAGGCTTCAGACACCGGCAGTTTCCTTTTGTTTTGCGGGAAGGTTATAGAAGGCATCCATTCCCGGATAGCAGGCGGCATCTTCTAATTTTTCCGCTATGCGGATGAGCTGGTTGTATTTTTCTATCCGATCAACCCGGCAAAGGGATCCGGTTTTAATCTGCCCTGCATTGGTGGCCACGGACAGATCCGCAATGATGGAATCTGCGGTTTCCCCGGAGCGGTGGGAAATGACACAGGTATATCCCGCCCGCTTTGCTGTTTCGATGGCCGACAGGGTTTCCGTCAGGGTGCCAATCTGATTCAGCTTGATAAGGATTGAGTTGCATACCCCCATCTCAATACCTTTCTTCAGGCGATCCACATTGGTGACAAAAAGGTCGTCCCCAACTAACTGGATCTTGTCCCCAAGCTTCTCGGTCATGTATTTCCAGCCGTCCCAGTCATCTTCTGCCAGTCCGTCTTCGATGGATATGATGGGATATTTCTCCACCCATTCTGCCCAGTAGTCAACCATCTGTTTTGAGGTGAGCTTTTCCCCGGTGCTTTTTTTCAGGTGATACTTGCCGTCTTCATAAAACTCGCTGGCCGCGGGATCCAGGGCCAGATGAATATCCTTCCCCGGCTCATAACCGGCAGCCCTGATGGCTTCCAACACCACTTCGATGGCTTCCTCGTTGGATTTCACTTCAGGAGAGTATCCTCCCTCGTCCCCCACAGTGGTGGAGTAGCCTTTCTTTTTCAGGATGCCCTTGAGATGATGGAACACTTCTGCCCCCATTCTCACCGCCTGATTGATATCTTCCGCCCCGGTGGGCATCACCATTAGCTCCTGAAAGTCAACATTGTTGTCGCCGTGGGTTCCGCCGTTCATGATGTTCATCATGGGGACGGGCATAGTGTGGGCATAAACCCCGCCGATATACTGGAAAAGAGGAAGGCCCAGGGCTTCCGCCGCGGCTCTGGCTACTGCCATGGAAACCCCCAGAATGGCGTTGGCTCCCAATTTTTCCTTGTTGGGAGTGCCGTCCAGGTCAATCATCATCTGATCGATTTCCTTCTGCCAGATGGCGTCCATTCCCAGAAGCTCATGAGCGATGACGTTGTTGACGTTCTCCACCGCCTGATGGACTGATTTACCCAGATACTCGGCTTTGTCGCCGTCCCGGAGTTCCAGGGCCTCATGAACCCCCGTGGAAGCTCCCGAGGGAACTGCGGCCCGGCCTATGGCTCCGCAGGAAAGCTCCACTTCCACCTCTATGGTGGGGTTTCCCCGGGAGTCTAGAATCTGTCTTGCCTGAATATCAAGAATCTCTGTCATTATAATTCCTCCTGTCTGTTATTAAGCTACGATGCTATTCTATTTTGCCAATCATATCCCTTCAGTGAAAAACAAGCATTTCACGGATTATACTTTCAAATAACGGTTCACGGAAAAGTAGCTGGCCAGCCCTCCCACCAGCATCCCTGCTCCCAGAAGGCCCAGGCTCAGTTGGAAAAGCACCTGTCCCGGCGGTATCACCGGTATAAAGGACATATTGGCCGTCACCCATCCAGCACCGGCTTCATAAAGGGCGTTCACCAGCAATATGGCGATTCCCGCCCCAAAAACACCGTGGAGAAGCCCTTCCACTATAAAAGGCCCCCGGATGAACCACTGGGTTGCCCCCACTAATTCCATGATGGCAATCTCCCTCCGCCGGGAAAAAACCGTCAGGCGGATGGTATTGGCAATGAGAAACACGGCAGACACCAGGAGCATGACCAGAATCACTGCTCCCACGGTATATACCCGGCGGGACAGGCGGATAATCATATCCACCACCTGGGCATCGCCAAAGCGGACATCTTCAATTCCGGGATATTTTTTTATCTCCTGGGCAATATCATTGATTTTAGAAGGATCCTTCATCTCCACCACCAGGGTATCAGGGAGGGGATTTTCCTCCAGGGTGGAAATGTCCACCCTCCCTTCCAGGCGGTTCCTCAGCCGATCAAAGGCCATCTCTTTGCTGACGTACCGCACCATTTCCACATCGGGATGTTTCATCACTCTTTGTTTGAGCTGTCCTGCCCGTTCCAGGCTCAGATTGTCGGTAAGGACCGCAGTGAGCTGGAGTTTTCCCTTGGCTTCCGCGGTGAGGTTGTTCAGGTTGAAAAACAGCAGGATGAATACTCCCAGCTGGAATATCAGCACCATCACCGTGGAGATGGATGAAAAGTTAAGCATCAGGTTGCGTTTCAGGCTCTGGGACACTTCCCGGAGAAAGTAGCGGAAACCGGCTCCCATAATTATCTCCCTTTCCGGAGTTGGTCATACATCCTGCAGATGGAGAATTTCTGCGGGGGGAGTGTCATCCCGGATTATTTTGCCTCCCCGCAGTTCCACCACCCTTTTGCTCATCTTCTTGATGATCCCTCTGTCGTGGGTAGCCATCAGGATGGTTGTTCCCTTGGAATTAATATAATCAAGAATTTTCAGTGTATTCCACGTGGCGTCAGGGTCCAGGTTTCCTGTGGGCTCGTCGGCTAATAGAACAGGGGGGTTGTGTACCAGTGCTCTGGCAATGGAGGTGAGCTGTTTTTCTCCTCCTGAGAGCTGTTCGGGATAAAACTCCGCCCGGTCGGTCATTCCCACCACATCCAGCACCATGCCCACCTTTTCTTCAATTTTGCCCGATTCATACCCGGTAACCTCCAGGGCATAGGCTACGTTCTCCCCCACGGTCTTGTAGTCCAGGAGTTTGAAATCCTGGAAGACCACTCCGATTTTCCGCCGGAGCATGGGGATCTTTTCCCTGGCCAACTCAGTTATGTCGTGATTATTGATGTAAACTTCCCCGCCGGTGGGTTTCTCGTCCCGGTAAATCAGTTTCAGCAGGCTGGATTTGCCAGAACCAGTGGAACCGATGAGAAAGACAAATTCTCCTTTGTCGATGAACAGGTTCACATCGGACAGGGCTTCAACCCCGTTTGAATAAACAAGGTTCACATCGGCAAATTCAATCATTGACACAGGATTATCACCTCCCGAACGCATATTGGCCCCGGCTCTCCTGTTGCATATTCTTTACTGCCCTTAGGACCCCTTCCCCGGAAAAAGCAGGACTCCCGCAGTTTTTTTATGACGGGCCTGTGTTGACATATCATCGCCGATTTGATAGAATTATCTCCAGATTATTCTTATGGTCGGGGCGTAGCGCAGCCTGGTAGCGCACTGTGTTCGGGACGCAGGGGTCGGAGGTTCAAATCCTCTCGCCCCGACCAGATAATATTAAACCCGGCTCCACCAGTGATTCCGGGTTTTTCTATTTCCCGGAAACCATATCCCGATCCAGGGACAGGATTTTTTGTGGTACTATTATCAAGGCAGGAATGTACCTCATAGAGGGATTCCCTGGGAATTTAAGAATATTCTCTCACAAAGTCTTGATATTTCATTACCAGGAGTAACAACATGGGCAATATCACAAAGGATAAAACCGATAGAGAAAAACTTATCGAAAAAAGCATCCAGAATCTAAAAAAATGGAGCACACAATCAACTCCGCCAGAATACAATCCTCCCATCTGCACAATATACAATCCTTCCTTTCACCGGGATCCCCTGTGGAAGAAATGCCAGGATGAACTGGAGCTGAATGACTCCCAGCAGTGGCAACACAACCACATCTTATACGCCCTCAGGAAAACAAATCTCATCAGGCCCGATGCAGTGGGGCTCAGCATCGCCTGCGGTCATGAAAAGATGCTCTATTATCTCACCCATCATATCGGAATGGTTCATGGCTGTGACATATACGACGGCCAGTCCGGTTTCCAAGACGAAGACATGCAAAATGATCCGGACAAATTCGCTCCCTTCGAATACTGCCGGGAAAAGCTGAAAATATCCCAGGGGGATGTGACCCGCTCCCTGCCTTATGACGACAGCACCTTCGACTTTGCCTGGAGCGTATCGGCCATCGAACATTTCGGCAGTGATGCCAGCAAGAAGGCTGCGGTGAAAAACATCTCCCGGGTCCTCAAGCCAGGAGGAATGGGGATCTTCTCAACAGAGTTCATCATCAGCCACGAAAAATATCGGGGACAGCTGATACTTCACAAGATGACCTTCGACAAGCAGTATTTCACTCATCGGGACATCCTGGACCTGATTGCCTCCGATGACTCCATCGAACTGGTGGAGGACATCCAGTTTGACGCTTATAAAGAAGAAGATTTCTTCCGGGAAAGACCCCCGGTGAAATATTATTCTTCGTGGCCTGTGTCGGTCCATGGATTCATGTATTGTGCCATTGTGGTAGCCTTTCGAAAAAAGCCATAATCAGTCAAGAAAATCTTCCAGCTCAAAATTGACTACAAAACGTTTCTGTGACTCCACGGGAAGATCCCCTCTTTTTGCCGGGGTGAACCGGGCAGAGCGGGCTTTCTCCAGCACGGCATCATCAAGGCTCGTGTAACCGCTGGATCTCACCAGATTAACTTCCCCGGCCCTGCCTGAAGGAAGAATCTGCACCAGAACAACCACCGTCCCCGACTCTCCTCTTTCCCTGGCTCCCCTGGGAAATGCCGGATTTATGCTTCCTCCCGGGCCGTGGTACTCCTGATCCCCGGCAAGGGGAGAGTTCTCATCTCCATCGACCGGTGCCATATTCCCACTGCCAGATCCTGAGTCCACTGCTTTATCACTTTCGTGGCTACCAGCGCCGTCATTTCCCCTGACAGAAGATCCTGCAAAGAGATCCTGCCTGTCACCGGCAGTTCCCCTGTGGATGTTATCAATGTTAGACGGCTCAATCCCGGCCCATGGAACCCCGCCTTCATTCTCTTCTCCTTCGGGGAGCTCCCCGGCAACGTCCCTTTCCGGGGAAAGTTCTTCAGAAACGGCCTCTCCGGGGAGGTCTGTAATAGGAACGGAGGCTTTTTCTGCCGATGAGAGCTTCTCCCTGTCCCGGGGCGGTGGAGCAGGCTCTTCGCGGATCCTGTCTGCGGATGCAGTGCCGGGCTGATTGATTTCTGCCGGGGGTGAAGGTTTCTCGGGAACTGACTGGGCCCCGGGATAATCCTGTCGGGGAAGATTCAGAGAAGGCGGAGGTTTCCGGGTGTGTTCAGCAGTCAAAACCTCTTTCCGGGAAGATGAAGTTTTTTCCTGGATTTCTTCCGGGACAAAAGACTTTTTTTCTTCCGGCATTTCTTTGGGGATCTCCACAGCTTCATCCCTGGAGATTTCTTCTGGATCCGGGGTGTCCATGGGTAAATTCATCAGGGACACTTCATAGGATCTGACCCGAGGAGTTTTCTGCGGCCCCTGAGCGCTGATGATTCCGATTCCCACAAAGGCAAACACAAGAATGTGAACTGCAACAGAAAACAGCAGGGTCTTTAAAAAGCTCCCTTTTGCCCGGCAGTTCCTGTCACACATATCTTATCCACCTCTTCTTCCCAAGAGAATACTTCCGGCCGTCAGAAATTAAACCGCATTCCTCCCGACAGGCTGGCTCCCCGGTAGCTGTATCCCCAAACATCTTCATACTGGGTGTTGAAGATATTGTTGCACCGCAGGTATGCGGAAGTATTGTCCGACAGCTTGTATGTGAAGGCGGCGTTAACCAGGGAATAGGACGGCAGGGTTATCCTCTGGGATGGAAAGGAGGAAAAGTCCAGATCCTGCCGGTTTCCCACATTGACAAACTCCCCGTGGAGGGTGCCTTTCTTGGGGATCAGCTCATAACGGGCCCCGAGATAAAGCCTGCTTTTGGGCCGGCGGAGAAGCTCCATCCCCGTTTCTCCGTCCCTGGTGGTCAGGGAAGTGTAGTTGGCGTTCACCAACAGGCGGGGATCCAGCCTGCTCGAGGCATATACTTCCCAACCCCTGGTAGTGCTGTTGTTAATGTTGTAAAACTGGGATGTGAAAAAGTCAAAATCGATGAGGTTGTCAAACTGGTTGTGAAAGTATGTCACTCCCAGGCGGTTGCGCTTGTTCCTGGATCTGAATTCCAAGCCCCCGTCCCAGCCCCGGCTGGTTTCAGAGCGGAGATTCCGGTTGCCAAAGGAAGAATAGAGCTGGTAAAGGGTCGGGGCTTTGAAGCCTGTACCATAGGAACCCTTCAGCCGGAACTGCTTGTCCAGATGGTAGTTGGCGGAAACCCGGTAAGTGGTCTTGCTCCCGGCAGTGCTGTGGCTGTCGTTGCGGAGGCCCACCGAGGCGAAGAGTTTTTTGTTCAGGTCGAAGTTATCCTGAATATAAAAGGAAGTGGTTTGAGCCGACTGGCGGGGAGCCACAAAGGGACTGAAAAAAACCGGGTCAAAGTCAGTGAAGACCGCCTGTTCATCCTGGCTGATGAGTCCCGCAAGGATATTGTGATCCCCCATCTCAATCTTGTTATGCCAGCCCAGGGTGTTTGTCTTTCCCTGATATGATTCAGTGAAATCCGGCGGATTGAAGGGGTTGTTGTGAACCTTCCGGTCAAGGCTGTAATGGGAGAACTCCAGCCGGCTGTTCCATTTTTCCTCCAGGATGTCATACCCTGCGGAAGCCTTGACAAGGTCTGATTTCTCGTGGCTGAAGTAATTGACCGCATCGGCAAAAGGCCCTGAACCGGTATCCAGGTTTGTGTTGTTGTCGGAATGCCGGAACAAAAGGTCAAAGCGCAGGCGATCCGATGCCTTCACTCCTAATTTTCCATAAGCAGAGGTCCTTACAAAGGGATCCGCCTCCACATTGCCATACTTCTCACCCGCAGCGGACAATTTCCCCGCTCTGGAAGTGCTGGCCCCTGCGGAAAAAGCAGTATTTTTCGAGCCCCCCTGAATGTTCAAGTCAAAACGGCTGGAATCGTATCCTCCTGTTTCTGCGCCCCCGCTGAACTTGAACTGAGGCTTGTCGCTCATTTTGCCTTCCCGGGTGATGATATTGATAACCCCTCCCATGGAGTCGGAGCCATAGACAGTACTCTGAGGCCCCCTCACCACCTCAATCTTTTCAACATCATCGGTGGAAAGAGCGCCAAAATCGAATATCCGGCCCGGGTTGGAAGGATCATTCACGGGAATCCCGTCAATCAGCACCAGGGTATGGGCTGTGTTGGCCCCCCGAATAGAGGCGGTGACCATCTGACCTTCGGGGCCGGTGTTGATAAGAGAAAGGCCGGGGATTTCCACCAGCAGATCCCGGAGCAGGGTCTTCTGAGAAGTTTCTATTGCTCTGCGGGTAATCACCGTAACTGAACTGCCTGTCTGGTCAAGGGGGGTTTCTTGTCTGGTTGCAGTAACGGTGATCTCTTCGGTGGGGATGCTGTCGTTATCGTTCTTTTCCCCAGTTTCTTCACCCCGGGCGATACCCCCGGAAAACCCCAGAATCAACAATACCATCACTAAAAGAACTAAAATTTTTCTTCCCATCAAAAAATCTCCTCTTCTTCTTATTTTGGAAGATGGGGAGATCCGCTCATTCTGCTTCTGTCTTGGTTTCCCCGCATTTCATATGGCGGGGCTTCCGACAATCACAACCTGTCCGCCTTATTTCTCGAAGGCTCTCAGGTTATTTTTCAAGCAGGTTTTCTGACTTCCGTCTTGGCCTACCGGCGCCCCTTCCCACAGGCTCTGCCTGCAGTGGATATGGCACTTTCGTAAACGGTTACAGCTGCGGACCAGTTCCGGACTCTCACCGGATTCCCTGTTTCCAATGTAACTTGAAAAAATATTAAGTTTTACCCTTAAATATTATTCTTCCCGGGCAATTCTCCTCCCTGAAATATTTTTTGCACACCCTCATCCCTTTCTTGTATATATTTCACCGGGAAACCAGTAAAAGTAAAGTGGCACAGGAAAATTTCAATATGAGTTATGTTTGATTTATGGGACAGGATTCAGAATAACAATATGATAATTGAGAAAACCGGCAAAGCTGACCCACAGGATATATGGCAGCAGAAGCCATCCCGCCACAGGGCGAATCCGGAAGAATAACACCATGGACAAGGCGATGGCCAGCCACAGGAAAATTATCTCGAAAAAAGCCCCCAGGGGAGATCGAAGGCCGAAAAACAGATAAGACCAGAGGCCGTTTAAAATTAGTTGAATAAAGAAGGCTCCCCCGGCGATTTTAACCTGCCGGCGGTGGATTCCTGCATCCAGCACCAGATAAAGAGAGATCCCCATCAATAGATAAAGCAGGGTCCACACAGGAGCAAACACCCATGATGGCGGGTTGAAGGAGGGTTTATTCAGCCCGGCATACCAGACAGGGATTGCCGGTGCGGTAAAAAAAGAACCCGCTATCCCCGGTATTTGGCAAAGAATAATGGAACCCACCAGGAGAGGCCATTTTATTTTATTATCTTTCAATTTCAACCTTTCAGCAGTAATCCCATTAACAGTTACAGTTGGGCATAACTTGCCTTTTCCCTTCGCGCCGGAAAGGAACTGCCCAGACACCAGGTCAGAAAATTGTTTTGTATGATATAATTAATCAGGAGGTATGCTGTATGGCCGGCAATGAAATGAATTCTGAGGACAGCGTCAACTTCAAGTTGCTGATGTCAGGGCAATTCCCCCTGGACGATGATAATTTCAGAGGGCCACAGCAGTATGACGAAGCCTTCAGGGAAGAAGCGGTCCGGCAGATAGTTGAAGAGGGTTATTCCACCGGTGAAGTGTCGGAAAAGCTGGGAGTCCGTCAGGGAATCATAGAAAACTGGCTTCAGAAGCACAAAAAAGAAGAATACTGGAAGCTTCAACAGGAAAAACTTCACAAATACAATCAAAGAAGGAAAAAAATTGGTTTTACATCCTTCTTGATTGGAATTGTGGCAGTCATCCTTCATTTTACCATTCCTGCAGAATATGCCCCTGTGCTTTATGCAGGGATCCTTGTTGCAACCATTGTTGCCATTGTCAAAGTCAGGTGACAAAAAGACCACGGGACACAGAATATTCACTGCAAATTTTTCCCTTTTTAAAAAAACAATTCAGATTGCTTCAGCAAAGGAGAAAAGAGCCACTCTGAATAATAATGCCGAATACCTCACAATTTGAGGGAGCATGAAAAAAAAACAGGACCCTGCTTCCGGCAGTGACAGTAATAATATATGGATGATAGTGGCGATTTTGTCGCTTTATTACTTGATTCTTCTGTTTCCCTTTGCCTCCAAGGTACATTTCACCGGTGACGAACCCCAGTACCTGATTATCACTCACAGCCTCATCACTGACGGGGATCTGGATTTAAAGAACAATTTTGAAAACAGGGATTATCGGCATTTTTTTCGTTGGGACCTCCAGTGTTATGTATCTCCCAACTCCAGGGAAGGTCATATGTATTCCTACCGGAGCACGGGCCTGCCGATTCTCCTGGTGCCTTTTTATTATCTGGGACTGAAGCTGGGCTATTTAAGGCATTTCTGTCTGCTGTTTCCCATCCTCTTGATGATCCTGTCAGCAGTGAACATGTATATTCTCTGCCGATTTTATTTCAAGAACAGCAGGCTCTGCTTCCTTGCCATATTGATGGTTTTCATGTCACTGCCGGTGTCAGGCTATGCATTCCAGCTTTACCCGGAGGTTGTCACCTTCTTTGCAGTTATTCTTCTGCTTAAACTGTATGTCAGAGGAGAGATATCCGTGATCATGTCTGCCCTTATTGGTGTGGGCATCGGGTTTCTGCCATGGGTTCACAATAAGTTTATGATATATTCTGTCCCGTTTCTTCTATTGTTCCTGCTATCAAAGAGTATTTACAAAAAGGAAAAATCGAGATACCTTCTGCTGTTTTTTGCTGTGGCTATGCTGGCGGGACTATCTGTGAAGTATCACAACATGTTCGCCACGGCAAATCTCATAAAAGGGCCATATTCCTCCACTTTTACATTTAACGCCCTGATTCATGGGATTCTTGGGATGTTTCTGGATCAACAGCTTGGGCTTTTCATCTATGCTCCCTTCTTTATATTTTCCCTGGCCGGCCTGATCCTGTTTATGAAGAACCTGGACTTTCACAAAAGAGAGTATCTCGCATTCATTGTTTTATTGTTCTGCAGCGGTCTGTTTCTGGCAATAAGCGCTGCCTATAACCGCCCTGAGATGGAATCAGTTCCAGACTGGTATGGAGGGATGGGATGGGATGGCGGATTCTGTATTGCAGGCCGGTTCATTCTGCCGACAATCCCCCTTTTGATCATTGCCATAATAACCTTTGCTGACCGGTTTGCCTGGTCGCGTCGGGTTATCGGGGTGTTTTCATCCTGGAGCATTGTTTTCTCAGTTGTTTCTCTGGCATTTTTCCCGCTGTTTTTATTCGGAATTTTTCATGACGGCAATGTTTATCTCAGCGTGTTGTCCAGAGGTGCCAATGACTATCGCCTTTTACTGCCCAGCCTGACTGAGGGGGATTCCAGCTCCTCCCTGCTGATGGCCCTGTTGATGGCCATGGCGATAATTTCCTTGAACCTGTCCTTTGTTTTTACGAAACACAAGAGGACAGCCATGGCAATCTCACTTATTATGCTGATGGGATTCTGTGCTTATTCTGCGGGGCATTTTCTTGAAGGAAGAGAATTCCTGCAGTCCAGGCAATATACAGGAAGAGAGCTTTCGGTGACAGGGGGAGAAACCCTCGGGGCCAGAGCAGTGCTTAACCCCGGCATAAAAAACGTCCTGATCCACATCCAGCCTGATCCCCGGATATTAAGGGGAAAATACAGAGTGGACTTTATAATGAATATCAGGGGTGAACACCGGGAGAAACCCAGTGACAGCATCAGACTCATAGTAGCAGTCGATGATGGCAGAACCGTTATCCACAGCTATGATTTCAGTGAGGATGATCTCAAAAATTATTCTGACAGAGGCGCATTCATCAAGAGTATAAACTTTGAGCAAAAATACCCCCTGAAATATACCGGTTTCTGGGTAATCAGGGGGGGAGGCACTTCTACTGCCACAGTGGAAGTTATTGGAATCAGGCTCACCAGCTGTGAATAGGCCCACTCTTTGGGCAGAGGCTCTGATGAAACAAGGCTTTTTACCCTGAACGCAAAGGAACTTGAATGAAACAAGTCCTGATTCATCGCCGTTGAAAATCCTGATTCATCGCCGTTGAAAATCCCCATTAACAACCTTAAAACCCCGCAATATCAGAATCGCTCCCGGAGGAAAAATTTATCCAGGAAGGAATCCCCGGGCAGGCTTTTAATAATAACAAGAGTTACTCAAAATTGAAAGCGGATATCAGAATTTTTTCACTAAACCCACATATCATCGAAAAAACATCTGACCATAAATATAATGGAAACAAATAAGAAACGTAAGTCCAGTAATAATCATGATACCAGCAACGAAAAGGATGATTGCAATGGATACAGCCACACTTCGAATAGACACTGAGAAACGCCGGGTGTCCGGGGACGTCTTTGATTTCTACATTGTTCAGGATGGTTATTACCGCCTGGATGGGGGGTCAATGTATGGCATGGTTCCAAAAACCATCTGGAGTCGCATTGAGGAGCATGATGAACAGAACCGCCTGTATATGTGCATGAACTGCCTGCTGGCCCATCGGGGGGATCAGCTTTTTCTGGTGGATACCGGCATCGGCGAGAAGCTTGATCCCAAGGGAAAGCGGATATTCGGCATCGAAGGGGAGCATAATCTGATCCAAGAGATTATGTCGGCAGGCTTCACTCCAGATCAGGTTACCCATGTGATACCAACCCATCTTCATTTTGACCATGCCGGGTGGATTGTAGATAATTACGGCAACCTGACCTTTCCCAACGCAAACTATTATATTCAACAGGCGGAATGGGCTCAGGCCCAGAATCCCCACACGCGGTTCAAAGATTCATACCTGATGGAGTATTACCAGGCTTTGGAGGACTCTCCCCGACTGGTGCTCCTTGACGGCGACACAGAGATTGAAGAAGGGATATGGGCTTACCTGGTGCCGGGGCATTCCCGGGGTCACCAGGTAGTTCTTTTTGACGACGGCCCCACAAAAGTCGCCCACCTTGGGGATGTATGCGCCATGGCAGCTCAGATCCGCCTGAACTGGACCTGCGGATTCGACGGTCACCCCGAGGAAACCATCACTCACAAGGAACCGTTGCTGAATCGTGCTCTGGAGGAAAAATGGCTGGTGGTGCCGGCCCATGATCGAAAGATCCTTCTGGGACAGGTGGAAATGGAAAAAGGAAAGCACAGATTGAAAAAAGTCCTGTGATGAAGCTCACAGGACTTTAAAGCTCATAATTTCACTATCCTACAGGCCGTCATTGATTGTCCAGGATTTTGCTCTTTGAACATCGGCAGTTTCGTCATCATCGCCGGCATCGCCGGGATCCTGGCTCCTGGACATATAAACCGGTTCTTCGGTGGTGCGGTTTTCCCAGTCGTCCATGAACATCAATTCCAGATCCCGGTTCACCTCCCGGGAGAGGATCTCCACCCCGGCTTCCCGGTTTACATTAAGTCCGGAATATGTCCAGTTGGCAGAGCCTACAATGGCCTGATCATCGTCAAAGGTGGCCATCTTGGAGTGCTGTTTCTGCCGGGTTTCCGGGTTTCCCTTAAACCAGCGAACCTCAATTCCCGCATCCTTGAGCTGGCTGGCAGCCCGTTCATTGACTGCGTAGCCTTTGATGCTCAGGGGTTCCAGCATCACCTTCACATCGACCCCGCGATTTTTCGCATCAACCATGTTTTGGACTACCTGGCGGTCTGTGAGAACATAAAGCTGGGCATTGATGGATTTTTTTGCGTTTCTGATGGCCCGGTTCACTGACCACTTGATGGATTTGTCATTGTCTTCCAGCCCGGTGGTTATGAAATTAACCATTGCAGTGCCGTCTTTTAAGGGTTCGTTTTTGCCAATGTAAGGGAGATCCTTCACATCACCGCCGGATTTTTGCCAGTCCTTGCGGAAATGCCAGCCCATCTTCGAAACCGCAGGGCCTTCCACCATCACATCAACATCCCGGTTGTTGGAGGAACGTTCTCCCCAGTTCATTCCGCCGATGATGGCCTTTTTCCCGTCCACAATCATCAGCTTGACATGATTTAGCTGGTTGAAGGGAATATCTGAATCCTCCGCCTTGTTGACGGGGTAGAGCTGAACATCCACTCCCCCATCCCGGAGCTTGTCCAGAGCTTCCTGGGCAGTTTCTGCAAATCTTCCGCTGGGAGGATGCAGAATCACCTGAACTTTCTTGCCATTTTTTGCCTCGTCGGTGAGGGCTTCGATGATGCTCTTCCTGTTGAGGCTGAACATTTCAACCTGGACTGATTTTCTGGCTCCCCGGATAAGATTCTTGATATTGTGGAATATCTCATCGTCATTCCGATCCGGTGTCACCTGTTCATCAAAGAGGGCTTTCACTTTGTTGCCTGTGGTAAAGTATTTCCGGGTCGATTCGGGGATCTTGTCCATAGTATCTGGATTAATATCATGCCCTGATACAAATTTATCTGCGGGCTGTTGTTCTGTTGTTTTGCTGCTTTTATCACTGTTGCTGGTCTTCCGGGTTGAAACCTTGTTCGCCCCCCGGTTAAAACTGTTTCCTGCGACCCTGTTGATTTCTCCTGACAAAACAAACACCTCCGGAAATAATCCCCGTCAAACTCTGGGGCATGGCCGTCAAGAAGCCATAATTTCACGACTGATCTTCATACAGTATAACACACTTGACCATCGAGGCATATTAACAGATTGTTAACTCCTGTTGACAAACTGTCCCTTTCCCGGACAGGCCGGCAAATTAGCCCTGGATATTTTACAGGGAAACTGGGCTTGTCCTCGAAAAGAATCGGGACATATCCATACCGGGGTAATGGTGGACATATAGTGCAAATAAATGGTGAGGAGAGAAAATGGGTAAAGACAATAAAACAGATGCAAAGGTTAAGATAGCAACCCGGGCAGAAGATTTTCCCCGCTGGTACACCGATGTGATTGCTGCCGCGGAGCTGGCGGATTATTCGCCGGTAAAGGGATGCATGGTGATAAAGCCTTACGGTTATTCCATCTGGGAAAACATTCAAAAAGTTCTGGACGGCATGTTCAAGGAAACAGGCCATCAGAACGCATATTTCCCACTGTTTATCCCCGAGGAATTCATTCACCGGGAAGCAGAACATGTGGAGGGCTTCTCCCCGGAGTTGGCGGTGGTAACTCATGCCGGAGGCAAGAAGTTAGAAGAGCCTCTGGTGGTTCGTCCCACATCAGAAACCATCATCAACCACAGTTTTTCCCGTTGGATAAGTTCCTGGCGGGATCTTCCCCTGCTTATCAACCAGTGGGCCAATGTGGTTCGTTGGGAGCTTCGAACAAGGCTTTTTCTGCGCACATCGGAATTCCTGTGGCAGGAGGGCCACACTGCCCATGCAACCCATGATGAATCCAGGGCAGAAGTGCAACAGATGCTGGAGGTTTACCGCCGGTTTGTAGAAGAATACCTGGCGATTCCTGTATTGACAGGAAAAAAATCCGACCGTGAAAAATTTGCCGGCGCCCTGGAAACATACACCATCGAAGCCATGATGCAGGATCGCAAGGCTCTTCAGTGCGGTACATCCCATGATCTGGGGCAGAATTTCGCCAGGGCCTTCAATATCCGTTTCCAGACCCAGGAAGGCCAGTTGGAGCATGTATGGCAGACCAGCTGGGGAGTGAGCACCCGTCTTATCGGCGGGCTTATCATGAGTCATGGCGACGACCGGGGAATAATCATACCCCCGGAAATAGCCCCAATCCAGGTGGTGTTTGTCCCCATCTGGAAAACCGACGAGGAAAAGGCAAAGGTGCTGGGAGTATGCGACAAGTTGTCCAAATCCCTTCTCTCCCTGCCCAATAAAATTGACCAGCGGGATAACTACCGTCCTGCCTGGAAATATTATGAATGGGAGCGAAAGGGTGTCCCGATGCGGGTGGAGATCGGCCCCAGGGATGTGGACAAGGAGCACGTGGTCATGGTCCGGCGGGATACCGGACAGAAAGAGTTTGTCCCTGTGGAGCATTTCAAGGAATCCCTGCGGACAACCCTCGATTCGATTCAAAGGAACCTTTTTGACCGGGCCAGAACATTCCGTCAGGAAAATACCCACAACGTCACCGACATGGATTCCTTCAAGGACATCATCGAAAACAAGGGCGGGTTCATCCGGGTTGCCTGGCATGACGATTCTGAGGCCGAGGCCGCTATCAAAGAAGAAACCGGTGCCACCATCAGGGTTCTTTTTGACAAGTCAGATGCACCCGGCGGGACTTGTTTCTACTCAGGCAAACCTGCCGACACCGGGGCGGTTTTTGCCAGATCATACTGAGATAATGGAGGTGACATTGACATGATGAAAACAACCGCAATAACAATCTCTCTCATTGTGCTGATCATGCTGGTTTCTGCGGGTTTGGCCGGCGCTCACTGCGAGATACCCTGTGGCATATATGGTGATGCTCTTCGTTTTTCCCTGATGCGGGAGCACCTGGACACCATCGAAAAATCCATGGATTCCATTATAAAGCTGTCAGGGGAGGAAGAGATAAATTACAACCAGTTGATCCGGTGGGTTACCAACAAAGATGACCATGTTGAGGAGTTTTATCATATTGTGACCCAGTATTTCATGACCCAGCGGGTTGTCCCGGCGGAACCCGGCAACGGTGCTGAATATGAAACCTACACCCGTAAGGTTGCTCTGCTCCACCAGATGCTCTATTACGGAATGAAATGCAAACAGACCACAGACCGGGAGCATGTCCAGACCCTTCGGAAACTGGTGGAGGAATTTGAAAAACTCTATTTCCACAAGGACGGCAACCACCAGGAAACAAAACATCATCACCACTGATTATACATACCAGACCCGGGAATTATGGATTAACCTCAAGGAGGAGAATAAAAATGAAAATTCTGCATATCATTGCCAACCCAAAACCTGCGGAGGAAGCTAATTCAAAACAATTAGGAGAAATGTTTTTAAAATCCCTCCGGGAAGAAAAACCCGATGTGGAAGTGGTAGAAGTGGATCTTTACAAGGATCCACCGCCATTTTACAACTACAGCACCTACCGGAACTTCTGGTATCCCATTTTTACCAAAGGTTATGAACCCACTGAAGAAGAAACAGAATCGGTCAAATATGCCAAAAAGCATGGTGAGCTTTTTAACGATTGTGACATACTGGTCATCACCTCTCCCATGTGGAATTTCTCCTGCCCGGCAATTCTGAAGGCTTGGCAGGATCAGGTATTATCACCGGGGTTGACCTTTGAAATAGGTCCCGGTGGTGTGAAGCCCCTCCACAGAATAAAACGGGCAGTACTGCTCATATCTTCCGGCGGGGTTTATGGCAAGGACAACAACCGGGACAACCTGACCAACCAGATCAAGGCAGCTCTTGAATTTGTCGGCATCAAGGAATTTGACATAGCCTGGGCTGACGGGCAGAACACATTCTTTTACACTGATTCCCAGCAACGCAAGGAAAAAGCCCTGAAAATCGCCGGAGAGCTGGCAACCACCATAACTGCCCCGGATCTGGACGAATCTCAGGCAGTTAATTAAACAGATACATGAGGTCTTATGAGGTCCCGGAGGTTCGGGACAGGGAAGAAACTGATTGTATAATCAAGACACAGCCGGGATTCCGGCCCCGGGACATGACTGTTCATGACGAACTGGTATAATAGCACCATTCCCGGCAGGGGGCGCCATAAGTTTTTTCATACTCCTGCCGGGCAAGCCGGGGATAATCCTCCAAGGTCACATCTCCCGATTCCCACATATCCAGCATTTTCCTCAGAAACTTCACATCCAGCAACTTCTTGAAGGTGGGGTTTTCTCTGCCTACAATCTTGATTGAGCCGATGCCGGCACGGGAAAGCCGGGGTATGGCACAGGCCCCGCAGGGATCCAGCCCCGACCAGAGGCCGAAGGAGTCTGCGACCTGCCGTCGTGCGAATTCAAGCATTTCCCCGGTGATATTCTCCCCTGACAACCTCCGGCGAGGTTCAACATGCCAGTCCAGAAGGCATGCAGAATCGGATCTTCCCGACAGGGGGCGAAGCAGTATGCCCGGGAGATCTCCGGGAAGGCATCGCAGGAAGCGGTAAAGGTGGTAATCCAGCCCTATTTTCTTGGGGAGGGTATATCCTCCCCGGTGAAGAATCTCGTTTACCCCGTGATGATAAGTGCAGAAGCCGTCGATATTCTTGCACCCGGAGTTCATGATGAAACATTCCAACTGCAAAGATTCGACCTGTGAGGCGATGGTTTCCATCTCGTGGATGGTCATGTGCCGGGGCAGGACTATGCGGGCCACCCCAAATTTCCGGCGATAAAGTCTTATGGTAGCGCCGTTAAGGGCCACAGCTCCGGTGGAAACATGGATCTCCCGATCCCATCCCCCTTTCCTCAGAAGGGACATCACCCCGGGATCCGCCACAATCACCCCATCCACAGGGATTTTTTCCAGGGCTTTCAGCTCATTGCCCAGGCTTTCATACTGCCCAGCTGTATAAAAGGCATTCAAGGTCAGAAACAGAGAACATCCCAAGCGGTGGGCTTCATCAGTGGCATCCAACAGCTGTTCGTGGGATGTCAGGCTGGACACGCTCCATTCCCTGCGATTTGGAGAAGCCACATTGGTAAAATTTTTCCGCCAAGATTCCGGGAGAACTCCACAGTAAAACTCCGAAGCGCCGGCCTGGGCCAGGGATTCTACTTCCCGGGGACTGTTTATGGGAGAGAGAATCTTCAATTTTCCTGCTTCTCCTTCCAGAATCTTTCCCGCTGGATGTTGGCGTCGGCTCCCGAGGAATGAATCCCCACATCAGGGGCTATCTCTCCCTTTCCGCAGAACCGGGCCACCTGCCCATCGTATATGAAGGGATCACATGCGGTGATGTAGCCGATGATCAGATTCCTCCCGGTGGTTGCTGAAAGGTCAAACCCCGACCAGATGCGCATCCGCAGAAGATCCAACGCGGACAGCACCGTTCTGGTGGAAAACATCCGCCGGCAGAGTCCCAGAAACCACCAGAGCCGGGCAAGTTTATTCTTCCGGGGTATAGACGGCAGGCGATCCAGGTGTTTTTCCACCTTGTCCCATGAAAACCAGCGATCCACGGGGATTCCATCTCCCCTTTCCCGCCGGACAAGATAATGCTGAACATAGAGGCACTTCCTGACTCCCAGAAGGGACAGCAGGGCAAAATACAGCTTCTGAAAACGAAGCACACCTCTGCGGGAGAAGTCTTCTCCCAATTGTTCTGCTACAATATCAATCACCTCATCGGGGGTCAGGCAGTCCCGCCAGGATTCATTCCGGGCCTTCCCCAGAGAACGAAGCCCCAGAAAAAACAGCTCCCGCACAAAAGAATGGGCCAGGGCATATTGATACATGGCGGGGATCTCATGTTCATTGAGGCCCGGTTTTATCACCATAACCAAATCCGTGGCCACATTGAACCGTTCAAGATTTTCCAGGGCCTGGGCTTTTTGTCGGGCCAGGGGCTGACCTCTCAATTCAAGGTGAGTGGTGTCTTCGAAGCCGTCCAGTTGCAGGTGAACCTCATCAAGGCCCGCTTCTATGAGTGACTGAAGATAACTGACGTCGGCAATTTTCAGGCCGTTGGTATGAAGTGCGGTGATATGGCCCATGGATTTCAGTCGGCGGATTATGTGGGGCAGATCTTCCCGCAGTGTGGGTTCGGCGGACATCAGGTCAAACTTCTGCCGTCGCCGGGACCGGGCAAAATCAAACAGAACCTGAGCATCAAGATCCGGCACCGGGTAATCATTGGCACTGGCAAGACATATGGGACAGTTGAGATTGCACTTCTCAGTGAGGCGGACAATATGATCCCGCTGGGGCAGGTCCCGATCCATAAGAGAAAAATAATACCCATCCAGCTCCCGGTAATACCAGGGATGCCGGGACATTGGCACCGACTGGATCCCGCACCGGGGACATTCCCTGTCCAGATGAATCCCGCCGTCCCGTTCCACCAGAGCTCCGGGTATATCCCTCAGACAACAGGTGCAGACAGTCCCGGTTTCTCGAATAATCTCACTGGAAATTTTTCCCTCCATCAGGAGAGGGGCAAGGCTTAATGGCCCTGCCCCTTTTCCGGGGTTTAATTCACCACATTCACCGGCATCTCCGCCAGCTTGACAGTGATGTCCAGCATCTTCTTTTCCCGCCATATCTTCAGTTTTACCTGATCCCCCACCTTGCGGTTGCGAATCTCTTCCTGAAGCTCCCGGGGCGAGTTCACCTTTTTTCCTCCCACTTCAAGGATCACATCAGCCCTCTGGAGGCCGGAAAGATCCGCGGGAGATCCCTGAATTACCTGGTAAACCAGAACCCCTTCCACCTTGGGCATTCCTAAGTATGTTGCCTTGGGCTCATCCATCTCCATCATGTTGATGCCGATGAAAGGCCGTACCACCTTGCCCTTAGCCTGGAGCTGTTCTTTTATCTCCTTCACCCGGTTGATGGGAATGGCAAAGCCGATGCCCTGTCCCCAGCGGTGGATGGCAGTGTTGACCCCGATAACCTCGCCCCGGAGGTTGGCCAGAGGGCCCCCGGAGTTGCCGGGGTTAATGGCGGCATCGGTCTGAAGAAGGTTGGGATATTCCCGGCCCATCTCGGTTAAATCCCTGCCCTTGGCCGACAGCACCCCCACGGTAACCGTATGTTCATAACCGTATGGGTTCCCCACGGCAATGACCCATTCGCCGATTACCGCACTGTCAGAATCTCCCAGAACCGCCGCCTTGAGTCCTTCAGCTTCCACCTTGATCAGAGCGATGTCGGTGAGCTTGTCCTCCCCCACCACCTGAGCCTTGTAAACCTTTGCATTCTCACCGTCGCCGTTGGTATCGATCTTCACTGATATTTCATCAGCACCTTGTATGACATGCTGGTTTGTCAGAATCAGCCCGTCAGAGGAGATGATTATTCCGGAACCACTGCCGGTTCTCTCCCGGGGACGATTATAAAAATCATCATAGGGGCTGAAGAACCGGTGAAACTCTTCAGGAAGCCCCGGGGGAATGTCCCTGCTTCTGCCCCGGGGAGTGAACACCGACTGAGTGGTTATGAACACCACCGATGGGCCGAGCTTTCTGGCAGCCAGAACCACCGCGTTGGAGCCCACAATATCACCAGGCCCACCGGGAACCGGCAAAAGATCGCCACCGGCAGATTCCCCAGGCTTGTCCGGGGTGACGGTGGGGGATGCCTGAGCTGACCGATCCCCGCCAAGGTAATATTGATAGGTGAAGAAGCTCCCGAATATGGCGCCCACCAGAATCAACAGTGCAAATAAAACAACATTTTTCTTCACGGCACTACCTCCTGTTGGTTTATCCCGATGCAGGGACAGTATCCTGGGCCTTCTGGATTGAAGCCTTATCCCAAAGACCCTCCAGATCATAATATGACCGCAGGTTCTCCAGGAAAACATGCACCACCACGGTGCCGTAATCCATAAGAATCCAGCTTCCCTCTTCCCTGCCCTGAATCTTTTTTTCATCAATGCCCAACTGATCTTTCAGGGCATCTTCAATCCCCTGAGCCACCGCCCGGACATGGGGACGGGAATTCCCGCTGATTATAACAAAATAATCACAAAGCAGGGTCACTCCCTGCATATCCATCACTGTAATCTCCATCCCCTTTTTCTCTTGTGCAGCCCTCAGGGCCACATCGACCACCTGTCGGGGGTCCATACCGCCAGTTTTTTCTGTCATTTTTTCCTCCCGGTTATAATTCCCATACCCAGTTCAATCCCCCATGTAAAGATGTTTCTTGTATATAAAGGATTCAACCTCGCCGGTCACCATGTATTTTATCGGCTTGCCTTCCTTCACTCTTCTGCGGATGAGAGTCGAGGATATGTCAACTCCCGGTATCTTCAGAAGAGCAACCCGGCCCCGGTGGCCAAGCTCATAACTGTCAAGCCGTTTTTCCAGCAGGTTCTCATCAAAACCCGGCCTTGTGGCACAGACAAAATATTTCAAGAACCCCAACAACTCGTCAAACCCACACCATCGATCCTTGAGGATGGAATCAACTCCGGTGATAAAGGTTACATCCATACTGGGATGTTTTTCTTTTATGGTTTTCACGGTTTCAAGGGTATATGACACTCCCCGGTGATCAATCTCCATTCGGGATGCCAGGAACCGGGGATTGGTAGCTGTGGCCAGATTCACCATTATATAGCGATCCTCACCGCCGGCTAACTCCGGGTCAAGCTGACGGTGGGGAGGAATCTGATTGGGGATGAAATACACCATATCAAAATCATAACGAACCAGGGCTTCCTGGGCTACAATAAGATGTCCGATATGAATCGGATTGAATGTGCCTCCCATAATTCCCACATGTCTTGCCACATATCCTCCCTGTCGTCATCACCGGGGGAATTATTCTGACATGCCGTCAACCCCGGGATGATCCTGCCGTCAACCTGCAGTTGATAATATCCCCGAAATCTCTACCACGGGGGTTGTGCGCATTGTTCCTCGTATATCTTGGAACCGGGTATTTTAAGCTCTTCGCCAAATTTCCTCTCGATAAGACTGCCGCTTTTATCAAAAACATAAACCCCTTCTTCTTTTCCCACAGAAACATAACGTTCATACATCCTGTCGGTGCCAGGCTCCACATAGGTTTCCAGCTTCAGGAAAGAAAGCTGATCCAGCCCCACACATATTGATGAATGAAACCGATGGGCCAGGTATGTAAGGGTATCGGGGTCACAAGTCTTTATTCTCTCCTGGCAGTGGGGAAACAATGTCAGCTTAGTGATAAGGCCGAACCCCTTGTCAAAGTATTCAAAATCGCTTTCCGGGTCAGGATGTTCCAGGTCAACCCAACCATAGAGAATAATCTTGTCGCACAGGGCATCAGATCCTGCAGATACAGTAAAGAAGTTGGTTCCTCCGGCAAGGGCCTGTCGAAAGGAATCCTTGAGCTGATAGAAGTTGAGCCGGTTCATCAGCACTGCCACATGTCCTCCGAATATAAAGATGCTGTTGGAGGAGAGGATCCGGTCTTCGAACATTTTCTTCTGGGCCTGATATAAGGGGTTATCCTGAACCCTGGATTTCTTGAAGAAGTATTCGTCAATCTCCCGGCCCACCTCTTCCATCTCCCGATCCATGTCAGAGATATGTTTGAGGGTATATTGAATATCCCGGCAGTAATAATGAAAACGGTGCTGTCGGACATCCTTTTCCGTCAGATTGCAGGTTTCGCTTCTCCAGTCGTAATCCATGACCTGGGCCAGGGTCACTCCGGGAAACTCCTGGCGAACCTGACGAATCTGGCTTTTTAGTATCCCCACCAGGCTCAGGTTCTTTTTCCGGTAAAACTCCTTGACCGCGATGATATTTTCCTGTTTCTCATGGTAAAAGCAGTAAAGCTCAGGCTCCTGTTTCTTGAACTTGTTGAACTCGTGATATATGGAAAGATTCTGGATATTCACATCGTAGCCGTCCTTCATTATGGACGGAATGCCAATTTCCCGCAGGGCGGACTTGACATGCTGTTCATCATACTCATTCTTCCGCCACGCCGCGGTGATGAGAAGCACTTTTTTTGTAGCCCTGACCTTCGGGTTGGAATGAACCGATGAGAGGAGCTTATCCTTGAATTTGTGAATATAATCTACTTCAAACTTGATGTTACCGTTTAATATGATTGAACCCTTCATCTGGGTTGAGTTACCTCTTTTCTTCTGATTTGCCTCA
>CAYNGH010000023.1:0-31951 GCA_964396845.1 uncultured bacterium | reverse complement strand
CGGGCTTTATCAGGACATATATGTTTTCCTGGGATTTCATGGAGATGGTGAAAGGTGTCCCCAGGTTGTTTATGGTTACCTGAAACCTGTCGCCGGAGCGATCCTGCCGGGCGGCGAAATCCAACTGGGACCCCACAGTCAGGTGAATGGTGATGGAGTTGTGATCTATGGTCATCAGGTTTGACTTTCCCTGGACCACTCTAAGATCTCGGTTAAGTCCTGTAATGGTCATGGTGTACAGGGCTGGGCTGTAGCCGGACAGGTCGGGCATCAATTCAAGGTGGTTGTCATCCTGGTCAAATTCAAAGGTCTGATAGCTGTCACCGGCTGGCTGTTTCTGGTCGTTTACCCGGACCAGGGACATGGGCAGCTCGGTTTCCAGGGTGATGCTGTTATATACGTTCAGCTGTCCCGGCCCCGCCTTGATGCGGAAACCGGTATGCCTGTCCTTGTTTCCCGTCCCCTGGGCTATTTTCCTGACCAGTTTGTAAGAACCGAACACCATTAATGCCATCAGAAGAATAATCCCCAGGATTTTGGGAAGACCTGAATACCAACCGTTGTTTTTTCCCTGGGTGAAAATACCCTTGGGAATTGTTATCCGCACTGCCACTGCGGTGACATTGTCTTCACCGCCGTTGTCATTGGCTTTTTTTATCAGGTCCCCGACAAATTTCTGCATGGTGGAAGCCTTCGCCGTGGCATCCAGTATGTCGGTTTCCTTAACCTGAGTGTAAAGGCCGTCGGAACAGAAAAGCAGTATATCTCCTTCCCGGAGGGTCATATGGTGGATATCCGCGGCCAGGGTTATATCGGAGCCAAGGGAATGGACAAAGGCAGGATTGACGGCTTCGGACAGGTTGTCATCGGAGGTGGCCTGGGAAAGCCTGGTCTGGGGCATGGGATCTCCCCGCTCCTCGGTGAGTTTTTTAATGGAGCCGTCCCGGATCAGGTACGCCCGGCTGTTGCCGATATTGGCCACATAAGCATCGTAATCGTGAAAAAACCCAGTCACCAGAGTACATCCCACCTGACGGTTTTCTTTTTCCATCAGGGAGCGGATGACATGGTTTATCCGGGTGTAGAGTTCTTGGATAACCCTGGGAGGCTCCAGAAACTCTGCTTCATCAAACATCTGGTCAAACTCTCCCATCTTGAAGAATTTTTCCAGGTTGTTTATGGTGATCTTGCTGGCAATCTCCCCCAGGGAGAATCCCCCGACCCCGTCGGAAACTCCCACCAGGGCCTTGCTTCCTCCTTCTTCTTCGCTTTCTCTGTGGAGGGTGCAATAATTATCTTCATTGACTTCCTTTTTTGTTCCCTGATGGGAAGAGAAGCCCATTTCATAATATATTTCCTTGTTCCTGCTGGCCAAAGATCGCGCCTCATCAATAGGATGTTTCGGGAATATATTCCCTCTTCTTGTTATTCTTTGTTTGTAGATTAATACCTTGCATTGTCAGAAATTTGAAAAATCCCTTGGTGGAGGACTTTTTCTCCTGGTGAATCAGTTATATATCCGATAAGAAAATTCCCTCCCCTCCGGAATGAAGGTTGAATTATTGATTTTATTTTTTCCATGGGACTCCACAATATTTTATTATTGTGCTATAATATTATAATTGTCCAATAAAATTGGATGGATATTATCAGATTATGGCATACTCATAAAATTATAAAAAACTGCGGGGAGTTTTTAACGAATGTTTTACAATGAATCCGCTGGTTATCCTATTCTTGACGGCAAGGTTCTTGTGAAGGTGAGCCTCAGGAAATCGGATCAGAAAAGACCCCGGCTGGATTACCTGTGGGATCTGTTGGGTTGTTATCTTGTCAACCTTCAGGTCAGGTCATATTACCTGCCTGCCTTTCCAGTTGAACCGGTTCCCATGATTCGCCTCAACAGCCCTGTTCCTGTAAGTTGTTACCGGGAAACCATGGAAGTTGATCTTGTCCGGGACAGCCTTTCTCTGGCGGGACGGCTTCGCTCCGCCCTGGGGGTTCTGACCGCGGCGGGGTTCATGGTGTTTGCCTCTTTGGGCATCTCCGGCGATGTTTCCGGTTCTGACTCCCGGACTGTAACTGTTTCTCCGGGTGAATCCCGCAGTAATACCGGCCATGGGGATCCTGAGGTTCGCATTCAGAGCGATCGAGAGAAACAGCTTCTGGCATCCCTGATGCCCGGCGTGAGTCCCGGCGCTTCCAACCGGCATTATTTCAGGCTTTCCGACCATATCAATGTGACCCATACCAACATGGTGGGCAGTCATCAGAATATGGGACAGGAGTATCCCCACGAGAATGTTTTCGAGCCTCACGGAGATCACCTGAACCACGGCAACAGCGCCCATGTGAACTACACTGACATTCCCCATGTCAACAGTGAATCTGATGTTCATGTGGACAGCCCCCACGGGAACCATGAAAACTCCGGTACTGTCAGCGAGCATACCGACACCCCCGGCGGGGATCATACCAACACTCATGCCGATGCCATCGAAGGTCACAATAACTTGGGAGTGGGAAGCCACATCGACTTTCCCCATACGGATTTCCCCCATACTAATAACCACAACAACTTTGGTGATCCTAACCCCATCGAATATACAGATGGCCCATACACTGAAACTCACATCGCCCACAGTGACTGGCATAACGATAATGCTCACACCAACAGCCCCCACACGGATATGTACCCGGAATAGCACGGCTCACCTTGGATCTGCTCCCCCGTCGGATCCCGGATGAATCCCGGCGGGCCCGGGCCGGTGCTATGGTATTTGCGAATAATGGATATAACAGACAAGGAGGAATGGAAGAAAGCAGGTTAAAACCTGGGCCGTAAAAATTTGATATTTTTATTTCTGAGGTCGTAACACGGCTGAATTTGTGTTATAATACTATTAACATGAGTTCTTTTTTTTACTATAAGATGTGGGGGGTCACATATGTTTTACAATGAATCCGCTGGTTATCCTATTCTTGACGGCAAGGTTCTGGTGAAGGTGAGCCTCAGGAAATCGGATCAGAAAAGACCCCGGCTGGATTACCTGTGGGATCTGTTGGGTTGTTATCTTGTCAACCTTCAGGTCAGGTCATATTACCTGCCTGCCTTTCCAGTTGAACCGGTTCCCATGATTCGCCTCAACAGCCCTGTTCCTGTAAGTTGTTACCGGGAAACCATGGAAGTTGATCTTGTCCGGGACAGCCTTTCTCTGGCGGGACGGCTTCGCTCCGCCCTGGGGGTTCTGACCGCGGCGGGGTTCATGGTGTTTGCCTCTTTGGGCATCTCCGGCGATGTTTCCGGTTCTGACTCCCGGACTGTAACTGTTTCTCCGGGTGAATCCCGCAGTAATACCGGCCATGGGGATCCTGAGGTTCGCATTCAGAGCGATCGAGAGAAACAGCTTCTGGCATCCCTGATGCCCGGCGTGAGTCCCGGCGCTTCCAACCGGCATTATTTCAGGCTTTCCGACCATATCAATGTGACCCATACCAACATGGTGGGCAGTCATCAGAATATGGGACAGGAGTATCCCCACGAGAATGTTTTCGAGCCTCACGGAGATCACCTGAACCACGGCAACAGCGCCCATGTGAACTACACTGACATTCCTCATGTCAACAGCGAAACTGATGTTCATGTGGACAGCCCCCACGGGAACCATGAAAACGCCGGTTCTGTCAGCGAGCATACCGACACCCCTGGGGGGGATCATACCAACACTCATGCTGATGCCATCGAAGGTCACACCGACATGGGAGTGGGAAGTCACATTGACTTTGCCCATACGGATTTTCCTCACTTGAATTATCACCGGGATCTCTATGACGATTATTCCGATTTCCAGTACACTGAATCTCACACGGCCCACAATGACCATCATAGCGATAATCCCCACACCAACAGCCCCCACACGGATATGTTCCCGGAATAGTCAACGGCATCAGGACTTGTTCAAAGCTGGAGCAGGGAAGAGGGAAATAAAAAAACTCTGATATTATGAGAATATCTTCAGAGTTGTGAGTTTCAAAATGCCCGTTTGCGCCGGATTTTTTCCCGGAGAATATCCACGTTTCCTTTTATCAGCTGATCCTTGAGCAGGCAGAGATCGCCGTTTCTCAGTTCTCCCCGTCGGTTGGCCAGTTCATCCCGGTTTGATGAAACAAGAATGAACTGGGAGGGGATTTTTCTTCGCTGAAGTTCCCGGAAAAGATCCAGGCCATCCTTGGTGTTTTCCAGGCACAGGTCTGATACCACCATGTCAGGGACATGTTTTTGCATATCAAGAAAGCCAAGGGCAGTATCCGCATCAGAAAACTCCTTCACGGAACACTGGCAGAATATTTTTCCCAGCCGGTTCTTCAAAATAACCCTGTGATCCGGATCGTCATCAACAAGTATTATGTCAAACAAACTGTCCCCTCCGTGATTTGGCCCCCCGGTTACTGCTTCGTTGAGATTCCTGGAATACCTGAGGGAATTATTACTTTTGCAGTAGTTCATCGGCCACCTCATAAAAAAATAATTGTCAAACAGCTGAACTGAATCGGTCTTTGGAAAAACATGCATAAGCCCTTTATTATTATCCCATAAATCAAAGGATTGTTCATAGTTCAATCGGATTAAAAAAAAGAGGGGTTTTTGTAGTCCGATTAAAGATCCCAAGGGAGTATGGAACCTAAAAAAGAACTACTCCCCGGTAGTTCTTTCCGTCTATTGCATTAACATCAGATTAATTTATTGATGGTGATAAAACTTTTTCTACTCTGATGTTAATCATTGTCAATATCTGTTCGAAAATCAAAGATAATCGGCTTGTGATCAGAAATTTTTTCACTGTATTTGGGATAGTTGTTTTCATCGACGGTGCGCATACTGCCTTTAATATATTCTTCAACGGCACCGCCTTCCACGGTGGTTATGGCGCCGTGGTCGATGGTACTCTTGTAACGCACGTTGGAATATACTCCCTTTTTATCGGCGTTTTTGGTGGTGTAATTGACAATATCGCCATCGCTGAAGTTTCCCAGAGCTTCGCTTCCGATATGATCGTTGTAATCTCCCACGATTATTGCGTCCTTGTCGCGGTTACGTTCAAGATGATCTTTGAGCCATTGGTTCAGAATTTTTGTCTGTTTGTTGCGCATGGCAACAGAACGGCCATCAAACCGGGCCTTGAGATGTACCACGGTAAAGTTGAAATCAAAGTTGTCCAGCTTCATATCCACTGTGAGAGGAGGTCGCAACCCGGGATTCCCCAGGGACACATCGTCGATATGATCTATTGAAGACTGGTCGTATTTTACCCGGTTCTTATCAAATATAACCCCTACCATCTGGTTGTTGGATTTGCCCAATATGAAGCCGAAATCCGGCAGATGCTTCAATACCCGCTGAAGCCCGTCCACATTGGATATTTCCTGGATCCCCAGCAGGGATGCCCCGGTATCCTTGATAACTTTTGCTATGTTTTCATAGTCCTGGGGGGATCGATTCTTGGTGCCCAGCCATTCGATGTTGAAGGTTCCCACAGTGGCTGTTTTTTCTTGATCCAGGCGCAACTCCTCGGTGCACACGTCAAGCTGGCTGGCGATGGAGTCCATGGACATTTCCTGGATTCTTTCCGTGGGATCCACGGAAATGGACATGTGGGATTCTTCCATCAGCAGGGGGGTATGGGGATCTTTCCGGGAGGGTTTTTCTGTCTTGGGAGAGTCATCTGCAGGAACCGGGGTTTGCTGAATTTTGTCTTCCCCGGCGGAGGGCCTGACAGGTTCACCCTGGGAGAGTTCCTGGAGATATTCATTCAGAAGCACCTTGTCCCGCTGTTCGTCGGTGAGGTAGTTCTCCTCGGGTTCGGGCAGGATTCGAAGGCTTTCATTGGTCCACTGGGGGGTTTCGCTCTGGTATATTGATCTAAGCTGGGAGAGCCGGGCCTGATTATAATTTAGGGGTTGTGATTGCATCTTTGCCTCTCCTGTCTGTCAAAAAACCTTGACATTACAATTATACCACTTGAATTGAAAAATTAAACCCCTCGGGCCTGCAGGAAGTGTTAATATATTGTTAACATGCCGGCAGATTTCTCCGGGGCTGTCGGCAGGGGCATGAATAATCCCCCCTGAACAGGGCCACAGACAGGAGATTAAAAGGGTGGTATCAAAATAATCCTTACAGATACAAAGGAGGTTTCCATGAGAGAAAAGAAACCAGGCCGGGATCAGTGGGCATCAAAGTTAGGACTGGTTCTGGCAATGGCGGGAAATGCCGTGGGCCTTGGCAATTTCCTGCGTTTTCCCAAGGAGGCTGCCGCCGCCGGGGGTGCGCCCTTCATGATTCCTTATCTGACGGCCTTTCTGTTTTTGGGGCTTCCCCTGATGCTGGTGGAATGGGGAATGGGCCGTTACGGCGGAAGCAAAGGCCATGCAACCATGCCGGGGATCCTGACGGCAATCCGGCGCAACAAGCTTTATCGCTGGCTGGGAGTATTTGGCATCTGGATTCCCCTGTTTATTGCATCTTTTTACACATTCATCGAATCCTGGACCCTGGGGTATGCCTTCTTTTCTCTGGGGGGACAGTTTGCCGGCGGAGCACCGGAACAGGTCGAAGCCTTCTTCACCACATACAGCGCTGGAAGCTCGGTGGCATATACATTTTTCCTGGTGACCATTCTCATTAATGGCATTATTCTTTACCGGGGTGTTTCCAAAGGTATCGAAAAAACTGCAAAAATTCTGATGCCCCTGTTGTTTGTCTTTGCCATCATACTGGTCCTGCGGGTTGTGTTCCTGGGGACTCCGGACCCGTCAAATCCTGAAGCCAACATCGCCAACGGCTTCGGGTTTCTGTGGAATCCTGATTTTTCCCAGATAGGCAACTTCGGCATTTGGGTCGCCGCAGCGGGGCAGGTGTTCTTCACGCTGTCCTTGGGAATGGGAGCCATCGCCTGTTATGCTTCTTATGTGGACAAGGATGACGATGTGGTGGCATCGGGAATAACCACAGCCCTGACCAATGAAACCACCGAGGTAGTCCTTGGCGGGTCCATTGCCATACCTCTGGCGGTGGCGTTTTTTGGAATGACTGCGGTTAAAAAAATCGCAGAAACTTCTGGCTTCGGCCTGGGATTTATCACTATGCCCCTGCTCTTTGACAAGCTTCCCATGGGGCATTTATTCGGGGCCATGTGGTTTCTTCTGTTGTTTTTTGCCGGCATCACCTCATCCATCGCCATGGGGCAGATTGTAGTGGCGTTTTTTCAGGAGATTGTGGGCTTCAGCCATAAAAAATCCGTGCTTATCACTATGGGAACAATTTTTGTCATGTCCCACCTGGCCATATTTCTCAAGGGAGGCCTTGACGAGATGGATTACTGGGCCGGCACCGTGGGTATATCCATAATGGCCCTGGTGACAATCCTGGTCTGGGTCCATGTGTTCGGCATCCACAAGTCCTGGCGGGAGCTGATGCGAGGTTCCAAAATCAGGTTGTGGGAAGGGATAAAATATATCACTGCTTTCATCTCGCCGGTATATTTAATGGTGATCCTCTTTGGGTGGCTGGTTCAGCAGGGGCCCAAGATTTTCACCATGGAGGCGATCCCGGCGGATCAGCATACTCACCGGTGGATTGTCCGGGGAGTGATGCTGGTGACTTTCCTTGTCATCGGCTGGTTTGCCACAAAGGATTTTGACAAGGAAAAAATACCCGTCGAAGCTGACTGCAATATGGAGGTGGAACAGTCATGAATACCGGTGGATGGATATTTCTGAGTCTTTTCTGGGGAGTTCTCCTGATGGTGACATTCTGGAGTTACCGGGTGCTTCTCTCGGAGGATCATATCCCTTTGGGGCCTTTGGAGGATGAATTTCATCCCCTTTCCTGTGACCTGGATGAACATTCCCGGGACAGCTGAACCGCCATAAGTTCAGGAAGAGAAGCCATGGGGTCTTCACAGTTTTCCCCAGAACACCTGGGTGAAGTAATACTTTTCTTCTTCAGTTTTAACTATTGCAATGGCGCTGTACTGATATTCTTTTTTCACCATGTTTTTATAATGGCCGGGACTGTCTATCCAGCCCTTCAGAGTTGCTCCCGCAGGATCGGGGAAGTTGTGGTTCATGGCGATATTCTCGCCCCAGGTGGTGTTGATGAATTCAAAATCCAGCTGTCCCAGCCGATATGTAACCGAATGACCTTCGGGGCTTTTGTGGGCAAAGTATTTCCGCCGGGCCATGTCAAGACTGTGGGCCATGGCAGCCTGGTATGCGGTGTCATCAAAGGTCAGGGGATGAAGCCCTTTGTCTGTTCGAACCTTGTTGACCCTGTCAAAGAGGTCTTTTTCCATCTTCCTGACGGGCTGATCCGTGGAGTCTTCTGAGGAGGTATCCTGGGTGGCTTTTTCGTTCCCGGCATCCTGTTTTACAGGGGATGCCTGAACCGGGGCCTGCAGGGGGGGATGCGGAGTTGATAGTGCCGGGGATGGGTTTGTGCAGGATACTCCCGGCATTACCAGCACCGGGAGCAGGATTGCAATAAACATGGAAACTGTAAGCAGTCTTTTCAACTATGCCACTCCCTGTCAGGTGTATTTTTTTATCTGGTCTTCCTGTTGCACCTGATCCACCACGGCAAACACAAAAGTCCGCACAGGGCTGGGGCCGGTGCCCAGGTGATTCTTTGCCGAGGAGCCTTCGTCCATTATGATCACTGCATCGCCAATTCCTGCATCGATGGAGTGGCAGACTGCCATGACGGTCTTTCCCCGGGTCACGCCGGTTATTGGATCCATGGGTTGGATCAGCAGAAGCCGGCGGGATTTCAGGATGGGAATTTTTCTGGTGGCCCAGACATTGCCCACCACTTTTGCCAGAAACATCAGCCTTTCGCCTCCCTGCCCCCGTTGTATATGGAATGATCCAACTCCACCCCGTCGATAATCCCTACCACCGAGGCATCCACCGGGGGTCTTTCGTCCAGGGCCATTGCTGCTTCCATGGATTCTACATAGAACACAAACTCGCCGTCGCCTGCGCCCACTGCGTCGGCAGCCACCAGGTAATCTCCTTCTGAGGGATTCCCCTCCCAGTCGGTGGGCTGAAGAATCAGGAGTTTTATCCCGGTCATGACAGGATATTTAAAGGTGGACACCACGTGCCCGATGATCTTTGCGGGATGCATTACCTGAAACCCTCGGATTCAAATTTGCGGAAAGTTACCTGGCCATTTTGCTCCACCGAATCAACAATGGCCATGATAATCAAATCGCAGGGTTTATTTTTGGTGATGTCGGTCTGCCGGGCCGATGACCCAGAGCAGAGAAGCACCATCTCGCCGTCGCCGGCGTTTACCACATCCACCGCTACCTGGGGATCTCCCTTGGGCAGAAAATCGAGCCCCAGAGGCTGAACCAACATCAGTTTCCATCCCTGGGCGTTGTCGTCTTTGTGAGTGGAAACCACATTTCCTATAACCTTGGCAAATTTCATAATTGTTCCCCGTCAGAATTACTGCCCCCACAGGGGGATCTGCCGGAGAGATCCGGCAGTTTGATCTTTTCAGCACTGGTATGATTTTCCCTGCCACCATCGCCGACAGGAAAACCTGTGGGAGATATGAAATATATAAAAAAAATCAGGAGGCATATTGATGAAAATCGGCGATGCGATGAAAAAATGCTCCAACAGGCCCTTCAGGTTCAGGGGGTTGACTCACAAGGATTTTGCTCCGTTGAGGAACCTTCTGGTGGAATCGGGATATACCCAGGAAGGGGTGTTTGGCAGGCTTCAGGCCCAGGATCTCTATGAAACCAGCTATCTGATGACCCCGGTGTATAACGAGATATTTTTAAAAGAAGATACTCCCTTAAACATATTGATGGCCCTGTTTTACATATTTGCCAGCAGGCCCGAGGAAAAAGTCCGCAGGATCATGGGAGATGATCTTTTTGATATGCTGATTAAGGTGGGTATCCTTGAGGTTGATGAATACGGATGCAAATCCAACATCGACATATTCCCCTGCCGGGGCCGTTATATCGCCACGGATCACCGATATGAAACCCTCTGCCCCAAAAACACCGTATATCCCCTGGGAGTGGATTCATACGGCCTGGCCCGGGCCATAACAGGCAGGCCCTATGCCAGAGTGCTGGACCTTTGCACCGGCTCGGGGATTCAGGGGATCATGGCTGCAGGCAGTGCCCGGCAGGTAACATGTGTTGACATCAACCAGCGTGCCCTTGAATTTGTGAAGCTGAACGCCATGATTAACGGATTGACCAATGTGAGGACCGTGAAGGGAAACCTTTATGAAGCAGTGGCCGGCGAGGAGTTTGACCTGATCCTTGCCAACCCGCCCTTTGTCCCGTCGCCGGAAGAAGACAGATTGTTATTCCGGGACGGCTCCGCCTCGGGGGATTCAGTCCTCCGGGAGATTGTGGCAGGGCTTCCCCGGCATCTTGCTCCCGGGGGTCTGTCCCAGATATACACCCTGATCCCGGTGACCGACGGCAATTTTAATGACCGGGTAAAGGGATGGCTTCAGGATGGGTCTTTCCATGTGATGACCATGGTTCACCTTGAAACCAACAACTTCTGGTTCCTGAAAAGCCATGTGAACCCTGTCCGGGAAGCCAACTATTATGACAAGCTGGTTCGGTGGATGCAGTCCCTTATTGATGAGGGGATAAAAAAGGTTTCCTATGGGATAATAAACATCGCCCCTGCCGTGAAATCCCCGCCCCAGTACCGCCACAAAGATTACCAGCTTGTCCCCGGTGAATGTTCTTACATGGTGGATATTCCGATGAATATGCTGGATCGGCTGAATGATCCGGAGTTTCATCGGGAGATTCCAAACATGGTATTTCGTTTCAATGAAAAGGTTGACAGGCACTGGGAAGCCACTGCCCCCGACGGTTCCCATTCATACGGAGTCAGGTTCGCGGAGGGCTATTTCTTTGAGCATCTCCATATTGATCAGGGACAAAAAATGATCCTGGATCTTGTTACCCGGGGAATGACCCGGGGGGAGAAAATCCAGGAAGAATACAAAAAGGCCGGTGGCAATGACTTTATCCCGAAACTTGCGGATCTTCTGGAAAATCTTGTGCTGATGGCGGATTGATCCGGCGGGAGTTTTTTCTGTGAACAGTTTGTTATTTGCTTGGGAATAGTATTTCTGGGAGTGATATATTATGATGCAGTCTTTTGTAGCCCTGAACCCTGTCATGCAGGCCCTGCTGGCAACCCTGTTCACATGGTTTGCCACGGCGGTGGGGGCCGCATTTGTATTTATCAAAAAAGAACTTAGCCGTAAATCCCTGGATTTTATGCTGGGGTTTGCCGCGGGAGTCATGATTGCCGCCAGTTACTGGTCCCTGTTAGCACCGGCCATAGAAATGTCCGAAGGAAAAACCCTGCCTTCGTGGTTTCCCGCCGCGGTGGGCTTTCTGCTGGGAGGCGGATTCCTGAGGCTGGTGGATATGTACCTGCCCCATCTTCATCCCGGGCTGCCCATGGACAAGGCCGAGGGGATCAAGACCAGCTGGCAGAGGTCTGTTCTGATGGTGCTGGCCATCACCCTTCACAACATCCCCGAAGGGCTGGCAGTGGGAGTTGCCTTTGGCGCAGTGGCCTCGGGGATTCCCGAGGCGAGCCTCGGGGGAGCAATAGCCCTGGCCCTGGGTATTGCCATTCAGAACCTCCCCGAGGGAACAGCAGTATCAGTCCCCCTTCGCCGGGAAGGGCTTTCCCAGTGGAAAAGCTTTTTCTGGGGACAGCTGTCGGGAATGGTGGAGCCGATTGCCGGGGTTATCGGGGCTGCCCTGGTGATACTGGCCCAGCCCATCCTTCCTTATGCCCTGGCCTTTGCCGCAGGTGCCATGATATTCGTGGTGGTGGAGGATGTCATCCCCGAATCCCAGCTGGGAGGATATGGCGATACCGGGACCATGGGAGTCATGCTTGGGTTCACGGTGATGATGATCCTGGATGTGGCCCTGGGTTAGGATAATCCCGGCAGTTTATTTTCTGGGGCCCCTGCAGTGTGAGGCAGGGAAATCCTTTTGTTAATCTGGAGGAAAAAAACCGGAAAAAAATAATATTACTGTTGTATTTTTTCTGTTTATTGTTTATCAATACATAAAGAAGGCTAAAACACAGATAAGAGGAGATAAAATGCTGGAATTAACCGGACCTGTAGTAGTTGAACTGGAATTGTTGCCCTCAGAGGATTCTGACAGCCAGGAGCCTGCCTTGAGCGTATCCCAGTGGGAAAAGGTAATAAACAAGCTGAATGTCTATGTTCAGGAATACCGGGTTGGAGGGCCGGATCCTGTTAATCATCCTGAGTTTTTTGAAATCCTCAAGATTCTGGAAAAGACAGGGAAGTTTTACCATATCTTTACTGACGGACTTTGGGAAAATACCGATTCCGCCCTGGAGGGGTTCGTCAACTGCGCCCATATCAATACCATAAACTTCAACCTGCACGGCCCGGATCAGGAAACCCACAGAACCGTTGCCAGAAAGCAGAAGGAAGAAGACTTTGACCGGGTCCTGGACAACATCCGCCTTTGCTTCTCTGCCGGATACAGTGTCAATACCCGTACAGTGCTCAATAACTGCAATATCGAAAAAATTGAACAAATCACCGAGCTTTCCACGGAAATCGGTGCAAGTCATGCCATTTTTGTCCGGTATATCGGCCCCGAGGATACCCAGATGGATGTTGATCCCCAGAAGCTGAAAAGTGTAGGAAGCTCTATTGAAGACCTGAAATCCCTGGGATATAATGTCATGCTGGGCAACTGCATCCCCTACTGCATGATTCCTTCCCAGACCGCCGGTTGTTTTGAAGGTGTAACCATAGGGAGCGTGGACTGTCATGGCAACCTAAAACCCAGCCCCCATTTGGATTTTAGTGTGGGGAGCCTCCTGGATGGTGAAGTGCCCAAGTTATGGCGTTCCCCTGCTATGAAAAAATGGCGTTCCGACATCCCCCAGCCTTGCAGGAAATGCAGTAAGATTTCCGTGTGTGCCGGGGGAAGCCGGGCATATGCAAAAATCCGGGGACTGGATCAGGATCCCTTCATCGAAGAACCGATTCCCAAACCTCAACAGCTCAAGATACTTGATGTAACCCTGGAAGAAGAATTATGTCCCCTGGCCCGCTATGTAATGCGCAAAGAAGATTTCGGCTGGATCCTGATTCAGGGCAACCAGGTGATTCCCGTCCGCCACAGGGCAGAGAAGATCCTCAAGGCCCTGGATGGTTCCAGTATGACCCTGGGTGACATAAAAAAGAACTTCGGATCCGGTGCCCTTTCGTTTATTTATTCCCTTTATGTTCGGGATTTCATCGAATTTAGAACCAGAGTCGAAGAGGAAGCTCCAATTTGAAGAGAGTCCTGCCCATAATCTGGCTGGTTCTGGCGGTTCTGGTTCTGGGCAGTTTTGCCAGGGCCCCTTATATGTGGACTACAGCCCTTTGTGACAACTCGGTAAAAAATCTCAATATTGCTCACAATCTCCTTGCAAACCGGGGTATGACTCTTTCGATAAAGTGGACATATTATCCTGAAAGTCCCATTTTTCGGCCCTCCATCGGCGAGGAGGGGGTTGTTTTTCCTCATATGGTGGCATGGGCATTAAGGAACAGGATAAGCCTGATCGCCATGAATTTGTCATTAAGTCTTCTGGGAGTGATCCTTTTTTTTATTATCCTCCGGCGAGTTTTTTCTCCCATGGCTGCGTGGCTTTCGGTAATCTGGCTCATATTCAACCCGGCATTCTGTGAGATGGGAGCCTTCCTCAATAATTCCGCCTTGCTGTTTCTGACTGTCATGGTTGCAGGTCTTATCCTGACCCGGTATGATTCCATCTACAGCCGGGTCCTGGCAGGATTGGTCCTGGGCCTTGCCTTCTGGATTGAACCCTGGTTTATCTTTTCCGGCATCGCTTTTCTGCCGGGGATTGCCCTGGCATCCAAAAACCGCAGTAAAGCCCTGGCAAATGTTCTGGCCTTTACAGTTGCTTTTATCGTAACCTGCGCTCCTCTGGTATATCTTATCCATGGGGTCAGGGGACAGCTTCTGCCAATTCACATCCCTGTACATTTTCAGGTGGGGGACTATCAGGAATTTCTGGGGCAAAGCTATGGTGCCGGCCCACCGCCGGTGGGAGAATTTATTGCCGGCAACCGGGGATATATTGCCGGCAGAATCCTGGGAAACCTCGGTTATTACCTGCGGGAAGCTCTGACTGCCAGAGGAGGATGGTTCTTCCTGATGGGGGGCTTGGGTTTTCTGGTGTGGCCCTGGAAGGCTTTTGAAAAATTCCCCAGGCAGTATCTTCCCCTCCTGGGGTTTTCTGTTCTTTCCCTGGCGGGAGCAAGCCTGGTATGGTCAAGGGTATGGCAGATGGGAGCCCCTGTTTTCATGTCGGTGTTTATAATGCCCCTGTTGTTTCATCTGACATCAAAAACCCGCCTGCAGGGTTATCCGGTGGGACTGATAATTCTGGCTCTGCTGGCAGCCCCCGGAATAAACCGTTATGTGGCTCACAGCCATCTGGTCAACAGGGAGATTATCCAGAATGCCGACATTGACCGGATGACTCAGCCGGGCAACGCCCGGGAGGAATGGGTAGCGGGCAACAAGGATAACATCAGGCGCGTTGCCGCATCAAGCCCCTGGAGAATATACATGCTCACCAGGGCTGATACCGGGTTGCTTCCTGTTGATATTTCCACAGCTGATCTTCAGAAGCTGGTAAAAGATTATGATTATGACTATATTATCAATAACAGCGTCACTCCTGAAGGAGCCCAGTTTTACCTCAGGATGATAAGCCGGCCTGTGGCGGGACTGGAGATGATCCGTCAGAATATATGGAAAGTCATCAAATAAAAAAAAGAATTACGATTATGCCGGTATTCAACGAAGAATCCACTGCAGGGGTTATGATTTGCAGTCTATATCCCCTGTGTGACTTGCTGTTGGTGGTCAACGACGGATCCATCGACAGAACCGGGGAAATCCTGCAGGATCTTGAGAAGGAAATACCCAACATGACCCTGATTACCTCCCGGACAAACCGGGGCAAATCCCATGCTTTGAAACTGGCCTTTACCCGGATCCTTGAATTGCGGGCCGAAGATGAACTTGGCGACAGGGACCTGGTTATCACCACCGACGGTGACGGCCAGCTTCCCGTGGAAGCCATAGACGATGCCTGCCGACAGCTTGAAAAATGCGGGCTGGACCTGCTCATCGGCTGTCGGGATTTGTCCCTGTATCCTTTTATGAAAAAAGCCGGGAACTTGTTTTTGAGCTATCTGGCATCGATGCTGACAGGTTTTTCCTTCCGGGATACCCAGTGCGGATTCCGGGTGATGAGTGTTGCGGCATTAAACAGGATTATGCCTTATTACCGGGCCAGGGGTTATGCATGTGAACAGGAGATTTCCATCATAAGCGCCCTGACAGGATTGAAGATGGATAATTCCCTCCGGATCAATCCCTGCTACTATCGCTCCAACTCCACCTATCCCGATGCCTTTCATATCACTCTGGACAGCTTTGCCACATTCCTGCGGGTTCGGTTTAATACTGGCAGGAAAATGCAGTCTTCATCAGGGGAAAAATCTCCAGCAGGAGATATCCCAACCACAGGGAGGGAGAACAATTGAACTTCCGGGAAAATCTCCTGGATTTAATCCAGACAGTCCGCCAGTCAGTCCAGTCGGATCCCGATAATGCCGGCCATGTTGTGGATTTTCTGGTTCACTGGTATTATCCTGTTCTGGTGTTGTTGTTTATTTCTCTGGTTGCCCTGTTTGCCGTCAACTGGCGGGTTCTGGCAAAGCATATCCGCCAGACACCCCGATGGGCAGGCTTTGTGCTTATGGGGATTTTTGCCCTTTCCCTGGTAATGCGGTTTGTCATTCTGGATCATCATCCCCAGGTCTATTATGATGAAACCTTGTTCATTGAAACCGCGGAGAGCTTTCATCGCAACGGCATCAATCTTCTGGCAAAGCAGATTATCAGGCCGTATAATTTTTTGGTGTGTACTGCCGGCTGGCCCTTTCTAATTTCCCTGGCTTTCGGGCTGGCGGGCCAGGTGAATGTTCAGCTGGCATATGCCTTGTCTGCCCTGCTGTCTTCTCTTTCGGTTCTGCTGGTGTTTTATTTTGTCAGCATATTTTTTGAATCCCACCAGAGCGGTCTTTGGGCTGCGGGCTTCTTTTCCATGGTCCCGGTTTTTCTCCGGCTTTCCACTTCCTCAGCCATGGGAACCAGCTCCGTGTTTTTTCTGTTTCTGACTCTGACCCTGATGACCATATACCACCGGGAAGAAAAGCCCGCCCTTCTGTATCTGGCGTTTCTTTCCCTGTCCTTTACCGTCAATATCCGGCAGGAAGCTTTTCTTGTGCTGGCTCCCCTTCTGCTGGCGTTTTTTTTCCTTTTCCACAAAAACCCCCGAAGGGAGTTTGGGAAACCTCATATTTATATTGCCCTGATTCTCTTTGTGTTGTTTTATATCCCCGCGGCCACGGTGAGCATATTCGGCATTACCACGGGGTATTATTATTTTTACGAAAGCTCTATCCACATCCGCAATCATATCATATCCAACCTGCAGAGCAATGTCATCTTCTGGGTGTCCAACCGCATCCAGCCCCTTTTTATGACCATTCTGGCCCTTCTGGGGGGATGGGCCCTGTGGCACAAGGATCGCCGGGCAGCCTGGTTCATGCTGGGCTGGTTCCTGTTTATGCAGATTTTTTATTCCATCAATCCTTCCTGTGAGTTTTCATCGATGCGTACCCTCGACTCCTGGAGGAATTCCTCTCACCAGAACAGTGCGCTGATTATACTGGCAGGACTGGCAGCAACCTACCTGGTGGATTATTTCCGAAAGAACCGGCCCAGGGCAGTTCCCCTGGTAACGGGATTTCTTATCCTGGCCCTGATTTTTGTCCCGGTCAGATTTCATTCCTTCATAACCTTCAAATCCATATGGGCCAGGGAGTATGTCTTTCTCCGGGAACAATCCCGCCGGATGGATCCCGAAGCTCTGGTTGTGTCGGATCGGGGTGTGCGCAGGCCATGGCCTCATTTCTTTTCTCACCTCCAATATGCGATGGCAGTCCCTCTGAAAGGCTATCTGGACTTCGACCCGGAGAAACCTTACTCGGCCCGGCCCATGATCCGGGACATGCACCGCTGGATTTACCGGGAAAGACGGCCAGTCTATCTTCACATGTCCGCGGTGAACGATAAAAATTTCGGGGATCGTTTTCAATGGTATGAGGATCATCTTATACTGGAGCCGGTGGATGGATACTCTGACGGGTACGCCCTGATGGGATTCATGCTATACCGGGTGAAGGGGATAAAGCAGTGGAATATTCAGGATGGTTTCATTTTTTGACCGGGGAAAGGGTAATGGGCATGGCGGATGAATATTATCTGTTGCGGGAAAAATAAAGATTATAATACGGGGGTAAGTTATGCCTTCACAGTTCAAGATTTGTCCCAGGTGTAACAGCAAGGTTGGAGTGGAGATGGATGTCTGTCAGCAGTGCGGGGCTATTGTCAAGGACAGACCTGCCCTGGCCCGGGAGGAAAAATCTGCCGGTGCAGTCAACCTTGCCAATAAATGCGTCATCTGCGGAAAAGAACCCGAGGAAAGGGCCACCTGCCCAAGCTGTGGGGTGACCGGGATATGCGGATGGCATATATATCAGTTCTTCAGTGACAATGAAAAGAGTCCCATCGGCTGTCCCAAGTGCGGGCCCCGCTGTGCCTTGTGCGGTGCCCAGACCACCCTTTCCAAGCATGGCGAACGGGCGGTCTGTTCATCGTGTCTTCAGGTACTGCTCTCATCAAACGCCGCCAAGGAAGGCATCACTCGACTGCAGATGCAGAAGCTGATGAAGCTGGTTTCAGTGGTCATCACCCTGGTGGGAGTTCTTGCGGGGATTCACTATTCAACAGATCCCGGGGTGCTGAAACTTATCTCGGAATATGTTACCCTGTCGGTGGATCGGGTGGTTTACCAGATTGCCGGGGGACTTCTGGGCCTTGTCATCGGGTCCTTTGCCGCGGCCATTGTCAACAATGTTTTCCGGGTCTGACCCGGCACTCCAATAACCATCGGGAGGTTTCATCCAATATGGCTGACAGAAGAAGCCTGAAAGTTTTATCAATATTAATCTTGATTATCCTCGGCCTGATTACACCGGCCCTGGCAATTATGGAGGAATCTCCTCCCATGAGGGATCCCCGGGTTTTAATCAACACCCGGGTCAGGATCCTGGATCGTGACGGGCGGGAACATATCGTGACCGATTGCTATGACAGCAGTCACAGGCATCATCTGATTCTCTGCTCCGGCCCCCAGGGACAGTCGCCGATTTTTTTCATCCCCAAGGAGGATATCAGCTCCATAGAAATGGACGGGTTGACCACCAATATTTCTGGTTGGGATTACAGCAAAGCCCTGGTAGTTCTCAAGGATGGAAAAACCCAGTCGGGTTTTGTACAGGTGGAACATATCGGCCATGACGGCTACCGAACCTTTGAAGGAGAGTCCCCGGTGGGTTATTTTATCATATCATGGTTGCGGGTGAAGAAAATCCAGTTTGAAGGCCAGTGGAAAATGGAGATACCGGCGGAAGCTCCCTGAAGCTGACATGGACAGTTTCCGGCTCCTGCGATTAATATTGTCACCGGCCAGCCTACAGGCAACAGTTGCCCCTGAATCCAGTCCCGGAGTGGTTGAATGCTTTTAAAATCATTTTTTGGATATATCAAGCGATTTATCGTCGTGATTGTCCGGATATTTGAGAGGGCATTGACCGGTCAGAGTGATTTTCAGTTTTACTCATCTGAAATTGCTGATTTTGACGCGGTCACAGACCTGCTCCATGCAAAGATGCTTCGAAGAGAAGTGGAAAACTATCTGAACAAAACTTTCGGCATAACCATTCAGAAACCCGTGGTGCTGGAGCTATATTCCGGCGCCAGTTTTGACCTGCGGGGAATAATTATGGAGCTGAACGGGAATCTTGGCCGGTATCATTACGATCGCCTCAAGAACCGGGAGATGATTCACCTGGTTTATCTTAAAAAAGGACTGCCTCGGGAGAGATTCAAGGCAGTGCTGGCCCACGAAATGATCCACGCCTTCTGTCGGGAGCAGGATATAATGCCCACAGATCGCTATGGCCGGGAAGGTCTGGCCCGGTGGGTGGAGCATAGGATTCTGAAGGATATGGGCCAGAAAGCCGAAGCCAGAAAAATCGAAAAAATCAGGACCTGGAAATATGGCCGGGCTGTGCAGAATATGTTTGCCCTGGAAAAAAAAGTCGGCACCAGCGGTGTAGTGGAATATTTAAAAAAACAATAAGAGCAGTCCAGGTCAGCTAACTTTCCCCGATGTCTATCTTCTTTATCCGGGAGGTATGACGCCCACCGTCAAACTGGGTTGCCAACCATCGATCCAGTATGTCCCGGGCCACGGTACCTGTGGTGAAACGTTCTCCCAGACAGAGAATATTGCTCCGGTTGTGCCGGCGGGATAAAACCGCGGTGAGGGCATCTCGGGCCAGAACTGCCCTGACACCGGGGACCCGGTTGGCGGTAATGGAAACTCCAACCCCGGAACCGCAGACCAACAGTCCGAAATCATATTTTCCCCCGGCGACGGCATCGGCTACGGGCCGGGCAAAGTCAGGGTAATCCACCGAAGGAGATTCCCCCCTGGCCCCGATATCGGTGACCTTGTGTCCCTGTTCTTCCAGGTACTCCACCAGGTCTGTTTTCAGATTAAACCCGGCATGATCACTGCCGGCAATGATGCTGTATGACTCCTCAACCCTCCGGCGGAATTCCTCCTGCTCCTGCCACAGGGATATGATTCCGTCCATATATTCTCGAATTTCACCGAAAACCTTGCGGTATTCCCCGATTCCCTTGCCGATGGGATCATCTATGTCAAAGGATTCATCGGTGGTTTCCATCTCCCCCTGGCTGTATCTTCCCCCGGCATATTTTTTCAGAATGAATATCCGATCCTCAAACCAGGGAAACCGGGCCACTAAGTGAGCCTTGTGCATTGCCGTCATACACAGGATCAAGTCTGCCGCCTCCATCATGGAAAGATGAATCGACCGGGACCGGTGAGGGGATAAATCCACATCAAATTCCCTGGCAGATCGCTGGGCATCCGGGGGAGGCTCCACCCCGGAAAAAGCATAGGTGCCCGCCGAGGAGATGCGGATTTTTGATGCGGCATCGTCCCCCAGCCTTTCCTCCAGGAGTTTCCTCATCATAAACTCTGCAAAGGGACTCCGACATGTATTTCCGGTGCAGACAAACAATATATTCTTCAAGCTTCCATCAAACTTCATTTCGCAACATTCCCTTCCTGCTCTTCGGGTTCAGTCACCAGCCTGATAACTTCCCGGGCCATACGGCACATCTTGATCATCAGGGTTCTGCCAAGACCTTCCCTGGGGATTCCTTCCATCAGGGTTATTTCCACGCCGTCCCGTTCAAGATCCCGAAGAATCTCAAAAATCCTCATAGCTACTACCGCCGGTTCATTGCGAGGCCCCATCTTGCGAAGCAGGGGGCTGTCCGGCAGCATTTCCGAGGTTTCATCAGTGACCACCAGGCCGATTTTCTTTTCTTTGTACAGCTTCAGGTAGCTGTTCATTTTCTTGACAACCCTTTCTGCTTCGCCTTCTAACAGAATAAGCCGGAATTCATGCCCCCGGATGGGATCCTCCCGGGAAGAGGTTATTACATTGTCGGAGAAAATCGGGGCAATGCCGATGGTGACTGCAATATCTTCCATGGGGATAAAGCCGGAGCGGATTATTCTTGGGGGATCGCTGGTGACATCCAGCACCGTTGATTCTATCCCCAGAGGAGTCCGACCCACATCAAGGAGCACGTCGATCTTGCCTCCCAGGTCCTCCAGTATGTCGCCGGCCTTGACACAAGCCAGACGCCCCGACTGGTTGGCGGAAGTGGCTGCCACCGGCGTCCCGCACTCCGACAGAAAATCGAGGCACAGGTCATGCCGGGGAACCCGGATTCCCACCTTTCGCAGACCGCCGGTGACGATGGGAAGGACATTCTCGTTCTTCTCAAAGATAAGCATCAGGGGCCCCGGCAGAAATTTATCCATGAGAAGCCGGGCCCGGTGGTTGATTTTTTTTACATACTTCTCCACCTGATCAACTGAATGGAGGTGAAGGGCCATGGGGTTCTCAAAGGAACGGTTCTTGGCCCGGTATATGTCGGCGACGGCTTTTTCGTTGGATGCATCGGCTCCCACTCCGTAAACGGTTTCCGTGGGAAAGCAGACCAGCCCGCCATCCCGGATGACCTCGGCAGCCTTCTGGATAGTGCGCCGGGATTGCGCCCGGTTTTTGACATTATATACCTTGGTGTTCTTGTGCTCTAACATTTGCCCTCCATAGCAAGTTCTGTCCTGTTAAAGGTTCCCCCAAGGGTTTCAAAAACCTTTCTGGCTCCCGCATCAACCGGACAAAGTTCACTCCCGCCGGTTTTGCGGATTTTTATCTCCACCAGCCCTTCATCTTTTGTTTTCCTGCCTACAACAACCATGACAGGAATCCCCAGAAGCTCCGCATCCTTGAATTTGAATCCCGGCCTTCGATCCCGGTCATCAAGGAGGCAGTGGATCCCCGCGCCGGTCAGCTCCCGGTAAAGCCTGTCTGATACATCTCTCTGCAGAGGATCCTCATAGTTCACCACGGTGATGACAGCCTGATATGGGGCCACTCCATGGGGCCAGATGAGGCCGTTTTTGTCGCGGTTTTCCTGGGCCATCACTCCCAGAAGCCGGGTCAGTCCCAGAGAAAAACAGTTCATCAGCATCACCCGGCGATTGCCGTGGGATTCCACCATTGCCCCGGCAGGAGCTGTATAATAATCATCGGTCTTCTCAAGTTTTGCCACGGAAAAAACTTTTCGGCTCTCAAGGGGTTTACCACATCGGGGACACCCGTCACCGTCCCGGGCTGTGGCCAGGGATGCAGTTGTTGACGCATTAAAATGCAGCCCCGGCACAACTCCTGTCAGATGATAATCCCTGCGGTTTGCTCCTGTCACTGTAGCTTTCATCCGGGGTATGGCTTCATCCTGGATGATTCTAACAGGATCAATCCCCACTGGGCCGGAAAAGCCCACTGGCCCGCCGGTGAAAGACTGGATGGTCTTCTCGTCCCCCTGCCGGAGATCCCCGGCTCCTATGGCTTTACGAAGAAGAAAGGGGTTCAGATCCCGATTCCCCGGCACCAGAGCCATTACCGGGTTGCCGTCGGCGATGAATACCATGGATTTGATAATCTGATCTGCAGGAATATTTAGAACTCGGGAAAGGCTGTCGATGGTTGTTACTCCCGGAGTGTGAACTTCCCGGTATTCTCCTTGGCCTGGCGATGATTCTGTTATAGAATTCGACGGAGCTGACGGGGCAGTCCCTGGGGGATCAGCGGAATAACCACAGCCGGGACACTGCAGGATCTCTTCATCTCCCTGGCTTGAAGGTATTGCAAATTTTATTGTTTCGCTGATGCCTCCGGATATGATTTTTAAAACATTCAAATCCAGCCCGGCAAGATAATCATGCAGGATCCCGGCAATCTCTTCGAAGGAGTCATCCAGGGATTCTTTGTCGCCATATAAACCATAACCCCCCAGGGCAAAATATTCCCGGGATCGGAGCAGTCCTCCCCGGAGTTTTTCGCCCCGGGCAGTCCGCCATCCCCGGTGAAACAACATCAGGGGAAGGATCCCGCCGGACTCGACCTTGACAGCGGCCAACTGGGCCACAGCCCGGTGAAGCCCGGCATTGCGGGAAAAAATACTGCCTCCGCCATCATCCCCTTCCAAACTGGTCAATCCCGGCAGGGACACTTCCTGAGCGCCCATATTTAAAAGCCTGCCGGCGATTAATTCTGTGAGTTTGTTCAATACCCGCATCCCTGCAGGCATGATGATAAAACCGCCACCACCGGCGGGATGAATCATCCCTGAACGAAGCAACAGCTGATGGCTTTCAATCTGAATATCCCGGGGTGAGTCTTTCTGGGTGGGGATCAGGGCCCGGCTCATTCTCATGGTGAAATTGGGTCCTTTCAATTTTTTACGGCAATCAGTGATGAGATAATTTCTATTTGATGAGGGTAATGCAGTTCACAAGCTACAGAGGATCATTTGCTGTGATGCGGTGGATTTCCTCCATCAGGGCTTCTTCCGGGGATTCATTCCGCAAAACCCGCACCACCTCACCGCATCGAAAAAGAACTCCTCCGCCTTTCCCCCCGGCGATGCCCACATGGGCTTCCCGGGCTTCTCCCGGGCCGTTGACGGCGCATCCCATAACTGCAACCATGATGGGATGGGATACTCCCCGGAGTCGTCTTTCCAATGATCCGGCGATGGATTCCACATCGATACAGCAACGGGCGCATGTGGGGCAGGATATGATTTCAGGCCCCCGCCGGCGGATATCCAGGGCTTTTAATATGTCCCAGCAGCACCGGACTTCTTCTGCCGGATCTCCTGTCAGGGAAACCCTTATGGTGTCGCCGATGCCTTCATAAAGCAGTATCCCGATGCCCACGGCGGATTTTACCCTGCCATATCCCGGCATTCCCGCCTCGGTGATTCCCAGGTGCAGGGGGACATGGGAAACCTGGGAAAACAACCGGCAGGCCTCCACCGTCAGAGGGACTGACGAAGCCTTTATGGAAACAATCACATGGGAAAACCCGGCATCCTCCAGTAGCTTCAAATGGCCCATGGCTGATTCCACCAGGGCTTCGGGAGTTACCCCGCGGTGTTTTTTTATGAGCCTCTTCTCAAGGGAACCACCGTTGACACCGACGCGGATGGGTACTCCCCGATCCTGACAGGCCAGAGCAATCTCCCTGACCCGGCGGGGATCCCCAATGTTGCCGGGGTTAATCCGCAGTTTGTGGACTCCCTGCCCGAGGGCCTCCAGGGCAAGACGCCAGTCGAAGTGTATATCTGCGCATATGGGCAGTTTCGTGGCTTGGATAATCTTTCCCAAGGCCCGGGCCGATTCCATGTCGGGGATGCCACAGCGGATCAGTTCGCATCCTGCCTCTTCCAGCCTTCGAATCTGGGACAGGGTCGCATCAATATCAGCAGTGGGAACGCTGGTCATGGACTGCACCAGCACCGGCGCGCCCCCGCCAATGGGGACTCCCCGGGCCAGTACCTGTCTTGTGGGTTTTCTCGTAATCACAGAATGTATTATATAATAAAAAACAGGAACAATCAATTATTGCGGGATGATAACTCCTGAGGGTGACTGATTTTATGTGTCCTACCAGCCCATTCCCGTGGTTCGCATTGAAATAGCTTCAAGACGGTTGGCCAGGGAGTCTGACCGGGGAGTCTGATGGAGGTTCTCTGACAAACCGAGATTCTCACAAAAGGCGGTCATGTTTATGGGATTTTTGTAACGGAAGGCATCGTATTCGTTCTCGTTTTGCCTTTTCAGTTCTTCATTGCCTTCCAGGGACATCTGGATCCGGTCTTTCTGATCAAAGAGGGGCGTTTTTGGGGCTGTCTTGGAGGCTGTCTTTGAAGGGGTTTCCCGGGTTCCCATTCCTGTGGCCTGACGGAAATAATGATGCTCCTGGGTTTCCACCGAGCCTCTTTCCTGGTTTTGCCTGACTGTCCGACCCTGGGGCAGGGGAGTAACACTCTTTTCGCCGATGCCCCGAATCTTGCCGGGATCTTTGGTGACATCAACCGAAGGCTGAATATATCGCCGTCCGGGATTAAATACTTCACTGACCTTCTGTGATTTCAGATAGTCTTCTCCGATTCTGTTAATCATATATAAAACCCCTCCAGCACTATTATAAGATAATATTGTTGCCCCGATGTTGCCGGAATGTAAAAACCATGTTAAACAACAGAAAGAGGAAGGCTTGTGATGCCTTCCTCTGGGTTGTCTGAATTTTTATGGCTTGTTGGAAAACTATTCTGCTTTGCTGTTTCGAATCTGGGCATATGAACCGCCGGCCTTGGAAATCATCCAGTCCATGGCCTTTCCGGTTTTTTCTATGCCGGTTTTCATTCCCCGGCGACCGCCCTTGGCGGCTCCCTTGATACCGGCCCAGGCCCCGTCTATGAAGCCCGGCACAGCGCCACCGACGGCAGATCCGACAACGCCGCCGACGATGGGAGCCAGAACCAGTCCGGCAGGCCCCAGAGCAGCACAGGACATTATTCCGGCAGTAACCCCTGCAATGGCAAAGGCGGTGCGGGATGTCTGGACAATATTTTCTCCGGGGGCTTTAACCTTTTCCGAGGCTCCCCCTTCTATGGTGCCCTTGGCCGCTCCGATGAATGTGCCCACAACTCCTCCGGCCACCTGGGCTGCTCCCTTCAGGGTGCCTGCAAGGAATCCATGCTTCGGTTTGTCGGAACCGATGTCCACCTTGTCGGTATTTTTGGACTCTGGTTCGGTTTTCTCAGCTTCCTTGCTCACATGGTTCTTGTGAAGGATCTGGCTGGTCTGAATTCTTGCTGTGATTGGATCCATGTAACACCCTCCCTGGCCGGTTATGTTTCTCCGGCTTTTCAAAATATTTACCGAATCAAATAAACGGAATAAAAATATTATAACATGTCATGACCTGGAGGGCCAGAATATGATATTACAAAAATGTTAACATTTGGGAGTATTTTTATCTTGTCTGTCATAATCTTATGAATTAGGGGAGAAAAAAATTTAAAAAAGAAATAAAGTCCTGTATCTAAATTAAAAATTGCTGTAAAATAACCGATAAGACAAAAGCTGGTTTATTCCGGGATATTGCCCGGAGGAATATATCCCGGCCGGGTAAATAATATATCATCAATGTTGAAGGAGTGTGTTATGAGGAGATTTCGTTTATGTTTTGTGGTTTTCCTGGTGGGGCTTCTGTTGTCGGGAGTCCTGCTCATTGCCGGCTGCAGTGGCGGTGGCGGAGGCGGGGGTGTTGACCCGGATCCGCCGGTGACAGGTGCCAGGTGGACCTTCCTGGTTTATATGTGCGCCGACAACAACCTTGAACAATACGGTTACCTGGATGTCAAACAGATGGAGAAGGTTGGATCTGATGAGAATGTGAACATTATTGTCCAGTGGGACAGGTCCGGCTATTATGATGATTCGGTGGACTGGGTCGGTTGCCGTCGTTACAAGATAACTCGTGATCCTGATGACAGCAGTGAAGTGGTATCCACTCTCCTTCAGGAAATGGGGAATACCAACATGGGCGCGCCGGAAACCTTGAGCGACTTTATCACCTGGGGCATCAGCAACTATCCTGCAGAACGTTATATGGTGGTTTTATGGGATCACGGCAGTGGATGGCGCTATGATGAGGAAGTCCACCTGACCAAGGGAATATGCCACGATGAAACCTTCGATGACATATTGTCCATGCAGGATGTCCGGCAGGCCTTTGCCTCTGCCCATGCCCAGACCGGCGCTATCATTGACATTGTGGGTATGGATGCCTGTCTGATGGCCAATCTTGAAGTAGCTTTCCAGATAAGGGACTATGCCAGATATGTTGTGTTTTCCGAAGAAACGGAAAGCGCCCTGGGATGGCCTTATCATACAATCCTGGGGGATCTGACCGCCAACCCCTCCATGGATGGCAAAGATTTAGGCGCAGTGGTGGTTAACCGCTTCGGCGAGTTTTACTCCTCCTCATCGGGGGCAACTCAGTCTACGGTGGATTTGTCCCTGTTAAATGCCCTGGTATTGTCCCTTAACGATTTTTGCAACGAGGCGATTGCCAAAATGGATGATCAGGGAGCAGCCCTTCTGGCCAGCCGGAATGATTCTCTGGGCATGGGCGCTTCTGCCGACTATAAGGATCTGGGAGATTTTCTGGATTATGTGATATTAAATGTCACCGATGACGACCTGAAAACCAGGGCGCAACTGGCCAGCTCGGCCCTGAGTTCTGCTGTGACTTCCTGCTATCCATCCCCGTCATCTTCCAGATACAGCGGTCTGACCATTTGGTTGCCTTCCAGGTTTATATATGATCTCTATGTCAGTGAATATCTTGACCTGCAGTTTTCTCAGGCTTCCACCTGGGATGAATTTCTGGCTTCACTGCGGGCACTGGAATAAGATTCCGACATCGGCGGATTACACCGCCGACAGGAAAAGGAAAAGTCCAATTTAAAAAGCCCCATATCGGGGCTTTTTTTTATTCACTGCTTTCTTCATCCCCGGATTGCTCTCTTGGGGATTTTCGAATCTGCTCAAAGGCAGCCGCCTGGTTTTTGCCCATGGATTTTGCGAAATACATGGCTTCTTCACCATGGGCTATAAGCTGGCGAAGCTGATAATCGTCTTCTTTCTGGAAGGTGGCAATGCCGATGCTGGCGGTGTATCGCACCTTGAGATCCCCGATTTCCACCTGGGCATTGCGGATTCTTTCCAGCAGACGGTTGGCCAGCCTGGAGGCCCCGTCCTGATCCGATTCAGGAACCAGGATCATGAATTCCTCACCGCCAAATCGCCCGGCAAGATCCGCTCCCCGGATGGTTTCTGCGATGATCTTTGATGTGTTGATGAGGATCAGATCCCCACCGCTGTGGCCGTAACGTTCGTTGATGCCCTTGAAATCATCCAGATCCACAATGACAATGGAAAAAGGCCTGCCATAACGCCGGGTTTTTTTCATCTCTTCCCGGAGGCGCCGGTATATGTAGTTGTGGTTCCAAAGCCCTGTCAACTCGTCGGTGACGGTCATCTTGCGGATGGTGGAATCCCGCCGGCGGACTTCGGTTTCCAGCCGTTTCAGCCGGGTGATGTCCTTGTAGGTTTCCACCACATAGAGGAGGTTTTCTTCCTCGTCCACAATGGGATAGGTCTTCATGGACATATACTGGCCGGTCTTTTCGTTGAATATTTCCCTGGATCGGACCTCCCGGTTGCGAAGGGCAAAATTGATGGTGCAGTCGGCACAGGGGGAAATTTTGGACCGGGTCACCTGATAGCATTTTTTTCCGATGATGTCCTGGCCATAGAAGTTAAGGGCTCTCTGGTTGGCCTGGATTATTGTGTGATCAGAGTCCATGATGAAAAGAAAGTCTTCCACCATATTAAGGACCTGACTTAGGAATTCATCCTGAAGATCTATTTTTGATTTGTCATAAATTATCATTGTCTTTTACAACTCCGTGGGCTTGCCTTTTGGGCACTATGGAATTAAGAAGAAATTCAATCAAAAGGAGTAGAATCCTTTTTATGCGTAAAGATGTGGGAGCATACCTGTAAGCCGGGTTCTGTCTTGGACGATCATTTATCTGGGACACCCGTTGCCGGATGCCTCATGCGACCTTACCCGGGGCTCTGCCGACGGGCCGCCGGCGGGCCATGGCCCTCGCCCCCTATTCGGTCTTGCACCAGGAGGGGTTTACCTGGACATTCCGGGTCTCCCCGGAATCGGTAGGCTCTTACCCCACCGTTGCACCCTTACCCTTTCAGGCGGTATAGTTTCTGTGGCACTGTCCCTGGAGTCGCCTCCGCCGGGCGTTACCCGGCTCCCTGCCCTGTGGTGCCCGGACTTTCCTCAGGATTTCTCCCGCGATCGCCCGGTATGCTCCCAGGAGATTATAACATCATCAACTGAAACTGTCACCGGGCTGGGAAAAAATTTTTTGATGTCCAGGATCGATGTGGATAATTCTTTTTCAGAACTCCTCGGGAATCCTTGACTTTCATGGATATTAATGTGATATTATTACTGGCTTGTATGTTTGTATTTGTGGATTTTTTCTATCACCGGCAGAAAACGGCCCTTCCCCGGTGTTAAGAATAATCACCCGGAGTTTTTTTTCCGGGGAAAAACTGTTATAATATTTATATAACCGATACTGGAGAGTTTTACATGTTATTTCGATTTTCGAGGGGACAAAAAGGTGTTTCTCTCCTGGAGCTTCTGATTTCCATCATGCTGTTCAGCCTGGTAATGATGACCTTTGCCATGGTTTTTCCCGGCGGATACAGACTGAATCAGAAAAACCGAAATGAGATTCAAGGGGTCAAGATTGCCAACGGCATCATATACAGGATCCAGAGGCTGAATTTTCTGGGGCCTGCCACCACGGAACCTACCGTGGAAAGTCTGCAGACCTGGACCAGCGGATATTTTGCCGGCATGTTCGAAGACGACATTCCAGAACCTTTTTACCTGCCCGATGATGTGGGGCTAAAAGGGATTGATGTGGAAATTCTGGATCCCTCCATCAGCGGTGGAGGGACCCTGGCCAAGATAACCATTACTGTTGCCTGGCAGGAATCCCTGAAAGGTGAAACCACAACCAAGACCGTATCGGTAACCACATATCGTTCCCGGAACCACGCAAGACAGTGATAATCGTCAGCAAGACGGAGGAAACTTATTTTAATGCATAAGACCAGAAAGAATGGAATGACCCTCATCGAGGTCTTGATATCAGTTGCTTTATTCGGCCTGTTCGGGGTCCTGGTGGTCAGCCTTATTGTGGCGTCGATTCGAAACTACTCTGATGGAAAACTCCGGCAGGACCTGCGCCAGCAGACCTCTGGAATCATCAACTCCATCCGGGAAGATATCAGCAAGGCCTATCTTCCTCCAACCCCCTTTTCCGGTTCCTGGGTCCCATCGGGGGTCATTCTTCCCAATCCCTATGGAGTTGACAGTCTGGCAACAAAGGATGAAGGAAATGGCCGTTCGGAAAACCGCCTTATCATCTGTATTTTGTCTTTGGAATTGGATGACCCCAGTCTGAGCCTCAATGACCCTGTGCCCCATCTGCGTTTTGTGGAATATATCGTTCCCGATGCCACTCCCAACAGGCTTTTTCGCAGGACATACTCATTCGGGCATACCAGTAGCGGGTATGACGGCTTTTTCCGCAATGTTTCCATGCAGTGGGTTGTTGATGACAGCTACTTTATTGTGGGCAATGTGAACCAGTCAGTACTTCTGGCAGAACTGCCGGGAGTCAACGACCGCATCGAATTCGTCATCCAGAGAGAGCCTCTTATTTCAATGGATCATGCTTACAACACCACTTATGACCGGCACCTTTTCAACATCAACTGCAGGATGACCAAATACAACCGTGATGACTTGAACGCTCCTGTCACATACCAGGAGCAGACCAAAGCGAAAATCAAGGCCGAATAAGGCCATGAAACTATTGTCGGGGGTGTGACAAAAAATGTTATTCAAGAAACGGACAAAAAGGCAGAGAAATCGCAGAGGTGTTGCCCTGGTGGTTACCCTTTTTGTTGTTGCAGTGGTGCTTATTCTGGGCACCTCTTTCATCATGCTGGCCATCAGTGAAAACCGGGCAGCCATGGCGGAAAAAGAATCCATGATGGCGCTTCACATTGCCAATGCAGGGGTGGAAATGCTGCTCAACTATATGGGATGTAACCGGGCGGATTTTGGCCTGGCATCCAGCAAGGAGATATGGGTCTTTGAGGATCAGGCAACGGGTTTGCCGTATAAGCTGGTGGAATACAGCGATCCTGGCGATCCGGTGATTCTGAGGCAGAGCAACGGTATCGCCGAGGAGTTTCATTTTAACATCACTCGTACCTGGGATAATACCCGCAATGCCTATTTTTATGATGTCACCGTCAACCCCGACCGTTCACTTGACCCCGAGGGACAATATTTTGGCAGGATTCGGATGTCGGTAATGCAGACCCGTTTTGCCCTGGGACAGCCGGTGCAGTTTGTGGTTGAATCCACCGGCATGGTCTATCGAGAAGGCGATACCATGCAGGGAGATCCCGACAGCACTGATGCCATTGCAACCCGGCAGGTGCATGTCCGCTTCCGGGAAAAAGAAGTCATCGACAATTTAATGTTTATGCAGAATCACCGGGCATACGATATGGTGGGAAATCTTGTGCCTCCGCCCAATGCCAATGACGGCACTAACAATGCATCGGGAATACCCGCGGAATTTATCGCCCATGGGCCGGTGGTCATCGACGGAGCCAGCCACTTTGCCAGCGAAACCGCAGGGAATATGCAGTTCTTCTCCACCAGTAATGTCCAGTTTCTGGATCAGGTGTCCATCAACCAGTCCGCCAATCTATACCCCGGAGGTACTACCCAGGAAGATATCGACGACATGTTCCTGGGAGGACTTCTGACGGATCAGCCCTCCATGGGACTTCCCCACAAGGACGGGTATCTGAATGCAGACCTTGACGGAAACGGCGTCATCAGTCCCGCAGAGGAAGGCTATGCCGCTCAGTTAGCTGCCGATAATTCCGGCACCCATCCCAGCACCGGGGATTCTTATGTTCAGGCTTACTGGAGATGCGGTGATAATGACGGGCTTTCAACCCCTGCCGGTGTCATCGGCCACAGTCAGGCATCGGATCCCACCATTTGGGAAGGCGCCTATGGAGCAGATCCCTTGAATGTCCATGATGATATGACGGTGAATGTGCCGGCAGATATCGAATTTGACGGGGATCTTGCCAAGATGAATCCGGGGTTTGCCACCTTTATTGTAGAACTTTCCGAATCGGGAGGCCAGGGGTATGTCACCCTTCGAAAGAGAACCGCATACACAAACCAGACAGTGACTCTTCTCAACCAGGTCAAGGTGGAGCAGTTCAAGAACGGCCTTTTATTCCTCGAAGGGGGTAATGTTGACATAAGGGGAGAGATGAAAGGCCAGCTGACCGTTGTCACGGCGGCATCCCCCATGCGAGAGGCTTATGCCAACGAAGTGAAGCTGGAAGGCAACCCGACTCCTGTAAAACAATACGCCAGCGTGGAACAGAATGCCCTGGTTTATGGAAGAGACAGCTATATGCTGATTCCCGC
>CAYNGH010000022.1:0-32314 GCA_964396845.1 uncultured bacterium | reverse complement strand
AATTAAGGATCATGGCAAGGGAGAGTTAGCTGACTTTATAGTAATTAAATATAAAAACTACATAAGAAAAATTTCTTTTTATCATTGTAAAAAAATGAATACCACAACTCCTGGAGACTCTGTTTCTAATGCTTATGAAGTCCTTGGACAAGCGTGTCGGTCAGGATATTGGAGTCTTAATCCAAGATTAATGCATAATATTTCTGAACACATTGCAAACAGGTCAAACACAAGGATAATAACTGGAAGACAAGGTTCTATAAATTCATTGAAGAGAAGGTTTGAAAGTAATTCTTGGCAATATGAAACTGTAATAGTTCAACCCGGTTTCAAATGTGATGAAATACAAAATGGGAAGAAAATTTATTCACTAATCCTGGCAACTTACGAGTATCTGAAAAACAATGGAAACAATTTGTTAATCTGGGGAAGCTGATTATTTCAACGATTCACATTTCATTTGTTGATTTTTTGACAATTCGGCGTTACAATAGCCCGCTATGGTTCTATTCTGAAGAAGGCGGGTGTTTTTTTATGTTTAAATGCGGTTTATATACCAGAGTTTCAACACATATGCAGGCGGACGTTGCCAACGGCTCTCTGGTTACCCAGAAGAGCAGGCTTGAGGAGTTTGTTAAATACAAGAAGATTTCGTCAGAGGAAGAATGGGAGATTATCGGCGTTTACACCGACGGCGGACTGTCGGGCAAAGATACCGACCGCCCGGAGCTCAAGAGGTTGATTGAGGACGTGAAAACAAAACGGATTAATACCGTTGTCGTTACCAAGATTGACCGGATAAGCAGGTCTGTTGTGGATTTCTCCCAGCTGTGGAAAGTCTTTGAAAAACAAGGCGTGCAGTTTATCAGCTTGGCGGAGAATTTCGACACATCAAACGCAATCGGAAGGGCGATGCTTAAACTTACTCTTGTTTTTGCCGAGTTGGAGCGGGAAACCCTGGCGGAGAGAATCCGGGGAAAGACCAGGTGGAGGGCTGAACAGGGTTTATGGAATGGAAACGTTGTCCTGGGGTATGACCTGCACCCTGAGAAGAAAGGCTTGCTGGTTGTAAATGAGGAGGAAGCTGAACTTGTTAAATTTCTCTTTGATACTTACATTAAAACGAAGTCTATAAAGCAAACGGCGAAAGTCCTGAATGAAAGGGGATACCGCTCAAAGGTTCATATATCGAAGAAAGGAAATAAAAGAGGCGGTAATAAATTTCTCGGCTCAACGGTTACAAAGACATTAAAGAATCCGGTTTACATCGGGAAAATCCGTTTTAAAGGCGAGATATTCGATGGACAGCATAAGGCTATAATATCCCCAGAAGCATGGACGGCGGTTCAGAACAGGTTCAAGACGGAGAGGAAAGACAGGCCGGCAAGGAAAGAACGGAGAAAATACCCGTTCTATCTGGCGGGAATTCTGAAGTGCGGTTACTGTGGGAATCATCTTACCCCATTGTTTTCTTACGGCAAAGGGAAGAAGCGTTATTTTTATTACGGTTGCACCAAACGAAACCACAACGGCAAGGGAAAAGAAGAACAGGGCTGTTGCGGAAACGCTTCCATATCGGCAAAGGAGATGGACAACTTCATTATTAATGAAGTGAAGAAACTCTCCCTGGACAGAAATTTCCTGGAAGAAATCGTCCTGGAGACAAACAAAAACGCCGGAAAAGAACTGGACGAATTGAAGAAGCAAAGGCTTCAACTGGTTGAGTTGAGAAAGAAAGCGGAGAGAAGAAAGGATAACTTCTCGGAGCTGGTGGGGGAAGGCGCATTTGCCAAGGCTAATGAAGAATTGAGAATGGAAATGATTGAGAATTTCAAAAAAGCATCTGCCGAGATTAAGAAGCTGGAAGAAGACATCAACCAGATGGATTTCAGGATAAACGATGAGGAAAGCCGGGTCTTCAGCGCCGAGGTTATCCAGGACAGCATTTTGAAGTTCTGCAACCTGTTTGAGAAAGCCCAGGAGCAGGAGAAAAAGGATTTAATAAGGTTGATAGTCCACCAGGTAACCTTTACGCCGGAAGAGGTAACGTTCTCGGTTTATGAGCGTCCCGAAATAACAAAACTCCTCGATTCTTCACACTTCGAGGAGTTTCGCTGTAAGGTTGAATACGATAGCCCGTAGGGGATTCGAACCCCTGGTCTCCTGCGTGAGAGGCAGGCGTCCTAAACCACTAGACCAACGGGCCTTGTATATTACTGCCGGAGTTGCCGGCTTGAACCCATGAACTGGTTGCCGGGGAAGGAGTCGAACCCTCACGTACAGATCCAGAGTCTGCTGTCCTACCATTAGACGACCCGGCAAGCACAGGTATTATAACAAAGAGATATTCCTTTGTCAATAATTATCCCAAAAAAACCTTCTTCATCAAAGTAACATTTAACCAAGATTTATAAGGCTCAATTTAGGCTTAAAGAATTATACTATAAGCCAATATTTCTTAGTATAAAATAACTATTGTATAAGTTTAGATTATTATTTTTCAATTTTATGCAGGAACTAAGTCATATAGAAGGAAAGGTTTTGAGTTAATTTTTTGGATCGAATCCAGAATAAATGAAAGGAACTAAAATGAAGAACACCAAAAGAATCGTGATCCTCAGTGCCATCCTGCTGTTGGCCGTGGTGAGCCTCATTGCAGGCTGTACCCAGGGCAGTGAAGGTATCGGGGAAAATGGCAGCATCGTCGGAATAATAACCGACTCAACAACAGGTAATCCCATCGAGGGAGTTACCGTGACCGCAGGAGAAAAGACCGGTGAATCTGACCAGCAGGGAAGATATTTTGTATCACCCCTGAAACAGGGCGACTATACCCTCACCGCCGTGAAGGAAGGCTATGAAAATTATTCCACAGCAGTGACAATTCAAGGTGAACAGACTGCAGTTGTAAGCTTTGAAATGATTCCAGAGCCTCTCACGGGAAGCGTAAGCGGCAAAGTCACAGCTCAGTGGAGCGAAATGCCTCTGGAAGGCGTAACTGTAACCATAGGAGATAAAGAAGACATTACTGATGAGGAAGGTAATTATACAATTATCGATGTACCTGCGAGAAATGAAAAGGCTATAACTGCTCAGGTGGACAATTACCTGGCATACAATGGCACCGTTAATGTCGTCGCTGGAGATGACACAGAACATGACATTACCATGATATACAGGTATCCGAGGATTGAGTCCGGGGCCGGATTCGGTATCTCCCTCAAATCCGACGGTACTGTGTGGACTTGGGGCGGAAACTGCGATGGCCAGTTAGGTGACGGAACCACCATTAACAACCCGACTCCTTCGCAAGTGTTGGGATTTGACGGCGAAGACTTCCTTGAAGATATCATCGCAATCACCGCCGGACAACAATACTCCCTCGTCTTGGATGCCGACGGCACTCTGTGGGCCTGGGGAAATAACTATAATGGACGGCTGGGAGATGGAACCGACGATGACAGGTACACCCCAGTGCAGGTAGTTGGGCCTGATGGTGTCGGCCTGCTTACCAATGTTATCGGTATGACCAGCGGAGGCAGTTTCGGAGTTGCCATCCAGTCCGACAATACCGTATGGACCTGGGGCGGAAACTGCTATGGCCAGTTGGGTGACGGAACCACCGATGACAGTTTAACTCCTGTTCAGGTGGTGGGTCCCGATGGTGTGGGATTCCTTCAGGACATCATAGCAGTCGATTCCGGCAGAAGGCACACTGTTGCCCTTAAGTCCGACGGCACTGTGTGGGCTTGGGGATACAACAACAGCGGTCAGCTGGGAAATGATTCCACCGATTACAGCGAAACCCCGGTACAGGTTATGGGCCCCGAGGGAGAAGGATTCCTTGATGATGTAATTGCAGTATCCGCGGGAGGCGGTTTCAGCGTTGCTCTCAAATCAGACGGAACCCTGTGGGCTTGGGGAGGAAACTGCTATGGCCAATTAGGTGATGGGACCTCCGATAACAGCTATACCCCGATACAGGTGCAAGGTCCTGATGGTGTGGGATTCATCAATGACATCATTACTGTCAACACCGGCAGAAGACATACCATCGCAGTAAAGTCTGACGGAACTGTATGGACATGGGGATATAATTACGATGGGCAGCTGGGAGATGGAGAAACAGATGACAGCTACACCCCGGTACAGGTAAAAGGTCCCGGCGGTGTGGGATTCCTCGGGAATATTGTGGAGGTTGCTGCAGAGAAGTACCACAGTTTCGCCATGGATTCCGATGGAAACATTTGGGCCTGGGGATATAACTCCAGTGGACGGCTGGGAGATGGCACTGAAAATGACAGCCTGACCCCCGTTCAGACTCTGATCAATCTGTTCACCCCATAGTCAAAAAACGATTGATTCAAAAACAAATTACTTGAAAGCTGCCGGATGGCAGCTTTTTTTATGTGAGAACCTGCATTTTCATTGTATTTTCTGGATAGTTGCTTGTGCCCATTATTACTAAGACAAAATAATTAATACTTCATCTGTTTGTAACAAACACCCCACACATGCAGTCAAAAGTAATATTGTTATATCATAATCGGGAAAAGCTTATATGTCCTATACTCAGATAGGTTATTTGTCATAATTAAAATAATATTGAAAGGAAATCACTGGGGCCGGGGAATATAAAATATTAAGGGGAGAAACCTGACTTGTATGATACTGCGAGAATGAATTATGGTAACAAGGGAATATGATTAAGCATCCGGTGAAAGCTTGAACATCAACCGCCTGACAAAACTCCGACGACTGTTGAGAAACTGCAGGAGGGGCCGTGGCTTCAAAATGATTGAAGTCATGGTTTCTCTATTTATTTATTCCACATGCATACTGTTTGTTTTTGGATTATTTCCCACGGCACTACAAGCCCTGAGCCAGGCCAAGTTTGTATTTATGGCCAACCAGGTGGCCCGCCAGGAGATGGAATATCTCAAGAATCTTGACTGGTACACTTTGAAGAACTTTGCGGAAATAATCAAATCAGATCCAGAAAAATTCTACCGGACTTCCGTTATGGAATGTGAAATTAACGGGGTAAAATCAGTGACAACATTCGAGTCCTGCCCCATGATCACCACATATGAACAGGACGGCAATGGTGAACCGGAGATCCTCAATATCCGGGTTCTGGTAAAGTACCGCTATGGCTCAGGCATAAAAAAAGAAGCCGATGAGTATTACAAGTCAGTTCACCTGGAAACCCTGGTCCGCAAGCCACGAAAATATTTGTAACATAATCGGCTAAATCTGGTCAAAATAAAGTTGAAGTATATGAGTGCATAGCATTGGTTGACAGGAATAATAAGGACTGGGCTTAGCAAGTTAGGTCCTTTGAGTTATATAATTATCCAGGAAAAGATGATATAATAAAAAAGGCAGACCAAGTAAAACTGATAATATAAATAATAACTAAGATCAAAATTTGGCAAGGTGACGGGGAGAAGATGATGAGGAAAGGAAAAATCAAAATCTTATTGAGGGGTTCATCAGGCCAGACCCCCGATGAATCTCTTTCAAACAAGGAACTCCCGGATGAATCCAGCCTGGATAAAAAACAGGAAGGCGACCGGGAGCGATTTAACATTGAAATGGAAAAGGTGGCTATCCGGTTGTCGGGGATGATGGCCAAGTCCTGGAAAATGGACTGGCTCCCCGGCAAGGAAAAGGTATCCGGTAAAACAGAAAAACCAAGCGAAGTTCAACCGCCCTTTGTTTCCGAGGATCGTCGAGGCGTGGCAGGTTTTTCCACCGGACACCAGCTGGATCAAAAAAAATCCGGCGGATATACCATTTCCCAAGTGATGTGGAGCAACCTGATGCCCACAGCCTTCACCCCAATTACTCTGAATGAACTAAGACTCCCCATAAACCGATTCGCCGAATCAGACCCGGCGACTCCCTCCAGACAAGACAAAACAATTGAGCCTGAATCCCCGGCCCGGGAGATGTTAACTGAGTCGGCGGAATTGCTTGAACCAGACGAACTGAGCCTCGTAGCCTCACCGGAAGATGAACGGGAGCAGGAAGAAGATTCCCAGTTCCTGAGTCCCGAGGAGATGATCGCAAAACGATTCACTGTGGAGATGGGAGGCTCCGGCATTGAAGCCCCGTCGCCGGCTGATGGTACCGGGACTGGTTTTTATGAGGCCCCTCCCCTTCAAGAGGACAGCGGGGACGAAGAAGATTCCCTGTTCCTGAGTCCCGAGGAGATGATCGCAAAGCGATTCACCGTGGAGATGGGAGGCTCCGGCATTGAAGCCCCGTCGCCGGCTGATGGTGCCAGATCTGGTTATTATGAGGCCCCTCCCCTTCAAGAAGCCCGCGGGGACGAAGAAGATTCCCAGTTCCTGAGTCCCGAGGAGATGTTTGGCATCCAATACGGGGAAAAAATGGGGCCAGAATCATCTGAGCACCCCTTGAAAGAAGAGATGGAAGAAACTTCTTCCCATGACCGGGTTTTAGATCGTCTGATTAAAAACATGGAAGAACTCGAACTCGATGAACCGGCAACCCCTGTGGAACGTCTGAGGGCAGATATGGAAGTGGTAGAGGATACTTCATCCCAGCAGCTTCTGGACACTCCTGTTCTACCTGTTGTCAGGGACAGTGCTTTTTCTGATCCCGACAGTATTCTGACCCTGGCGATTGAAGAAGAAATCACAGGAGGTATGTCCCTGAAATCACCGGGAGGCAAACTGGTACCCAGTGAAATTGACGAGGATCAGCTGGAGGAAGAAAGCTTCAAACAGTTAGATCTTAAGCCCATCACAAAAAGGGGTGACATATACTCACCGGTGGAGATTCTGGATCCTGAAGAACTGACTGTCCAGGAAGAATTTGTCAGCAAAGCCATCCCCAAGGGGACACTGATCCGTGAGCAATACCACATTGACAAGATTCTCAAGGATAATGGCAACTGGAACACATACAAAGTTTCCGACACAAAGCAAGACAACAAAAAACTGATTCTCAAAGAATTCATCGCCGGGGAAATGGACAAGGAAGAATACCGCAACCGCCGGGATGTCTTCAGAGATACAGTGAGGATTTTAAGTACATTCAAGCATCCCAACCTGGTATCGGTTTACGAAGCCTTCACCGACAACTATAGAGATTATTACCTGATGGAAGTGGTGGACGGCCTGCCCATTACAAAACTGGCAGATATGAATACCAAGCCCTTTTCGGAAAAAGAAACCCTGAAATGGGGCTATCAATTGTGTGAAGCCACAGAATTTATGCATTACCGGCCTACCCCCTTCACCCTGGGGGACATAAGGCCCTGGCATATCATGATTGACAGCCAGGGAAAGGTTCGCATCACCGGGTATGACCTGCAGAGGTTCTTTGACACCAACAGGACCCTGGAATTCATGCCCGATAACCCCAAAAAACTTTATGGCGATATCACAAAAATTGCCCGGGTTCTGTTTTTCCTTTTAAACAAGAAGGAATTTGACGAAAGGGCCATAGATATTGAATGGGCTCAGGAAGTTTCCCCTAAAATGAAAAAACTCCTGGAAACCGCCTGCAAGACAGGGCAAAAGACATATGGCGACATCAGGGTTTTCAAGCAGAAACTGGAAGACACTCAGGTCCAGGACAACACCGAATCCATTGCCCGGCGGTTTAATTTCCCCAAGATAAACATCGATTTCTCCTGGATTGGAGATATGGGCAGGGCGGTTATCGGTCAGAGGCCCATAATGCTGGCCTTGGAAATCATCTTCATTGTATTCCTGATGATCTTCTCCTTTGCCCAGAAAAAACAAGTAGCTCAACTTAACGAGTTCACTGCCCCCAACAGCCCCATTGCGTGGCTTTCTGCCCTCGACGAGCTGAACCTTTTTGATGCCAACCAGTTTGACCGACTGTTCAAGAAACGACTGGCAAGAAATGTTTCTGTAATGATTCCGGCTACTGCAATGATAAAGACCCAGAACAGCGACGATCCCAAGGAAACTGATATTATCCTCATCGGATATGAAGGCAGTTCCATGGTGGAAATGCTCCACAGCAGGAATCTTCAGAGTCTTGGATTCATCAGGGCAGAACAGAATCCCACCAAGATGATTTTTGACGAAGAGAACCGCATTGTTTACTCTCTGCACCGGGGAAGAGGCGTGGTTTCGGTGATAGACCTCAACAAGCTTGAAACCACCGATATTTTCCTGGTTGGCAACAACCCTGTGGACATGGCCATGCTTCCTCTGGAAGAAAGTGTCCAAGACAAACGTCAACGGCTTCTCCAGCTTCAACAGGAAGACCCCGAGGCTTTCCAGCGTCTGGATGAAAAGATCCCGGCCGCATCCCTGGCGGTATCCAACGAAGGTTCAAGGGATCTTATGTTCATCGATACTGACACCGGCAGACTCAGAGGATCCATCAAGGTTGACGGTTCCCCGTCCCAGATGACCATTTGCCAGGCCAGACAGAAGAGATACCTGCTGGATCGAGTCCAGTCTGAACTTCTGGTGGTTGACATCAACCTGATGGAGAGCGAAAAGAACTTTCCTCTTCCTGGTTACGGCCCATATGCACTGGTGCTGGAACCCAGAGAATACAAACTCTGGATATCCATGAATGCCAGCGATTCCCTGACAGTGATAGATCCCTTCAGTGGCGAATCCAAAGAGATCCGGGGCATCGGAAGCAAACCGGAGCACTTGATTTACGACCGCGACAGCAGGAAAGTATGGGTTCTCAACCAGGGGACAAAAGACGTGGCCATTCTGGATACTGAATCCGATAAGCTCCTTAAACGTCTTACCCTTGGCAAACGCCCCAATGCCATATGCATTCACGGAAACCGATATATCGGCCAGCAGAACACCCTTTCTGCTGAAATGGAAACAGATCCCCTTGAAGCTCTCATGCCTTTGGTATATGGACAGCTTCCGCTGGGCAACCCTTCCCAGGAGTAAAACTCCATTGAATAAACTACAAAAAGCCGTGGGGAAGCGGACTTTTTGAGCAAGGTGGGCATATGAGAAACAAGCTCTATCAAAAAAGAGGCTACAGTCTGATTGAGTTAATGGTTGCCATGTTTATTTTTCTGACATGTCTTCTATTTATGATCGGTATGTTTCCGACAGCAGTCAAGGCCGTCAGCCAAGCCAGGCATACATTTCTGGCCACTTCCATCGCCCAGCAGGAGCTGGAATACCTCAAAAACCTTCCGTGGGACAAGCTGGAAAATTTCCAGGATTATGCCCAATCAGAACCGGACACCTTTTACCGGACTACAGTTCTCACCTCGGAGATAAATGGTGTCAGTTCTTCTGTGGAATTCCAGACAAATCCCATTATTTCCAACTATTCCACTGATCCATCGGGGAATGTGGATGTGGTGAACATCAGGGTTTTAGTTAAATATGCATATGGCTCCTCGGCAGTCAAGGATGAATACTACAAGACCGTAGATATGGAAACCCTGGTAGCCAAACCGATAAAATAAAAAATGGGGCACCAACTTTAAGATTACGGGGTTATGAATATGAAAAACAAGAAAATCCATCAAAAAGGTTTCACACTGCCAGAAATTATGGTATATATTACCCTGGTTGCCATCCTGCTGTCGGGGGTGGCGACTCTGCTGATCTCCTCGATCAAATACCACAAGACTGCAGAACGAATCGCCGACCTCCAGCACAATGCCCTCATTGCCCTGACAAATCTTTCCAATGATCTCAGTGAATCTCAGGGAGATGCCATATACAGGGATGAAAATGAGAACAACTGGCTCCTTTTCCCTTCGCCAAAGAATATCACCACCGGGGGACATTCCTTTGACGATTCGGGGAGCATGTACTGGCAGAAGTGGGTGGCATATTACATAGAAACCGATAACGACGGTGTTGACAATCTGGTAAAAAAAGAGATGACCCTCAATCCAATGTCCATCGAACCGGGTGTTCCCCCAGCAAATGATCTTATTGGAATCAAACAGGCCCAGGGAAGTGTCAGGGTAATCGCCAGGGGCGTGGAGGAATTCACGGTAACCCAGGGAGCCAACGGCAACAGTTACATCATCAGTGTCGTGATAGATCGCACCACTGATACCACCAAAGCCAACAAGATAAATGCAAGAACAGAAATTGCCGTAATGAATTGAATTATTGTTTGGTTTGTAACGCCGGGGAATAATTTTTGTCAATAGATATAGAGATGAAGTCCGATAATCCATGTAAAAATAATCTGAGGCTTCATATTGTGGAGGTATGCCATATGAGGAAAATATTTAACAGGAAAAAGGGGATGAGCCTGGCAGTTGTCCTGATGGTTATCACAATAATGGTGGTTATCGGGCTGTCGATATCTTTTATCGGCACCCAGAACCTCAGGAATGTCAGGAAAAACAACGAAAATGTCAGTGCTCATTATGCTGCGGAAGCGGGGCTTTCCCGAGGAATTGCCCAGATAAACCAGGATGATGAATGGACCGGCGAGGAGCCGGAATACACCAACACTGAAATGCCCAACTCCAACAACATCACTTATTCTGTCAGGGTTTACAACAACAAGGACGGCACCGGTGCCATACCCGCAGAAAACGGCATCAGTGTTCCTGCAGGGGGGATATATATTGTATCCGAGGGAAAAGTCGGCCCTCCCGACAACCCAAACTCCACTAAAAAGGTTGGCGCCATGCTGTTTCGCCGGATTAGAAGCATCTGGGAATTCGGGCTTTTTGCAAAAGATTCCCTGGATTTTCGAGGTAATATCAAAGTTTATGCCTATGACTCCAGCCAGAATGACATCGACAAGCCCGGCGAAGCTGATGTTGGCACCAACGGCATTCAGGCCGGGGCAGTTAACGTTTCAGGTATGGCAGCTGTCATAGACGGCGATGTTGTGACGGGGCCCGGTTCTACCGGTAGCACTGTCACGGCCAATCATAACTGGAGCCCCTCCGGAGATATAAGGGTAAACAGCCAGGAAGAAGAGATTCCCGAGGTTACTCTGCCTATGGATCAGAACGGCAATCTGCTGTATCCCGACGGTGCCGAGCCCCTGCCGACTTCTGGCAAGAAAAAGGGGGGAGCAGTCTATCTTACTCCTGGACATTATGAAGAACTCAAAAAACAAGCTCAGGACCAGTATGTTCTGAAAAACTACGGCACCGAGGAAAGCCCGTCAATATATGTTTTTGACGGCATCGATCTTGCCGGCGGGGCTCAGCTGGTGGTGGACAATTCCAACGGCCCGGTGATTGTGTATGTCAACGGCGATGTGAATCTTCGGGGCAAGGGCAATTTGAACGGCCTGGACTGGCTGGGCACCGGTAACACTCCCAAGCCCACCGACATCCGGATATATGCCACGGAAAATTGCGAAGTGATTGATATGGCTGGCAACCCCACCTGTTATGCTCCCATTGTGGCTCCATATACCGATGTGAGAATTCACGGAAATGTGGATGTTTACGGAGCAATAATTGCAGATAATATCGCAATATTAGGTAATCCCACCTTCATGTATGATGTGGCCCTTAAGAACCTTAACGACCTGGAACAACCCCGTTGGGTCGTCACCTCAAAACAGAAGTTCTAAACCCGGCGGACTGTAAAATAAGCCCAAAAGCCCGGCGATTCACCGGGCTTTTTTATTATTAACTTTAGTGCCGGTTCAAAGTGACGATGTCCCTTGAACAAAAACACCGGCTATGCCGATCTAGTTCATAGATTCAGCTTCCGGCAAAAAGAAAACCTCCCATGTTATATTAATGTGTGTTTGTCAACCGCATTAAAACATAGGAGGTTAAAAATCCAAGTATTAAGCTTTTTTGCAACAAAGCATCATTTTTTCTTTTTCTTGCGACGGTGACGCTTTGTGCTTTTCTTCAGCCTGGACTTCCGGGGCTGAACCGGCAAATCCTCTGCCCCGTCATCGGTTTTATCCTCACTGTCGTCATCATCTTGTTCACTGATTTCCTCATCTCCATAGGAGCTGTCCTCATCATCGGGTTCCGGAAGAATCTCCGTGGGAGGATCCACAGGCTTCTCCTGTTCTCTGTCAACAGATGCTTCCTGTGGGGATGGCTCGGCAGACTCTTGAGCTTTTTCCCCATGGAGGCTCTCTTCATCTCCGGACAATTCCAATTCCTCAGGTTCTTCTTCGGCTTCTTCTTCGGCTTCTTCTTCGGATTCCTCCGGCAGATGACCTCTGGATACAAGGAATTCTGTCGCAGCTCGGGCTTCTTCCTTTTCCATGGTCTTGCGGAACTCCTGAAACTGTGCCTGGGTTGGCGACAAAGCTTCTGGCGATACTTCATCCCTGCGATTCTCTATCTCACTTCGCCGGTTTTCCAGAATCTCTTCCTGCTCGTCATCCAGCTCACAATTATCAAGGGCCTTTTCAATAGCCTCCATGGCTTTTTCAATCTCTCCCTCCTCCTCATAGAGGAGTATCAGACACAGATAAGCGGTGATATTTTCTTCATCCAGCTCAATAGACCGCTGATAGGAACTAATCGCCTGGCTGATCTTTCCGGCCTTTTCATAGGTGAGTCCCAGCTCGTTTAATATCTCCGGAGATTCCACACTCTTTAACACTTTCTGATACTGCACCGTAGCCAGGGAATATTTACCCATTTCCCGATAAGCCCTGGCCAGATCAAATTTAAATCGGTGGGCACCAGGATTTTTGCGAATCAGCTTTTTTAAAGGGGCCACTGCCTCAGAAGCACTGCCGGTTTTGACCATCAACTGACAAGCCATAGCAACTGCTTCGGAATCTTGGGGATCTTCATCCATCAGTTCCCGGGCAGTTTCAAGGGCTTTTTGCAACATATCCCCACGATCCAGGGCATCGATAAGAACCATCTTATTATCCCGGCCATTATCGCTGGAAATCTGCATATATTTTTCCCACCTTTTGGCATAACCCCTCCAGTCTTCCATCATCTTGTAAAGAAGGGCATGGGCATGGGCAATACCCTGATGGTCAGGGAAGGTTTCCGACAGCTTTTCCAACTCCATCTGGGCCTGGTTGAATTTTCGAAGATGCATGAACCTTTCTATTGTTCCCAGACGCTTCTGAATCTCCTGTTCTGACATCTCCTCCGACAAGAAACCTGATGACTGGGGTATGGAACGAACCGGCCCCTGATGCTCATCGGCAGGTTTTTCAAGAAGCTCCGTGGGAGCTTTTATTTCTTCTTTTTCCGGCTCCTGTTCAATATGATCAGTAACCCCGGCATCTGTCAGATGCTCTGTAGCCTCGGGAGTTACCGGAGATTCCCGAATCTCTTCCTCTGGGAGAGTGTCCTCCTGCACCGAAGTTTCAATGTCTGTTGAAGTGACGGATACTATCTCCCCTTCGGTTTCTGAGAATTCCTCTTCGTCCAGGAAATCAAGCCCTTCTTCTGGTATCTCCGCTGCCAGGGATTCGATCTCACTGGCGGCGTCAATCTCATCAAAGTCTTCCCTGTCGGTTTCTACCTGGGCAGTGGCAGAATCTGGCAATTCTTCGATCACCAGAGGAGGCTCCTCGTTGCTGATGAGCAGTTCTTCGCTGTCAACGTCAGTAGTTTCTGACGAGGTGACTTCTTTGACATCTTCCGCCCCGGGAGTTTCCACATCCCGGACCGGTTCCTCCAGTTCGTGTGAAATATAGGGTTTTTCTTCTGCATCAATGACAGGGGCCTTCCCTACTGGTGGCTTATATCCCATGGCCTCCCTGGGGGCAGATGTATAAGCCCCAAGGGTTGGAGCATCGGACAGATCAATCTCCTCGCTCACCGAGGACTTCTCTTCAAACACAACCCATGAGGGCAACCCCTGATCCCTGACCCCCACAGGAGTCATCTCTTCCTGCTCCTCTCCGGGGGACTCCGGGATTTCTGTTGACTCCACAGGAACCTCTTCTGCCTCCGTTCCGTCGGATTCTTCCTGATCCTCCCCGGAGAATATGGCCCTGCCCAGGGTATCGGATTTTTTCTCCAGCAGTCGGGCAGAGAGAACGCTCTCCTGGGGAGCTTCTCCTTCCATGTCAAACAGCTCGAAGTCATCAGGATTCAGCTGTTTTTTCCCATCACTTTCAAAAACAGGTTTGCGACCTGATGCTTCAGCTTCACTGGAAACCGGCTCTTTTTCCACCGGGGATGGCACCGGGGTTTCCACCGGGGGTTCGGCTACTGCCGAGAGCACTTCCAGCTGTTTGTCAAAAATCTCGATGTATTCCTTATCCTGATAACGTTCTGCAAGGGATTTACCCCGCCGGAGGATGCTGGTGCTCTCACCGGTTCTGTCCATCTTGGAAAGCAGCTCCCCGAGGCATGAATATGCCTGGTAATATTGGGGTGACTGATCAATCACCTGCTGGAACAGGTCAGCCGCCTCCTGGTCTTTTCCCCTGGCCTGCGCTGTGATTGCCTTGGTGAAGGAAGTCAGCACCTGAGGCGAAATAACCGGCGCAGTCATATGCTCTTCCCTGGATGAAGCCGGCGAAGCCTTCAGTTTCGAACGGAGTCCCTTCTTCTTGATCTGCATTTTCTGCTTGGAAACAACCTTGGCAGGTGCCGGTTCCTGAGAAGCCTCATCGGAGGAAACCGCCAGCTCTGGCTTCTTCTCTTCCACCGGGGGCATCCCCACTGCCTCGGGAGTGACCATTTCAACTTCGGGACGTTCCTCGGGAATCCCAGACAGGCTGGTTACCGTGGCCCCGGTGAGGTCCTGGCCGGGATTCTCGAAGAGATTCTCCAGAGCTTTCTGTGCCCGCAGGTTGCCCGGTTCATGATCCAGCAGAACCGTGAGTGATGACTTGGCGGCATGCTCATCGCCCAGCTGGAGATACTGATCCGTAAGCTCCATATATGCGCTGATAAGAGTTTCATCCAGGGCTATGGCTTTCTGATATTGTTCGATAGCTGAAGTGTTTTTGCCGTTTTTGCTCATAACCCGTCCAAACAGCAACCGGAAACGGGGGTTCTCGGGATCAAGATTGATGGCCTTCTGCATCTCCCTTTCCGCAGCGTCAAATTTCCTGGTTGCCACATACACTTCTGCCAGACTTACGAGGAGATCCAAGTCATCGGGATTCACCTGAGTAGCCTTCTCCAACTCCTTCTGGGCAGCCTTGAACTTGCGAAGCCGCATATAGGCGTTGCCCTTTTCCAGCAATGCCGGGAAGAAATACTCATCTACCTCCAGGGCCTGGTTAAAAAAGTCGATGGCAATATCCGGTTTGCCCCGGTAATAAAGATATATCTGGCCGACTCCCAGAATGGCTTCCAGATGCTTCTCGTCGTAAATCAGCACCTTCTGATACTGTTCAAAGGCCTGGTCAACTTCACCGTTGGAATACAGGCACTGGGCCAGATCAAAATGAGGTTCCGGCGCAGATGGGTTGATCTCGGTGACCTTTTTTAATTCCATAACTGCCAGATCCAGCCGATCAGTAATCATGAAAGCACGGGCCAGGGCATAATGGGACTCAAAGTCATTGGGCTTGTTTTCAACACTCCGCTGAAACATCTCCACCGCGCTTTCATAATCCTCCAGCTCCAGGTATGCCTTCCCCAGGTTGAGGTAGAACGAGGCGTCGTTGGGGTTAATCTCCAGGGCCTTCTCAAACTCTGAGATGGCATCTTCAAACTGTTCCATCTTGAAGTATATCTGCCCCAGGTTGTAACGGGCAAAAGCATCCCTGGGATTCAGCTCCAGGGCATGGCTGTAGTTGAATATGGCCTTCTGATATTCACCTAATTTATCATAGGCATTGCCCAGATTGTAGTATGCATAGGAATCCTGAGGATTCAGCTTCAGGGATTTTTCCAGATGCTCCACTCCCTGGGCAAGGTTTCCGGTGTTGATATATAAAGTGCCCAGATTATAATGAGCCTCGGCATAACGGGGATCAATCTTCACTGCCAGTTCATATTCCCGGATGGCGAAATCAGGACGGTATATTGCTTCACAAGCCTTGGCCAGATAAAAATGTGAATAAGGATTGTCGGGGTCCTTGTCGATGGACTTCTGAAACTGGACAATGGCCTTCTTGTATCTGGCCTGCTTGAGATATGCCCGTCCCAGGGCAAACAGGAGCTTTGAATTGCCAGGATCAATTTCCAAGGCCCGTTCATATTTCTGGATGGCGATACCCACCATCCCTTCATCTTCAAATATGGTCCCCAGATTGTAAAAAGTGTCAGGATGCCGGGGACTCACACTGATGGCTTTTTGATACTGAATCTTGGCAAACTGAAGCTGGCCCAGATCTGCATATATCTCACCGGCGGCATTATAAGCCTCCCACAGGTTGGGGTTGAGTTCCACCGCCTTCTTGAGTTCCGCCAGGGCCATCTCTTTCTTATTGAAATAACGATAGGCCATGGCCAACTGGTAATGGGCATAGGAATCGTCAGCCCGGATCATCACCGGCCGTTCAAACATGGCCAGGGCATGCTCCACCTTGGGTTCGTAATATGATTTTGTCTTGGGATCATCCAGGAAGCGTCCAGCATTGGAATCCAGCTCGTACGCCTTCTGCCATTCCTTGATGGCGGGTTGAATCTCTCCGCCCCGGCAATAGGCAAAGCCCATGTTCAGGTGCGCCCGGGCATGCCTGGGATCCAGCCGCAACACCTCCTGATACTCCTTGAAGGCATAATTCTGCTGGCCAGACTCCTCGTAAGCCATGGCGAGGCCAAAATGCGCCGATGGATCATCGGGATTTAACCTCACCAGGGTGGAAAATTTCTGCAGGGAGTGGGTGGACTGCTCGGCCATCGTAAACGTTCATCTCCTCGTCATACATATCTTTTCACCGATTAATATTGGTTCTATTTTACAGCCCTGTTTCCTTCCTTTCAGGTTGAAACAGGGTTTTTTATAAATAAAATGAATATTTACAATTCAATATTAATACTGCCACCAAGGAGGATACCATATGATTCCCGGCAGATCCATAAATCTCTGGGCCCTGGAAAAAGGAGATCTGGTGCAGAACTACCTGTGGGGAAACGACCCGGAAATCGTGAAGCTCACAGGAATGAATCCATCCCCAAAAACCGCATGGGAAGTTGAACGATGGTATGAACAGATGGTCAGTGACCCCAACATTATGACCCTGGCCATTAAACTGAATGACGGCACCTATGTGGGGAATGTGGAAATATCCAATATCGACTGGCGTTCCCGAAAGGGTGAAATCGGGGTGATGATAGGTGATCGAAGCAACCGTCGCTGTGGTTACGCCAGGGAGGCAGTTTTGCTGATCTGTCGTCATGCCTTTGAAGAGATGGGGTTGCACCGGATATACGCCAACATTCTTCCCTTCAACCAGAAGGCTATGAATTTCTTTGAATCCTGCGGTTTTACCAGGGAGGGAGAACTGCGGGAAGCCTTTTTCACATGGGGACGGTGGTGGAACATACAGGTTATGAGCATCCTGGCCCATGAGTTTTTTGAAACAGCAACTGATGAAGACTCCGGAGAGAACCCCCAGAACCATTCCGGAAATGAAGGGAAAGAAGAATCTGCCAAATGAAATGCATTGAATGGAAAAATGATCACATCCGTATCATCGACCAGACCCTGTTGCCCCGGCATCTTGAATTTATAGACTGCCACGATGTCCAAACCCTGGGAGAAGCCATCATAAGGCTTTCCATACGAGGAGCACCGGCTCTGGGAGTTGCCGCAGCCATGGGAATGGCCCTGGGGGCGGTCAAATCCACCGCAGAAAACCCTTGCGAACTGTTGAAGGATCTTGAAGAGATTAAAAGCTACCTGGCTTCCACCCGGCCCACCGCAGTGAACCTGTTCTGGGCACTGGAAAAAATGATGGACACCGCCAGAAGCAACCGGGGAGGGACAGATCAGATCCGGCAGGCCCTCATTGACGAAGCCGAGAGGATCTTCACCCAGGACCAAAGGCTGTGCCGATCCATCGGAGATCATGGTTCAAGCCTGGTGCAGGATCCCTTCAATATCCTTCATCACTGCAACACCGGCTTTCTGGCCACCGGCGATTATGGAACTGCCCTGGGGGTAATTCGATCCGCTCACAGGCAAGGGAAGAAGATTCACGTATGGGTTGATGAAACCCGCCCCCTGTTGCAGGGGGCCCGGCTGACGGCCTGGGAGCTTCTCCGGGAGGGGATCCCCCACACGGTTATTGCCGACAACATGGCAGGGTGGCTGATGCATCAGGGGAAGGTGGACATGGTGATCCTGGGCGCCGACCGGATAACCGCTCACGGGGATGTGGCAAATAAAATCGGCACATGCTCCCTGGCAGTGCTGGCAAGCTATTTCAAAATCCCATTTTACTGCGCCGCTCCCACCACCACCATTGATCTGTCCATAACCACGGCAGAAGAGATTATAATCGAACAACGAAACCCCGACGAGGTGAGATATTTCCAGGGAGTTCCGTCGGCCCCCGCAGAATCCCCGGTGTACAACCCGGCCTTCGATGTGACTCCCCATGAACTGGTTACTGCCATCATCACTGAAAAGGGGATAATCAGGCCCCCTTACAGTGAAAACATCCCGAAACTTTTCCGGGACAGAACAGGAGCCATAGCTGAATGACTCCTCCTGCATCCAAAAGAAAACAACCCGGGGAAGCAACTCTGGTAGCGGCAGAAATCCTCACCGGCACTCCCCTGCCCCGGAAAGGGTTTTATCTGGTTAGCGCCGGGGATCCTTATATATTCGGCAGACTGGAGAAAGTTTTCATTGAGGAGTTCCTGAAGGATGACCCTTCCAGGATGAACCGCACCTACATCGAATGCGACGGCAACACCCGGATGAATGACATTCTGTCCCTGTGCGATGAATATCCTTTCGGATCCTCACATCGTCTGGTTATTCTCGGCAATACTCAGAGGCTCAGCCAAAGTGCCGGAGAGCAGTTGAAGAATTATCTGGCAGATCCCTCCCCCACGGCTATCATTGTACTCAATGAATTCACTGACGATGACAGAGGCGGAGGTGGCCGGTTCTCCCCGGCAAGGTCCCTCAAATCCCTGTTAAAAAGCCAGGGTCTTCATATTCAGGGCAAGATGAAACCTGCTCAAATGCGGGAATGGATCGGCTCTCGTTTCAGAAGCGAAGGGAAAAAAATCGATCGTTCCTCCATTGAACTGCTTATAGAAACCGTGGGGCAGGACATGTGGGATTTGCATCAGGAGATTATTAAAATTTGTCTTTTTGCAGGACGGCGGGAAAACATCCGTCCCGATGATGTCCGGGAAGTGGCATCTCATCATATTCAGTCAAAGATATTCAACCTGACAGAGATGGTGGGAATGAAAAACACCGGCGGGGCCTTGCAGGTGGCTGAAGAACTGATGCGGGAAAAGGATACCGGCTTTATGATGCTGGTGGTGCTCAACAACCACTTCAACCTGTTGTATCAATTGAACTGTTTGATTCAGGAAAACCTGACCTCTGAACAGGCGGCAAAAAAACTGCATCGTCACCCCTTCTATGTAAAAAAATGCATGGCCCAGGCCCGCCGTTTCAATAACAAGGCTTTTATGACAATATTTGACCTGCTGTCCAGGGCTGACGGTGCAATAAAACAGGGGATGGACCTCCAGAATGTAGTGGAGATGACCATCATCCAGATATGCCGGATGCCCCGATGAACAGAAAGTGATTGCATCCTGTCAAAGTTTATTGCTCCCCACAGGAAGGAATATCGGAAAGCTGAAGTAATTACTTGGGAAAGCCTGTCGGGAGGATCATGTTCAATATGAAAAAAGAACCCCATGTAGTGGTAATCGGCGCAATAAATGTTGACATAAAGGGACGTCCCCACAAAAATCTGGTTCCCCACACTTCTAATCCTGGCACCGTGGAAATAAGCCTGGGAGGTGTCGGGCGAAATATCGCAGAAAACCTGGCCAAACTTCAGGTTAAAACAGATATGATCAGCGTCATCGGAAAAGACCCCTTCTTTGAGTTTATTATGGATAAAACAAAAAGTTCGGGTATCAACTTTGAACATGTCCTGGTTTCCGAAGAATTCCCCACGGGGCTTTTTCTGGCCTTTATGAATACCCGGGGGGATCTCATCAGCGCCATAACCGATATGGAAATCCTCTCATCCCTGACGCCAAAGTTCTTGAAGACCAAGGAAAACATTATCCTGGATGCGGATTTTCTGGTGCTGGATGTTGACATACCGGCAGAGTCCATACATTACCTGCTGAACCTGTGCCTGGAACATGATATCCCCGTATGTGTGGAGCCGGTATCCGCAGAGAAAACTGACCTGATGCTTCCCTTCCTGGACAAGATAACCATGGTAACCCCCAACCGGGAAGAAGCCGAAGTCCTTGCCGGCTTCAGCATCGAAGGAGCCAAAGGTGTCATCGAAGCTGGAGAGGCCATCCTTCGCAAGGGAGTCAAGTATGTCGTCATCACCCTGGGAGGCGAAGGGGTTTATCTTGCCAGCAATAAAATGCGCCGTTTCATCTCATCCATTTCAACGGTGGTGGAAGACACCGTGGGAGCCGGGGACAGCCTGGTAGCAGGAACCATTTTCGGCCTCTGCAAGGAAAAATCCATATACGATGCCATCCGCATGGGTATTGCATCGGCAACCCTCACCCTGACCACACGGCAGGCAGTCCATCCCAACCTCACTCCCGAGGCCCTGGAGCAGATCCTGAGCCAGCGACGCTGGTAAAACTCACAAAATTTTTCCGGTAAGAAGATTTACTCCTGTAAATGGCGAATATAATCTTCAAGAGAGTAAATAAGTACCCCGCCAGAAATTATAAGGCAAGGAAAATAATCTTTCGCTGAATTTGCATTTACCCTGTCATGGCCGGGGAATCCCATAGTTATAAGACCTGCTGAAGGCAAATCCAAAAAAAGTTAATATAATTGTAACACCTACACCAAGTTTTTATGCTATAATTTTTTCGGGCCCGTCAGGGGCCACTGGGAGTTTCTACTGCAATGAAAAAATATAAAATCGGACAGAAAGTTATGCATCCGTTACACGGCATCGGCACTGTCGAGGAGATCGAAGAAAAGAACATCCTCGGGCAAACCAGCCGTTTTTCTGTGATTCATTTTGACAAGGATCGCCTTAGAATTATGGTCAATCTCGACCAGAAAACCAACTTGATCCGGGGACTCATCCGCCGGGATGAAGTCAATAAAATCCTGGACTATATGAAAAAAAGCAATGCCAGTCTGCCGGCCAGGGCATCGGAAAGATACAACCTGAACCTCAAGAAAATCAAATCTGCAGACATCTATAAAATGGCTGAAGTAATCCGGGATCTCACGGATCTGAACCGCCAGAAGAAACTGTCCCGGAAAGAGCAGACCATGCTCAAGCAGGCCAAGAAGATATTCTGCTCCGAGGTGAGCTTTGTGCGGGAAATCTCTGAAGAAGAAGCAGAAGCCCTGGTGGATCAAACAGTAAAAGAAGGGACATAAACAGAAAAACCGATACAGCTTGAAATATAAAAGGGGCTGTTGCCCCTTTTTTTGTTGTCATTTATCACAAAATCAATCAGTTGTCAAAAGCCAGATCAGGCCCCTTGAAAGGAGGTATCCCCCCGACGGCCTTGTCTTCAGCATCTTCCCTGACTTTCTCTTCCGACTTTTTTTCTTCTTCTTCTTTTTCCTTGCGAAGTCTTTCCAGTTCGTCAAGACGTTGCTGATACTTTCCTTCCATCAATGCATTCAGGTCCTCTTCCTCGATGACTTCCCTCTCCAGCAAGGCCTTGGCGATGCTGTCTAATAGCTCCCGGTTCTCCTCAAGGATGCCATATGCCTCTCTGTAGCAGGTATCGGCAATCTCCCGGACTTCCAGGTCTATCTTGTTGGCCACATCTTCGCTGTAGTTTCGCTCCTCGGCGATGTCCCGCCCCAGGAACACCTGGTGATGTGGCTTGCCGAATGTCAGGGGGCCCAGGTCCCTGCTCATACCGAACTTGGTAACCATCTGCCGGGCAAGTTCCGTGGCTTTTTTCAGATCGTTGCTGGCACCGGTGGTGATTTCCTCAAAAACCAGCTCCTCGGCGCAACGTCCTCCCATGGCGGTCATAATCTCTGCCAGAAGTTCCTTTTTTGTCTTGAGATAAGTGTCTTCCTTGGGCATTGACCATGTAACACCCAGGGCCATTCCCCGGGGCAGAATAGTAACCTTGCGGATGGGATTTGCCTCGGGGGTTTTTCGGGCCACCAGAGCATGTCCTGCCTCGTGATAGGCGGTAATCTTTTTCTCCTTGTCAACAATAATCTTGCTCTTGCGTTCCGGCCCCATCAGAATCCGGGCTATGGCCTCCTCGCAGTCGCACATATAAACCTTGTCCTTGTTATTGCGGGCTGCCAGCAGGGCTGCTTCGTTCAATAGATTCTCCAGATCAGCGCCGGAAAAACCAGGAGTTCTCTGAGCCAGAATCTCCAGATCCACATCCGCTGCCAGGGGCTTTCCCCGGCTGTGAACCTTCAGGATAGCTTCTCTTCCCTTCACATCGGGCTTGTCCACCACAACATGCCGGTCAAATCTTCCGGGACGAAGCAAAGCAGGGTCAAGAACGTCGGGACGGTTGGTGGCTGCAAGAACAATAACCCCATTGTTCACTTCGAAGCCGTCCATTTCAACCAGAAGCTGGTTCAAGGTCTGCTCCCGCTCGTCGTGACCACCTCCGACACCGGCCCCCCTCTGTCGGCCCACTGCATCGATTTCATCCACAAACACAATACAGGGAGCTGTTTTCTTGGCGTTCTCAAAGAGATCCCGAACCCGGGATGCCCCTACGCCTACGAACATTTCTACAAAGTCAGAACCGCTGATATAATAAAAGGGAACCCCCGCCTCCCCGGCGATGGCCCGTCCCAGCAGGGTCTTGCCGGTACCCGGCGCGCCCAGGAGGAGAACTCCCTTGGGAATCCGCGCCCCCAGTGCTTTGTACTTGGCAGGAGAACGCAGGAAATCCACCACTTCTTCAAGTTCTTCCCTGGCTTCTTCCACCCCGGCCACGTCGTTGAAGGTAACTTTGCCCCTGGTGTCGGAAAGCTGTTTGGCCCGGCTTCGGCCAAAATTGAAGGCCTGGCTTCCTCCCGAGGACTGAGCCTGGCGGAACAACAGCACAAAAAAACCAATGAGCAGAAAATATGGAAGAATATTGACAATCACAAACCACCAAGGGGTTTCACTGGGTTCCTTGGCCACAATCTTTACATGGTTCTTTTCAAGAAACCGATCCAACCCTTCCACCTGTCGGGGAATGATGGTCTTGAACTGTTTCTCGTTGCTCTTTCCCTCGTTGAGGACTCCCTTGACAGTCTGCTCGTTTACAAATACCACTTCACGGATCTGATTCATCTCAACTTTCTGCTTGAATTCAGTATAGCTGAGATCCTCAACGGGGGAAGAAATTTTATTGTAATTCATGGCGACCATCACCAGAAAAATCGCCACAATCACATACATTATATACTTTGCAGATTTCAATGAAACTGCCTCCCCAGATTATGTCAAAAATTAACCCCTTGCGGGGTTTAAACCTTTTCCCCGATTATATCACGGGTTGAATAAAAAAACAAATACTTTTCCCTCAAATACTATATTTATAATAAAAATGGCGGTTCCTTTTATTGAGAAAAAAAACTATAATATATCCTCCCGGGAAACCCTGCGGAACTGACCGGGGCTGAGATCCCCAAGAAGCAGCCTGCCAGTCCTGACCCTTAACAGACGGGACACCCCAAGACCCGAATGAATACACATCCGGCGAATCTGTCGTTTTTTGCCTTCCCGGAGAATAATCGAAAGCAATGCGCCATTTTTATCCTTCTTGAGTATTTTCAATTGGCATGGCATGGTTTTTATATCTCCCAGATCCATTCCTGATGCCATATTCTCAACCAGGCCATCCAGGGAACCAGGCCCCACATCCGGCCCAAAAGTCACCCAGACATGATATTCTTTTTCGTGGGAGAAACCAGGATGAGTAAGACGACAGGTGAGATCCCCGTCGTTGGTGAGAACTATAAGCCCCTCGGAATCGGCATCCAGTCTGCCCACAGGATGAACCCTGGGAGATGAAGGCACCAGGTCTGTTATTTTTTTGGGGGCATGGGGGTCCTTCATGGTGCAATGATAACCCCTCGGCTTGTGAAGAGCATAGTAAACCATCTGGCACTCAAAGACCACGGGATTACCGTCAAGTGTCACCCTGTCGGTATCCCCGTCAACCCCTGTGGCGGGGTCTGTTACAACCTGACCATTCAGGGATACCCGTCCGGCAGTGATAATCTTCTCAGCACCCCGTCGAGAGGAAACACCGCATCGGGACAGGTATTTTGAAATACGCATTTTCTCCATACCAGGATGTTAGCCGGCTATGAACAAACCCCTCCCATTCACTGTTGATATGATGGAAGGAAAGGATTCCCCGGCAACGAAAAGCCATAGACAGCATTCCAACCAAAGGAGATACCCATGAAGCCACCAGAAACTGTCCTTGGTGAACAGAATTACCTGGAACAACTGTTGAACCTCAGCCGCACCCTCAACTCCTCCCTGAAGCTGGAAGTGGTTCTTGAAACTGCCATCGAATCAGTGGTGGAATTTCTGGTAGCCGAAAGAGGCTTCATCATGCTATTTGATGATGATGAAAACCTGAAGGTACGGGCATCAAAAAATGTTGACCCTGTAGAAGTGGAACGTTACGAAGGTATCAGCAGGACCGTCATCAAAGCTGCATCCATTGAAGGGAAAAATGTTCTGTCTGCAGATGCCCAGAAAGATCCCGGCCTCAAGGCCCTGGCATCGGTTCAGCTCACTGGAATGCGTTCAGTGCTTTGTGTTCCCCTGCAATCCAGAGAAAGAATTATCGGGGTCATTTACCTTGACAACAATTTTCAGGAAGGGATGTTCAACGAAAAACACCTGGGCATGCTGGAAGCTTTTGCCAACCAGGCTGCGGGAGCCATCGAAAATGCCCGGCTCCACGAAAAGGAACTTCGACTGCAAGAAGAGCTGTATCAGCAGGAGAAACGGCGACTGGCCAGCGAGGAAGCAAACCAGCTGAAGACAGACTTTGTCAACATAGTATCCCACGAACTGAAAAGCCCTCTGACCGTCATAAAAGCCCTGGCCTATTCCATGCACCGGGACCTTTCAAAACAGCGAAACCGGATTCCCGATACCGACAAGCTGGAGTATTATGAAACCATTGATCGGGAAGTTGACCGCCTCCTTTCCATGATCAGCCGGCTTCTGGATGTTTCAGCCATCGATGCAGGGAAACCCCTGAAACTCCACACCAACACCCTTGACATCGGCGAACTTATCGATGAGGTAGTCAAGCTGGAAACCACCTCCAAATTTTTCAAACCTGGCAGACACACCATCAAAAAACAAGTCCCCAAAAACTTGCCCCAGCTCAATTGTGATGATGAAAAGCTCAAGCAGATTCTCATAAACCTGCTGGGGAACGCTTTCAAATATTCCCCCGACGGCGGTGAAGTCAAGATTTCCATTACATGTGATGATGACAGCTTTTACTTTGAAATATCAGATCAGGGATTGGGAATATCCCCGGAGGGCCAGAAGAAACTCTTCGGCAAGTTCGAACGCCTCGACACCGGTGGACGCACCATTCCCGGCACCGGCCTGGGGCTTTATCTCATCAAGAACCTGGTGGAAGTATCCGGGGGGAAAATAAATGTCCGCAGTACCCCCGGCAAGGGGAGCACCTTTTATTTTACCATCCCCACAACACCTCCCTGCTGATGTCAAAACCGGCCTTCGGATAACAGGACAACTCTTTTTCTCTCATGTTATTATTCCACAAGGTGTAGTTAACATAATCCTTTTTGTAAAAAAATGTCCGACTGCAACAGTTAAAAATAGCCCTTTGACCTAAAACTAAAAGACTATCAGAATAACGGTAAATCAAGAGCATTTGGGTATAACATGAATTGAGAGATAAAGATTATACTTTTATGAATTTCCCGAAGTCCGGCGTGAAAGAATAACAAGCCCAGGGAGGGGATGACAGTGACCATCAGAAGAATCGGATTAAAAACCCTCATAATGGTTTCAACTCTGCTGGCAATGATGACCATGTTAATCCTGATGCAGAAAAGCAGTATATTCAACCCGGCAATGACATTTGTTTTAAACGCCTTCGCATCAGCCCTTATCTTCCTTAACATCCGGGAAGGACTTCGAAACGCAAGGAAACAATCTCAGAAATTGGCAGACAGAGGAGATGAATATCTGAAAAACGGGAAACTGCATTCCGCAAGGACCTGCTTTCAAGAGTCCCTGGCATTGAATCCCGACAACACAACTGCTATCATGGGACTGGGAAATTATCACCGGATCCGCAAGGACTATTCCACTGCAACAGAATATTATCAACAGGCTGTCAGAATTGATCCCCGGTCACATATGGCCCATTACCTGGCAGGAGCCTGTATGCAAAGAATCGGTGATTATACAAATGCCCAGGAAAAACTGGAAAAATCTATCCGGCTGAAACCCACTTTCCTGGACCCATACCTTCCCTTGACAGATATTTATTTGAAAAGAGGTGATAACAAAAAAGCTGAAGAATGTATCAAAATATTTCTCAAGAAACCCTTGGATGAAGATGTGAAGACTTCAATTATGGAAAAACTGGATCACATTATCAGCCAGGAGGACAAAATGAAGGGTGAAGGGATATACTGCTGAACCAGCGTTATTATTATTCAGTTATGTTGACACAGCCATTATCCCGGACCCCAGCAAGGAGAAGCATAATGAAAAAGTTATTATGCGCAGGCAAAAAACGAAAGGGGTTCACATTGATTGAGCTTATTACCGTGATGTTCATCTTTGCGGTGCTGGCATCAATCATGATACCCAACATGCGGAGGGCATATTTCAGGGCCCGGCTGTCGGGATGTCAGAGCAACCTGAGGAACCTGGCCACCGCCATCAGCCAGTACGAGGTTGACAAAAAGCACTATCCCGATGAACTCTCGGAAGTTGTTCCCACTTACATCAAAGCAGTCCCAGAATGCCCCGTGGCGGAAATAGACACTTATTCCGAAGGATACCTGGTAACAACTGACCGGGATATATACACCATCCATTGCAAGGGAGAAAACCATACCATTGTCAACTTGGGCACCGATGAGCCTTGGTATAGTCCCAGCAGTGGCCTGGGGCCCAATTACTGACCTTCAAGCACACAATAATTCAGACAGAAGAAAAGGGAGTTCAACTGCCGACTTCTTCTGTCTGTGTGACTTTTATCAGGTCTTGATTTTTTTGGGCCAGGAGCATAAACATCCCCCAGTCAACATCCTGAACCAGCCTGAGATTGAGTTTGGCTTCAGAAATCAGTTCTGACGGCTCAACAGGCTCTTTATCTCTTCAGCAGCTTCGTCGTCGGTCAGAACATCCGGTTTCACATCATAACCCCGGCGGGTCAGCTTTTCCATCAAGTCCATATATGGAGGCAACCCAAGGCCCAGTCCCCGGATCCACTCAGTCCGCTGAAAAATCTCATTAGGAGAACCATCGCCAACAATCCTTCCCCCCTCAATGATTATCAGGTGATCCGCTAACCGGGCAACCTGTCCCATTTCGTGGGATACCAACACCAGAGTAACCCCCCCCTGATCCCGGAAGGAACAGATCCTGTCCATCAACTCCCGGCATCCTCTGGGGTCCAGGCCTGCCACAGGCTCGTCCAGAACCAGCACCTTTGGACGCATGGCCAGAACCCCCGCCAGGGCTACCCGACGCATTTCACCCCCCGACAGGCTGAAAGGAGATCGTTTCCCATAATCGGCAAGATTCAGACCCATCCATTCCAGGGCTTCTTCAACTCTCCCCTGCACCTGGGCCGGTGAAAGGCCCATATTCCTGGGCCCGAAGGCCACATCCTCAAAAACTGTTTCTTCAAAAAGCTGGTATTCGGGATACTGAAACACAAGACCCACTTCAAAACATACAGGATTTGACTTGTTCCTGTCCCTGAGATTGATGTCCCGGCCCATCACCTTAACCTTTCCCCGGCTGGGTATCAGCAGACCGTTAAAATGCTGAACCAGGGTTGATTTGCCCGAACCGGTGGGGCCTATCATTCCGGCGATCTCCCCTTTGGAAATACTGAGGCTCACCGAATGGAGAGCTTCATACTCAAAGGGAGTGCCCGCCTGGTATGTATAACTGACATCTTCCAGAGATATTGCAACATCCATGAAGCGATTTCACTCCCCTTCCTGTTGCTCCTGCAGAACACTCTCAATCCAGTCGGCCATCTGCTCCGTGTCCAAAATACCCCGGGGAACTTCAAAACCCATTTTTCTCAACCTGTCAGCCAAATCTGTCATGGGAGGAACCTCAAGGCTCAGGCTTCGAAGGCAATCAGCCTGGGAGAAAATCTCACCGGGAGGGCCTTCCATTACGATTGTCCCTTTATCCATGACGATTACCCGATCAGCCCGGGCCGCCTCCTCCATGGAATGAGTGATGAATATGATAGTAATCTTGTGGTCGCGGTTCAGCTGGCGAACAGTCCTCATCACTTCGTCACGCCCCCTGGGATCCAGCATGGATGTGGCTTCATCCAGAATCATGTAATCAGGATGCATGGCAATGATTCCTGCTATGGCCAGACGTTGTTTCTGACCTCCGGAAAGATGGGCTGATGATTGTTTCTCCATGCCCGCAATTCCCACTGCTTCTATGGCCGTGGAAATCCTCTCCCGGATTATGACAGGATCAATCCCCAGATTCTCCGGGCCGAAGGCGACTTCTTCCTCCACTACTGTGGCCACCATCTGGTTGTCAGGATTCTGAAAAACCATTCCACACTTCCGACGAATATCCCAGAGCTTTTCCTCATCGGCGGTATCCATGCCGTCAATGGTCACACGGCCTTTCACCGGCATAAGAAGGGCATTCAAATGCTTCGACAGGGTTGACTTGCCACAGCCGTTATGGCCGATGACAGCCACAAACTCACCATGATTAACAACGACATTGATCCCGGCCAGTGCCTGGATCTCCGCCCTGCTACCGAGATTATATATGAAGTCAACCTGATCAACCTTGATCATTTTATGAAAGTTAACCCTTCAATAAATTGATTACAGGGCGATCATAAGGATCGCCCTGTAAAAAACACCACATAACCGGAAATTTATACCAGCTCCAGAAACACCATGGGGGCTGCATCCCCTTTGCGGGGGCCGATCTGGACAATCCTGGTAAAACCGCCCCTGCGTTCTCCATGTTCTTCCGCCTCGTTATACTGAGGCGCAATTACATCAAAAAGATTCCGGCTTGCATTCCGATCTGAGATATATCGGAAAACCTGACGTTTTGAAGCCAGATCACCATTTTTGGCCATGGTGATGAGCTTTTCAGCCATCTTCTGGACTTCCTTTGCCCGGGCATGGGTTGTGGTTATTCTTCTATGCAAAAAGAGTGAAGTGGCAAGATTTTTCAACATGGCCACCCTATGGCCGGTTCGCCTCCCCAGCCTTCTGCTGCTTTTAGCATGTCTCATGGCTTTGACTCCTCCTGTGGGGCAAAAAGTTTATCCTATTCTACTTCGGTTTCCCGAAAACTGAGGTCGAATTGAGCCAGAATACTCTTGACCTCGTCAAGGGATTTTTGTCCGAAGTTTTTCAGCTTCATCAATTCTGCCTCTTCAGACTCGGTGAGATCCCGCAGGGACTTCTTGCCGGCCCGTTTCAGGCAGTTTAATGATCTGACCGACAAACCCATCTCGTCGATAGACTTGTCTAATACATCGTCGTCTTTTTTCTCAGGCTCCCTGGTTACTGGTTCCGCAGGAGGCTTGAGATCAACAAAATAATTCAGATAATGGGTGAGAATCTGGGCACCGTTGGATACCGCCTCATGAGGAGGCACTGAGCCATCGGTCCACAGTTCCAGCACTAACTTGTCATAGTTGGTAATCTGGCCTACCCGGGTATCCTCAACAATGTAATTCACCTTGCTGATAGGTGTGAAGATGGAATCCACGGGAATACGATCCAGCACCTGTTCGTCGGTTTCCTGCTTTTCCGCTGGCACATACCCCTTTCCACGGGTTATCTCCAGCTCCATTTTCAGCTCGCCGTTTACATCGTTGATTGTGGCAATGTGCAAGTCAGGATTCAAGATCTCCACCTCAGCATCAGGACTCAAATCCTGCGCCAGGACAGCTCCGTTCCTTTCCTTGACACTACTGCTGGAAAAATCCACGTCCAGATAAAGAACCTTGCGTTCACTCCCCTCCATCATCTTGAATCGAAGTTTTTTCAGGTTCAAAATGATCTCGGTGACATCCTCCACAACACCAGGTATCGTGGAGAACTCATGACGGACTCCTTCTATCTTGACATAAGCCACCGCAGCTCCGGTGAGAGAGGAAAGCAGGATCCGGCGCAGGGAGTTTCCCAGCGTTGTCCCGTATCCCCTCTCCAGAGGCTCAATGACCAGCTTGCCGTATCTCTTATCCTTGGATTCTCTGAATTCAACCTTGGGTGCAATTTCTATCATCAGCATTCTCCCTTCCAGTTATTATCGGGAGTAGAACTCAACCACCAGCTGTTCGTTAACCTGAATGTCCGAATAATCATCAGGAAGCGGTGTGGCCACTACTTTGCCCTTGTGATTCTCCGAATCAAGCTCCAGCCACTGAGGCACAACAGAGCTTTTGGTTCTTTCAGATGTCAGCTGGATGAAAGGAATCTCCCGGCTTTTTTCCCTTATGGTGATCTCCTCGCCAGGCCGGGTGGTATATGAAGCTATATCAACCTTGCGACCATTGACCAGGACATGCCCGTGATTTACTAACTGGCGGGCCTGGTTACGGGAAGATGCCAGACCGAGCCGGAAGATGGTGTTGTCAAGACGACGTTCCAGCATCGACAGGAAAACCTCGCCAACGACTCCCTTCATCTTCTCTGCCCTCCCAAAGGTCAGCTTGAACTGCTTCTCGGTAAGGCCATATATCCTCTTGAGTTTCTGCTTCTCCCGCAGTTGTATGGCATACTGGGTGGGTTTTCTCCTGCCCATCCCATGCTGGCCGGGTCCGCCTTTTCTCCGTTCAAAGGCGCACTTGGGAGTGAAGCAACGTTCTCCCTTGAGATAAAGCTTCATTCCTTCCCGACGGCACTGACGACAGGAGGGTCCGGTATATCTGGACATTGTTACCTCCTTTAAACTCTTCTTCTCTTTGGTGGCCGACAGCCGTTATGGGGGATGGGAGTGACGTCCTTGATCATGCTTATCTCAAGACCCGCCGCCTGCAGTGACCTGATGGCCGCTTCCCTTCCCGATCCAGGCCCCTTTACGAAAACCTCCACTGAACGAACACCATGCTCCTGAGCTTTTTTTGCCACATGATCCGCTGCCAGCTGGGCCGCAAAAGGAGTGGACTTCTTGGATCCCTTGAACCCAAGCACTCCCGCACTGGCCCAGGCCAGAGTGTTTCCGCCGGGGTCGGTTATACTTATAATAGTATTATTAAAGGTGGACTGGATATGAGCCACGCCTCTTGGTACATTCTTCCGCTCTTTACGGCGGGTTTTTGAACCACCTTTTCTCGCCATTTTATTCCTCCTGAACTTTACTTCTTCTTACGAATTCCAATGCCCCGCTTGGGACCTTTACGGGTGCGGGAGTTGGTTTTTGTCCTCTGCCCCCGGACGGGTAACCCACGGCGATGACGTATCCCCCGATATGAGGAGATTTCGATGAGCCGCCTGATATTCTGGGCAATCTCACGGCGGAGATATCCCTCCACCTTGAAATTCTTCTCGATAACTTCCCGAAGCCGGGAAACTTCTTCCTCGGTCATATCCCTGACACGGGTATCCGGGTTGACATTGGCCATTCCCAAAACCTTGTTGGAAACAGTCCTGCCGATTCCAAAAATATAGGTCAGAGCAATTTCTATTCTCTTATCCCTGGGTAAATCTACACCTGCTACACGAGCCAATCACTACACCTCCTATCCCTGCACCTGCTTGTGTTTTTTATTTTCACAAATAATTCTTACCTTACCCTTGCGGATGATTATCTTGCACTTTTCACAGCGCTTCTTAACCGATGGTCTGACTTTCATTTTAATTACCTCCCCAATGGGTTGACAAATTATATCCCTTATCCGGACCCCTGTCCGGCTATTTGTAACGATATTTTATCCTGCCTCTTCCAAGGTCGTAAGGGGACAGCTCCACCGCAACCCGATCCCCGGGAAGTATGCGGATGAAATGCATCCGTATCTTACCCGATACATGGGCCAGAATCTTGTGGCCGTTGGGAAGCTCCACCCTGAACATCGCATTGGGCAATG
>CAYNGH010000021.1:0-33197 GCA_964396845.1 uncultured bacterium | reverse complement strand
TACTCTTTTTATGTGTGATCTGCTGAGTTTCCATAAAAGAAGACAGCTTCTCCCTTTTCATATGTGATTAGATGTTTTTTCGATGGTATGTGGGTTTACTGAAAAAAATCTTATATCCACTTTTAATTTTGAGTAACTCCTCTACCGGGATATTGCAATTGTCTGGATTTCCCCGGTATGTTCAGGCTTTAACAGGATCCTGCCTTTTTCGTCAACTTGATGGACAAGGGATCCGCCGTCCAGCATGAAACCGGCAGGCTTGAAAGACAGCTCCATCAGGATTTCTGATTGTGCGCCTTTTTCCCGGAATATCTCCATAGTAAGACTGGTATTGTTTTTATTTTGTTTCAGGTGGATAATATCCCCGGTGGAATAGATTATTCTTCCGGACTCTCCCGGCAGGGGAAAATCCAAAGGGGCAAATATTGAAGCCAAGGGGGCAAGGGTGATGGGAATCTCCTCCTCCGGCAGGTCAGGGATGGAGATTGTTCCCTGGACTTCTTCCCGGTGAACATTGCCGGCAAAAAGCCATGATCCCGAAGGGGAATAAAGATACGAGGCGGATATGCCAGGATCACTGCATTGGATTCTTCCTTTGGTGATCTTTTTTAGCACAAGGCTGTCAAAGATTTCGGCATGTTCTTCGGTCACATGGGAGAAAACCCCGCTAAGGCACGTGAAAGAGCCTTTCTCAACCTGTCTATGGATACCGCAGGTTTTCCTTTGGGTGGAAGATACCGCCAGGATTTGTGAATCTTTCCCGGATTCAATGGAAAACACCGGGGCCATACATGAGATGTATTCAAACCCCGCGATGTCAATTTTTGCCTCCTGGATTCTGTGGCCGTTTCTTACCTCGAGGGATCTGCCCAGTTCGTGGCAGTCCTGAAAAGAGAGATCCCACTTTGGGACTGAAGGGCCAAAGAACAGGTGTCCGCCGTCTTTCACATACCGGGCCAGTTTGTCCTGGGATTCCCGGTCCATGAAGGGAAGGGAGAGGAGAATCAGATTTTTGTATGAATTCAGGTTTTCTGGGGAGGCTCCCTGAAGATCCACAATATCATAATTTATATTGGCCCTGTCTGTGAGTTTTATCCAGGTTTCCATCAGCAGAGCTTCCCGGTAATGTTTCATATCGAAATCAATGCCCAGTCCGGGGGGATCCACAAGGGTTTTTCTTTCAAACAGGGGATAAAAAAACTCCGTCTGCCAGTATGGCCAGTAAAAAACAACCCCCACATCAGCTTTCTTAGAAGCTGTGACTATGCTGTCCCCGAAGCTGTCCAGCATCCTGCCCAGGCGGTGGACGGTGTCAAAGAGTGGCAGTTTTTTGGCATTGTAATCAAGAACAGTCTGCCAGTAAAAAGTCGGGCCGAAAGCTCCCCTGTGCCGGGGGTTTTGGCCCTGGGAGAACATATAAAGGTTCATCCCCTTTATGCCGTCGGCAAGGCTTTTCTTGTAAAACAGTTCCATTTCCGAGGGGTATGTGGTGACGGAATCCTCCCTGGTGCCTGCCTGCATCTCAGCCACATAAGGCAGTTCCCGTCCCTGCTTCAATGCCGACACAGCCCTTGTTACAAGGGTGCCATGATGGATGTTCCTGTAGGACAGGTTTTCCGGGATATGATCCGTTGCCAGGAGAATCTCCGGAGATGATTTTGCAATCTCCCGGTACATGGATATGTTCACCGGGTATTCAAGGGCCTGGCCGTAAACCCAGCCGGCGATGTTGTGATAAAGAGGCACATCAATACCCCGCCTGCGGATCTCTTCTTTTAGGTAGCCAATATAACGGGCAAAATACCACCGGTGAAAATCATGAAAATCAATCCACATGGCAAGCTCCGGCAGGTTTGCCGGCGGGGTTCCGGGAGGACAGACATCATCAAACTGCCGGTAATTCTCGTTGTAAACCTTGTTGAAGTGCCGGATTTCCTTCCATTTATTCCCCAGATATTCCCGGTAAAGTTCAGTGACAGTGTCGCTGTAATCCGGGGAGCCTTCCAGCCAGTTAAACAGGCCGATTTCATTGCAAACCTGCATCATCACCAGGGGGCCTCCGTGTTGAAACTGACATGGCTTCAGGATTTCCAACACCCGGTCATACCATTTCCCCACCCGTTCAAGGTATGTCCCATGCATATATGTAACCATGTCAACTTCTGAAGACAAGATGTCCTTATGTTCCGCAAGCCAGGCTGGAATACCCTTGTCTTCGTATTCTGCCAGCATATAAGGCCCCGGTTTTGCAATACAGCATAGTCCGCTTTTCTTTACCGCATCCAGCCATCCCGCAAGGTTTCTGCCGGGATCTGTTGCGCCTTCAAAGTCGTATCTGTCCTTCTCATACTCATGCCAGGACCAGGGAATATAAAAACTCACGGCTTTAGCACCGCATTCCTTCAGCCGGGCAAGGTGAGTATCCCAGGTATGACAGGGGGTTCGAAAGTAATGAATCTCCCCCGACATAAGGAATAGATCTTTGCCGTCAATTTTAAAGGAATCCCGGGTAATCTCAAATTTCATTCTGTCACACCTGTTAAATAAATATGTTAATCAGCCCTGTATGCCACATCAGCAAGGATCTCCCTTTGAGGGAATTTTTCCATTAACTGAACCGGGATTATTGACCCTTCGATTTTCATCTCAATAGAAGCTCCAGGGTCCCTCAACACAATGCCCGGAGAGTCAGCCCTCCGGCAGTTGAGTTTTATGAGCCTGCCCCTGAAAGGCCTTTCCACAGTGAACCCGTCCCACTCCCGGGGAACATTGGGCTGGACAATCAAGCCGTCAGCCTCTGCCCTGATTCCCAGCAGATCTTCTATCAGGCACCGGAAAAGCCACGATGCCGAGCCGGTGTACCATGTCCATCCGCCCCTGCCGGGGGTTGGAGTAACAGGGCCGTCAATGTTGCCCGGAGTGACATAAGGCTCCGCCTGATACCTGGGATCCCTGCCCCGGACCGGAGGCAGGAGGCACAAAAGGAAACTTTGAACCAGATCCGGCCTGCCCATTATCCTTGCAGCTCTGCCGGCCCAGACCGATGCGTGGGTATATACCCCGCCGTTTTCCCGACAGCCGGGAGCGTATCGGGTGATATATCCCAGCCTCTCATCGGGAGTCACATAAGGCGGTGCCAGGAGGAGTACTCCCCATTCCACCTGGAGTTTTTCCACCACTGCCTTTAATGCCAGCTCTGCCCGGTCTTTATATTTTCCCGATGCCGTCCCCGATATGATTGACCATGTCTGGGGGTTCAGGTGAATCTTTCCCTCATCGCAGGCAGAAGACCCGATAAGATCCCCCTCGTCGGTGGTTCCTTGAAGATACCACTCTCCATCCCAACCCAGAGTGTTGACAACATCCGCCATAATCGATGCTTTTTCTGTGAACTGCGACGGATCCTCGCCCAGGGCAATGGCCATCTGTGCCATATCGCCAAGAAGCAGATGCAGAAAATGGGCAACCCAGAAGGACTCGCCGGCACCCTTGTCCCCCGCGGAGGAAAGCCCGTCGTTCCAATCGCATTCACCCAGAAGAGGAACTCCCCGTTTTGAACGGTATTTCCAGGCCCGACTGACGCTCAGCTTGAGATGATCCCAAATGGATGCCTGTCCCCCGTCAAGGAAGGGAACCATCTTATGGAGGAATCCGATTTCTCCTGTTTCCCGGTAATATTCCCCCCCCGCCATAATCGGCCACAGGTAATCATCGGAACAGTTCATTGCCATGCCTGTTTCGGTTTCCGGATGCCACCAGTGCAAAACCGACCCGTCCCGTTGCTGGTGGCGAAGATGAAGCTCCAGTTGTTTCAAAGTCCTTTCGGGATCCGACGACAGGAATAAAAGTGAGTCCTGAAGCTGATCCCTGTAGCCGAATGCTCCCGATGCCTGATAAAGAGAGCATCGGGCCATTATCCTTGATGAAATGGCCTGGTAGCGAAGCCAGTCCGATGATATATTCAGGTCTTCATCGGGAGTTTTGATTTTTAAATCTCCTAACTGGTTTTCCCAGAACCTTTTTACCGATGCGATGGCATCATCCCTTGATACCGACAGGGCCTGTCTTGCTGTTTTAACCGCATCGGCCTGATCTTCTCCAAAAGCTGTAACAAAAACAGCCTGGGCCTTTCCGTCAACAGGCTTCAACACAACATCCAGCCCTGCCATGGGATCGCTCCAGGAACCGACCTTTTCCTTGACAGGACTGCTCCTGAGGGCCACAGGATCCTCGGCGGAACCGCCGTATCCGTAGAACTGCCACCTGTCGGGGTAACACCCCGAAAGAGGTTCACTGCAACCGCAGGCCATAGCGCCGGGAAATGGCGTGTTCCAGTGTTCCTTCAAACCCGGCCTGGTATCAAGCCGTTTTGTAAAAACAAGGATAGAATCGTCCCCAAGGGTTGACTCAAAAAACAAGCGGTGAAATTCCCGGTGAGCTTCAGACCATGTCCCCAGCATTATATCCTGAAAGGAACACATGCGGACCTCCCCGGGATCCTGTCCGGTGAAGCTCACCTCTGCAAACCATGCCTCTGCATCAAGACCCGGCAGAACCACCACGTCAAGCCTTGTTTCCATCCTATGACACCTGCTGATATATGATGTTTGCCCCATACGGTGAATGACGGTCCAGGAAGCGTTTCCCGGCACGGGAGATGGGGTCATTGTGCGGAGGATCCCCCCCGGATCCAGCAGGTAAATGGATCTTTTCGAAGGATTCAATACAAGATCCTGATTCCACAGGGTCAGGCGATCCAGCACCGAATTGCCACACCAGGCAAAAGCGCCTCCCTTATCGGTCCAGATGCTTCCAAATCTTCCGTTGGTCATAACGTTCGACCACGGAACCCCGGGACTTTCTGTAATCTCAAAGGCCCGGCCATTATCAATGAACTTTCCTGACATAAAAATACCCCTGTTAAACAAAGTTATTCCTTCACCCCGGTAACTGCAATCCCCTCGATGTAATGCCTCTGCATTGCCAAAAATACCAACAGCACCGGAATAATAGTGACCACGGATCCTGCCATCAAAAGACCCCATTGGGTTCCATATTCTCCTCCGCTGAGGGCTGCCAGGGCCACAGGCAGAGTGTATTTGGCTTCATCCAGCATGATTATCAATGCCCACAAAAACTCATTCCACGCCCCCATGAAGGTGAATATTGTCAGGGTTGCAATTGCCGGCATCGACAGAGGGATCATAATGTTCCAGAAGATGCGGAACTCGGAACAGCCGTCAATGCGGGCTGCCTCGATGAGGGAATCCGGTATGCTCATCATATACTGACGCAGGAGAAATATGGCAAACACCGATGCAGCACCGGGAAGAACAAGCCCCACATAAGAGTTCAGCAGTCCTAATTCTTTCAGCAGAATAAAAACCGGCATCATTGTAACCTGCCCCGGTATCATCATAGTAGCCAGCAACAAGGTAAACAGCTTGTCCCTCAGGGGGAACCGGTGCTTTGCAAAGGCATAGGCTGCCATGGAATTAACCAGCAACGCAGCGACTGTGGCGGAAACTGCAACAATAACCGAGTTGAACAGGCTCCGGGCAAAATTGCCCCTGGCAAACAGGGCTTCGTAATGCTCAAGAGTCAGAGGCCAGGGAATCCAAGCAGGAGGCATCTTGAGGATTTCTGATTCCGGCTTGATGGAAGACAGGAACATCCATATAAACGGGGTCATGGTAATTATCAGGCACAGGGTAGCCAACGCATACAGCAGAATGGGACTTCTGTTTTTCTTTTCTTGTTTCTGGCTCATGTGTTAGCCTCGCTCTTTCGTCCAATATGAAGCTGGGCCAGGGAAAAGACGAAGATAATAAAGAACAGCACAAAGGAAGTTGCAGCGGCTTCTCCAAGGAGATAAAACTTGAACCCTTTTCGATAAAGATACAGAACCACCGACAGGGTTGAATCCACCGGGCCTCCTCCTGTCATAACATATGGTTCCCCAAAGAACTGAAGGTAACCGATGGTGGTCATGATGGCTACCAGAAACAGAGTGGGCATCAGCAGGGGAATGGTGATGGACTTGAACTTTGAAAAAGTCCCTGCTCCGTCAATGTCCGCGGCTTCGTAATAACTCCGGGGTATTGCCTGGAGTCCCGCCAGAAGAATTACCATGGTGTTTCCAAAGTTTTTCCACACCGCCATGGCAATCAAAGCCCAAAGAGCTGTATCGGGGTTGGAAAGCCAGTCCCTGGGCGACAGGCTGAAGATTTGCATCACTCCGTTGAGAAGCCCGAAGCGGGGATGATATATCCATTTCCAGACAATAGCTACGGCAACAAGAGTTGTCACCACCGGCAGGAAAAACCCCAGCAAATAAACCGGACGCATTTGGGTCATCTTATTGATGGCCAGAGCCGCCAGCAGTGCCGTGGCGATGGTCAGAGGCCCGCCCACCACTGCAAACACAAAGGTGTTGGAAACAGCCTTCCAGAAGAGAGGATCCCTTAAAACTCTGTGGTAGTTGGCAAACCCCACCACGTTCATATGCTTCCAGCTGGCCAGAGAATACAAATCATAGTTGGTCAGACTCATCAGGAAGGAAGCAATCAGGGGCAGAAACAGGAATACCGTCATGATGGAAATGGCAGGAAAAAGAAACACCCCCAGCCAGAATTTGTAAGAACTGCTTCCGGTGACTTTCAGCCCGGCATTGCGGTCTTCCTTGTATCCCATCCAAAAATACAAGAACAGCCCCGCCAAAAGAAGCAATCCCGTTCCTCCCAGTTTCAGGGCCTTCAACAATGGGGGCTGACGGGTTGCCCGTTCCCGAAGAATTATCTCAAGGTCATTGTTGAGGAGGGCCATGGTTTCCTCGGGGGAATACTGCCCGTAAACTGCCTGCTCCATTCTTCTTGAGATTGCGTCGGCCATCTGCTCCCATTCCGGCAGGCTCGGCGGAGGCTCGGCAGTTTCCAATTGTATTCTGAAGGCTTTCAGCTCCGGTTCATTTGATAGAACCGGGTCCTCCCAGGAGTCCTGACGGGAAGGAAGGGTGCCGGAGATTTCATACCACTGAGTCTGCATTTTCCGGGAAGTGGCAAACTGGACAAACTTCCATGCCAACTCAGGGTTTTTGGAGTTTTTAAAAATCACCAGGTTGCTACCGCCAAGGTAGGATGAAGCCCTGGCTTCCACCGGCAGAGGCGCTACACCCCATCTGCCCTTTAGTTCAGGGGCCTTCTCATCTATTTGATTCCTCATCCACGGCCCGGAGATGAACATGCAGAAAACCGGGTTATCCTCGGCAAAACTCTGAACAATATCCGCATCCTTCATCATACCCTTTGGAGCGATATTCTCATCGAAAAGACTGACATAATAAGCAAGAGCTTTTGTTGATTTTTCATCATTTATTGCGGGCCTGCCTTCTTCGTTCAGGATTCTCCCCCCTGCCTGCCCGATAAAGGGAAGAAGCATCTGTTCATCCCGTTCAGGAAGAAGGATTCCATACCGCCCCGGCGATGAGGCAAGCTGTCTTCCCATTTCCTCAAGCTCCTGCCATGTTCCGGGAGGCTCATCAAAGCCGGCTTCCTTGAGAAGATCCACTCGATAGTAAAGGCACCTTGTTTCAACATACCAGGGGATGGCATAAACTCCGTCGTCAAAAGTGACTGTTTTCCATGCCCCTGGAAAAAAAGCCTGCAGGTTGAAATCCGTTGACCTGATAAAATCATCCAGACGAAGCAGGCCGTCCATTGTTTTAAATTCATTGGTCCAGGTGGTTCCCATCTGGGCAACATCAGGATTCAGACCGCCAACAAAGGCAGTGATAAGCTTGGCATGGGCCTCGCCCCAGGGAATGGTCTGATAAACGACTCTGACACCGGGGTTTTGGGCTTCAAATGCCCCGATAATGGCATCGATTTTTTCCCCTTCGGCCCCCATTGCCCAAACCCTGATGATGGTTTCCTCTGAGGCAGAGGCAGATGCTGACCCTGCAGGAAAAACAAATAAAATTAACATGAATATGACAGAAAAAGCTATTTTCATTGAACCCATGAATTTCATCGGGTAATTTTAACTTCCTTAAGCTCTGAGGGGTTTTTAAAGTATATTCGCTTGCGGAGCTTAATTATCCTTTGAAATATGACAGACCATGCTGTCCTAAGATTAATGCTCCTTGTTTTTATAAGGTTGACAGCACAAGGCATGTATGTATGCCGGAGGTGTTTTGTTATATGATGGATAAGGCCGGCGGGCAGAGATCCGCCGGGGAATATCACATGTCCGGGAACAATTTGTCAGGTATTCTTTGTTAAACTGATTTACAAGTCAATGGAGGATTAAAAGCTGTAAAATAGAATATCAGATGTGTGCTTGAGGCATCAGCGTTTTTATATTAACAGTTTCATTTTGATTCATATCAAATAAACATGAAAGTGATGGTCAGGATCCTTGAAGTTAGACGGGTTGATTTCTAAGTCTTATAACTTGACAGCAGTTCTGATATTTCTTGCAGGAGCTGTTCTTACGGGGATAGCAACAGCAATGAAGATTCCAGGGCCCGCTGCATATCTCCCTCTCATTGCCGGGGCAGTTGGTGTTGTGGTTGCAGTGATAAAGTCCGGCAACCTGAAAACTGAACTGAAAAGGCATGTGGACAAACTGATTCGTAATACCGAAATACTCAGTCAGGGAGAATCCGGCGAGCTTCCTCCCCTTGACGATGCTCCTGAAGAGATCAGAAAGGTGAATGAAAACCTCAAATCCACCGTGGACAAGATGAATGAACTGCTATCCCAGGTGAACCGGACCAGGAGTCTTCATCAGGATGATCTGAAGGCTTGCCGGGAGATTTATGAATCCTTCACCAGAGATGCTGAATCCAGAGAGAGGGTCTTTGCCATTATTGACCAGGTAAAGAAAACCTGCGGGTTTGAACGGCATTTTATCTTTGTTAAAGATTCCGCAGCGGCCATGCTCAACAGAGAGAACGAAATCTCCGGCGAGGACGGCCCCCTGAAGAACATCATCCTCAAGGATCGCAAGAACCGCTTCAACGAGATTTTATCCAAGGGAGAAATTCAAGTCGTCGAGGATGTCCCCACCCAGAAGAACCTGAGGGATACTACCCGCAACTGGGCCAGAAAAAACAAGATATCCAGCCTGGCAGTGCTTCCTGTGGTCACCCCCGATGATCCCTTCGCCCTGGTTTTGTTTCCCATCAATGAAGGGGAAAAGCTCACTGAGGGGCAGGAGATTGTAATGAAGCTGGCTGGATTTGTGGCCAGCAGTATTATCAGTTCTGATGAAAAAATCCAGAAGACCGGGGAAAGCTCCCGACAGCTGGGGGTTGAAAACCGCATATACACCAGCCTGCTGAAGGTGAGCCGGTTCAAGGACCTGTGCCGGAATTTTCTGGAAACTGTCAAGGACCTTGTCCCCATGGACTGGGGAGCAGTTTCTGTGTTTGATATGGAGCAGAATGCTTATCTGATGTATTCTGCCGAGGCGTCCGACGACATTCATACCCTGAAAAGATCGGTGATACCGGTGAATGGGTCGGGGATATTCTGGGTGAAGGAAAACTGGAAAAGCTGGGTGGAAGAAGACCTGACCAAGACAAAACCCTTCACCGAGGACGAACTGTATGCTCATAATGGAATTCACAGCCGGGTCATTGCCCCTCTTTACAGTGACAAACGTTTTGTCGGGGCTCTTTCCATCGGTTCCAAAAAAGTCGGCACATATACACCTGATCTGGTCAAGGAGATTGAAAAGATTTCTCAACTCCTTGGGCCGGTGCTGGAGAATTCCCGGCTGGTAACTCAGCTCAACAAGAATATCGAAGAATTAACCGATGAAAACCAGAGGTTACGTAAGTTTTATCTGAACCTGGGCCATGAAATGCGGAATCCCTTGAATATTCTCAAGTCCATAGCCCACATGTCCGAGGAGAAAAGCTCCAGCATGACTCAGGAGCAAGTCAGCGAGGCCTTCCGGTTTATTTCTCAGAAAACTCGTTATCTTTCCAAAGCCATTGATGAAGTGCTGGATTTCTCCAAGGCTCAGCTGGGCAAGGTGGATTACAACCCCGAGGAGTTTTTCCTCATCGAGGTGCTCAAGGATGTCCTGTGGGAATATCAGGAGGATGCCAAGGAAAAGATGCTGTCCCTGAAATGGGATGTCCCCAAGGAGATGCCTGAGATCACCGGCGATCGGGAAAAAATGCGCATCGCCTTCAAGGAGCTGGTGGGAAACGCTATCAAATATACTCCGGATAAGGGCACCATAACCCTGAAGGCCAACCTGATTCCCAAGCTATGGATAAAGAGCAAAGGCTCCGAATTCTTCCCCGATGAAGTCATTCACGATGTGGATCCCACGGTGGATCAGGTTCTCATCAGCATCACCAATACCGGGCCTGGAATACCCCAGGAGAAATTGCAGAACATATTCCGTCCTCCTACGGAAGTCCCCGATAAACTCAAGGAAGAAGGCGGTATGGGCCTTGGCCTGCCCAAGGTGAAGCAGATTATCGATCTTCATCGGGGGATGATATGGGTCACCAGCAAGGAAGGCACCGGATCCCGCTTTGCCTTCAACCTGCCTCAGTATGGCCGGAGCTGGTCCATTCTGCGGACAATGCTGGCCGACAAGATTGACAAGGCCAAGCAGACCCTGGCCAGTCTTACAGTTATCACCCTGTCCCTGGCGGAGGCAGATGAACTCAAACAGATGCTTCCTGATGTCCGATTTGTTCAGTTGTTAAAAGACCTGGAAAAAACCGTCAAGTCCACCATAAGAGATCCCAGGGATGTGGTCTGGCGGTTGTATGACAATGAAACCATAATCATTATAAGTCAGGTGGACATCAAAAAGGCACCTCCGCTGATAGAGCGAATATCCGAAAGTGTCCGGGAAATGAAAACCTCGGTACTCAAGGATCCTCCTGACGTGGAGCTGACTTCCATCACTTATCCCGATGAAGTTCTCTCGGCCAACGAGCTTATCAGCCACCTGGATAAACTGGTGCATGAAGACCAGGAGTGATTTGCAAATATGACAGTTGCCAGGAAGCAGTAATGCAATAAAGAAGTTACTCAGGTTTGAGCTTAGATAGATTGGTGTTTTTAGAAAACCCAAATATCATCGAAAAATATCTGGCCACAAATAGAATGGAAACAACTGTCTTCTTCGATGAATTTTTATCAGATCATACAAAGCAAAAAAAGAGGAGGCCAAGGCCTCCTCTTTTGCAAATCCGGGATATAGCTACTGGTTAAATGAGTTATTAATCATAGTCCAGGATTTCATCTGCATATGGAGCAGCAAATAATCCTTGCTACCTGCCTTTGCATCGGTGCCTGACATATTGAACCCGCCGAAAGGATGGACATTTACTATGGAGCCGGTGCATTTCCTGTTGAAATAAAGGTTTCCAACATGGAATTCCCGGATTGCCCGATCCCGTTTCTTGATGTTCTTCGTGTAAACTGCCCCGGTCAGGCCATAAGGTGTGCCGTTGGCGATTTCAAGGGCATGGTCATAGTCACGGGCTTTTGTCACCGCAAGGATGGGGCCGAATATCTCTTCCTGCTCCATGGGAGTGCCCGGCAGAATATCGATGAAAATGGTGGGCTGGATAAAATAACCCTTGGAATCATCCCCAGTTCCACCTACCAGGAGCTTTCCATCCCGATGGCCGATTTTGATATATTCCAGGCATTTGTCATATGAGCCCTTGTTGATGACAGGCCCCATGCCATAATAATTGGCATAATCGGTCATATCACCCACCCGGACTTTTTCTGCCTTTGTCTTCAGCTTACTTACAAATTCATCATATACCTTTTCGTCCACAATGGCACGGCTACAGGCGGAGCATTTCTGCCCCTGGAAACCGAAGGCTCCCGATACCACGCCATCTACAGCGGAATCCACATCTGCCTCGCTGTCAACGATGATGGCGTCTTTCCCTCCCATCTCGATGATGGATCGTTTCAGCCAAATCTGTCCAGGGACAACCTTGCCGGCTTTTTCATAAATCCCCAGGCCTACTTCCATTGATCCGGTAAAGGAAATGAAACGGGTTTTGGGATGCTCCACCAGGTAATTGCCCACGGAACTCCCCGGGCCGGTGACAAAATTGAGCACTCCCGGGGGAAGTCCCACTTCTTCGAATATCTCTGCCACTTTGTATCCGATAAGGGGAGAATCCGAGGCGGGTTTCAGGACAATGGTGTTCCCTGATACTATGGCCGCTGAGGACATCCCTGTCAGGATGGCGCAGGGGAAATTCCATGGTGGAATGATGGCGCCAACTCCCAGAGGAATATAAAAGGCATGGTTGGACTCGTCATCATAAGGGGTCAGAGGGATTTCCCTGCCGTATTCCAGCATCTGCAGGGCATAGTACTCCAGAAAGTCGATGGCCTCGCAGGTGTCTGCATCGGCTTCGATCCAGTTTTTCCCCACTTCCACAACCATAATAGCGTTAAGTTCATAACGGCGTTCCCGCATTATGTCCGCAGCTTTCTGCAGGTACTCCGCCCGTTTTTTATAGTCAACGAACTGCCAGGTCTTGAAGGCCTTTAAAGCCGACTGCATGGCCTGTTCAGCTATTTGGACATCAGCCTTCTGGAAAACTCCGATAACCTCGGTTTTGTTGCCGGGGTTGTAGGAATTTATTTTCTTGTCGCAATATACTTTCTTGCCGTCAATGATTATGGGATATTCCTTGCCAAAGTCTTCCCGGACTTTCTTGATGGCTTCTTCCATTTTAGACCGAACCTCACCATCGGTGAAGTTAAGATAAACCATGTTCTTGAACTCTTTTGAAACTGCTGTAGTCAAATTAATAAACCTCCTTGTGCTGGTATTGGATTGTTTTTGGAAATGCCGGATTGTATGGATTGCTCAAGCAAATACCATCAACCTCCTTTGATGCCAATTTTAACAATTAATGTTAATGACACTCAGGTAAACTTTGCCGGCCCCTGCCCAACTCCTTTCTATTTCTGGTAAAAGTTGCCCGGGGGCTTTTAATTGTTGACGGGGCTTAATCTTTTGACGGTTCAAAAAGCCCCAGCCGGTTGCCGTCGGGGTCAGAAAAATCGAAAGATTCTCCCTGGGCATCATTGATCAGGGCTGACACTGAAACTCCAGAATCATGCAACCGGGATCGCATGGATCTAATCCGTTCCACAGTAAAATAAATCCTGGCGCCTCCCGAGGAAGCCTCCCGGGGATTCTCCCGGATGAGCAGATAAAGGTTCCCAGCGTTAAAAGCTGCGGTGGATTTCTCGTCGTTGATCCAGGCAGCTTCCAGGCCCAGGGTATCCCGATAAAAAATCAGGCTGGTTTCAAAATTCGATACATTGATTCCGATTAATTCCACTGGGTTATTCCTTAACATAACATCCTCCCATATATATGCGGTTGAATATTCTCTTTGATATGGTTGTCTTTATATTGTCCTGACCTGTGAGCAGGTTCTGTGATCACTTACGGCGGGCAGCCGGGATCTCCTTCTCCCGGTGTGTCGGGGCAAAATGGTAACTCCCCGGGGAGCCGGCAGGAAAATACCCGGAAAAACCGGGCATTTATAAGGGGGCTATATATTTTCCCTTGGAATTGACAGAGTTTATTCGAAGGAATAGATATAATACCCCAGAGGCATCTCATTATTTATCTCTTGTTTTACCGGTTCTGTATTCCAGGTCATATCGTCAATGCCGATTTCTTCATCATCGGTTTCAATGGGAATCGGCAACAGGCCCCGGTAATAATAAGACTCCATCACGAAGGGGACCCCTTCACTGGCCAGCAAATTGCCCTCCGGCTTTTTGCTGATGTGAAAGTGAAGATGAGGGCCGGTGGAATTGCCGGAGTTGCCCAGCTGTCCCAGAACCTGGCCTGCCTTTACCCGATCCCCTGCCTTGACCCTCAGGGAGCCGGGGATCATATGGGCATAAAGGGCATAATAACCGCCGCCGATGTCCAAAAAAACATAATTGCCACAGAGGGTTTCCATGGTTATGGGGACTGCCATTTCTTTTGCCAGAGGAATATTTTCCGGGATTCCGTCCTTTGCTTCCACCACTGTCCCGTCGGCGACGGCGTGGAGATTTTCCCCGTAACAATAATAGTTTTCATTGATGTTGGGATCGTCTTTGTACAGTTTTCCGTCATCGCCGAACTTGATCCAGTCAACGGCATAGCGCTGGGCAATCCATGGCCTGCCATTCATGGCAATGATTCCAAAGCGGTGGTGTGAATAGTCTTTGATATTCACCGGGCCTTCTGCAGCCAGCCATCCATCTCCCATTACCGGAGATTTTATAACCACGGGTTTTTGTGTTGGATCAACTGTCATGGGCTGGGCTTTTATAACGGCTCTGCTGTCGGCTTCTGATCCTTCTCCGGTGAAGTGGAGCCTGTGATGAATCTCATGGGGGATCGATTCCATATCTTCAACCTGAACCCAGATGAAGGCTGCGATTGTTTTTCCACAATCCAGAAAGCCCGGGTTAATATTATCGCCTTCTTTTGATTTTCTCTCGAAACTCTTGAGCATCTGGGGGAAACAGTTGCTGTCATAAAAAACCAGCATGTTCTTGCAATCAACGTCACTGAAAGCTTCAATGTCGGTAAGGATCAAGGGAGTTGACCCCAGGTTGGAAATCATAATTTCGTAAACAAGATTGATTTTGCCTTCCGCCTTCACCGGTATGGGACTGCTTGCCGGATTGACCATAACTGAAGCATGCAGGGGGTTGCCATTTGCGCTGGCAGAAATAACAGCACTCATAAGAATAGCTCCCCAGAGAAGAATCGCCAGGGTGGTTTTCCAAAATTTTAACATATGATACCTCCAATATATATTTTATTCTGGAGTTGACTTTGGCCTCTTTTAATGCAAGGCTTTTAATGGAAAGTTGGAAACAGGCTGATTATAAAATCATCAGTAACGTTTGATGGGGTTGTCAAAAACATCCATGGGGACTTCTTTATATACTTTCATTCCGTCAATCTCTCCGGAAACTACACGGTCGATGTAACGGTTGATCCGCAGGGCATCGGCCCCTCCCATGTTTATGAACTGCATCCCTATTACATGCTTGCCAAAGGTGGTTTCCTTCTGCCAGCGAACCCGGGCCTGGATATTGACAGGTTTCTTTTCAAATTCCAGGTGAACCCGCAGGTTGATGATTTTATCCTCGGGGAGAGCATACTCGTTAGTGATTTTCATTCCCTGGGTGGAAAGATCCATGGTCAGGGTCTTTACAGTGTCCTTTTGACCCTCGATATTGATTTCCACTTCCAGAACCCGGTTAAGACGGAAGGATTTCCGTTTTCCATCGGCCAGGTGCCTGCTCATGAAGTTGCGGACAACCCCTTGAGTTTTCTGGGGCATGTTGATAAATTGAATCCCTGCCATCACTGTTCCGCCCAGCATTTCCCGTTTCCACCGGACAACCACATCGCTGTCAAGTTCGCTGTTGTCGTCCAGGATAATGTTAATATGGAAAGGATCGTTTACCGGCAGGAAAACATCGGTGGTCAGGCGCATACCAGCTTCGCTTATGTCAACGATGTATGCATAGAAGGGAAGAATGTCATCCCCTTCTCCCAGCTCCCCGGCAAAAACTTTGTTGCAGGAAAGGCTCTTGCGCCGGATTGAACGGCGATCGTAAATAAGGTCATCCTTTGTGCCACCAATGATCTCATCATCCAGGGGAGGGTCATATATCTCCCTTTTCCTTGGCTCTTCCCCAGGGGCAGATTCACCCTGGGAAATGGATGCCGAGGCTTCTTCTTCCGCTGCCATGGGATCATCAGGCATTTTTATCAGGTCGTCGCTCATATTGTAAAATTACTCCAGGGAAGCAAGTCAAAATCTATATTGTTTTGTTTTCCGATAGTCTGTAATTTTATAAAGAACAGAAAAACCCTTCCCGCCATAAATCAAATAAGCATGGGATTCCTCCGAAATCAAAAGAGAGGACATGGCCCTCTCTTGAATGCTTGTTATTTTTTCAGCTTGCGCCCGTATTCTTCGACTCTCTGGGCCCTTCTTTCCGTTGGCGGGTGGCTGGAGAACAGTCTTTCCAGAAGCCCCGGTTTCCTTGCGCCTTCTTCCAGAAGTCCCCGCAAAGCGCCGGCTCCTCTTTCCGGGTCAAACCCCAGTTTATGCATGTGCCGGGCGCCGGCCTTGTCAGCCTTGTATTCTGCTGACTGGCTGACCCTTCCATCGTAGAGCATCCCCAGGGCAAGGCCCACGGCATCATCCAGCTTGCCAGGGGTCTTGCTGAGTACTGCTGCGGCGATTCCCAGAGCAAATTGAACTCCAATTCGATCTATGGAATCCCTGTGCTCCACATGCCCAACTTCATGTCCCAGAATAAAGGCCAGATGGTCATCTTCGGGCATGGCTTCAAGAAGCCCCTTGTTGACATATATCTTTCCGCCGGGGCCGGCAAAGGCGTTTACCTCGTCATCGTCCACCACCTTGAAGGACCAGTTGAGATTGGGCCGGGATGAATTGGCGGCGATTTTTTCTCCCAGATTCTGTACCCTTGCATTGAGGGCTGGATCTTTGGAAATGGGCATTGTGCTTTCGATTTCCTTTGCCATGGCCTGGCCAATCATCTCCTCGGCTTCATCATCGATGAGCATCTTGACGATGGAGCCTGCCAGGGATGTTACAACAGGGCTGGTGGTGGAGGCAACCGACGAGAGAATCCCCGCAGTGCCAAGGCCCAGAGATTTCATCGAACTTATTATGGTGGAGGAGTCCTTAACATCGGTGTTTTTTATCTGGGCAGGATTAATATTGTCTATGGGAGCGTTTTCTCCGAAGCTGAAACTGTCGGATACTCCCGAAACTTCTTCCCCGGCAACCTGGCTGGATCTCATGGAAAGCCCTTTGTTATAACCGGCTTTTATACATATATCACTTCTTACAGAATCCATCTTCATCCTCCGAAATAATTGATGATTTCATTATAATACAGCCCTGCCTCCGTTGCAACGGCTGTTTTGTCCTTCATTCAAGCAAATGGAGCAGGGCACCGCAAAACCTCATGAATGCTGTGTTATAATCGGCGATGGTGTTTCCTGGTTTTTCTTGTATGGTAATCATGTTTCAAAATTGTAACCACGAAGTTAAAAAAATGGCATCGTTGCCGGGTCAGCAAAAAAAAACATAAAAAATATTATGGGATATTGCATTGTGAAAAGTGTTGTGATATAATATCACCGTTCCGGGATGTCCCGGCGGATTGCATTGCGCAGTAGCTCAACGGCAGAGCAACCGGCTGTTAACCGGTTGGTTGTAGGTTCGAATCCTACCTGCGCAGTTTTTATTTCGGGCTTATCATTTGTCAAAGATGCCGGTAAGCCAGTTGAGTAGAAATATCTCGGCTACTACTACTGCACCGCAGGTGAATGCAAACAGGCCCAGGGCCATGGCGGGCATCCGGTCGTTGTCTGCTTCCTGCTGTGGCCGGAACATACTCCTCCGGGAGCGGGTATTGGCCTTCAATGCTTCGACAAATCGATCCCAGGTGGTGAAGAACTTCTTTCCTATAAGAATAAAAACAGGAATATTGATCACAAACAGAATGAACATTACCTGCAAAGGATCCATGTCGGCTTCTCCTGGTGTTTTCCTGATTATAACACTGTTTCTCGTTGAATTCAAATAAAAATGCCGGACAGAGTCTGCACCGGCATTATTGATGAGCTTTCCGGGTTGATGTCTATACAGGCACCGGCACTGGTGAAAGGTTCAGGGATGCTGAGATTGAGGGATCCAGTCCTTCGAACTTGTCCAGCCATTCTTTCCGTTCTTTTTTAAGCTGATTGGTGAGTTTCAGGAATTCAACCCGGGAATAATACCGCCGGGGATCAATCCGGGATATGTCCATGCCTTCAACCTCGGTGGGAATTTCATATCCCCACAGGACATCCCTTTCCCAGGAGATTCCCCCCAGGGCAATCTGTTTGATGATTTCCGTGGAGTCGTATATGGTAATTTTTTCGCCTTTTTCACCGCCGACATAACCCGTGTTTAAAAGGAAAATCTGGGTGTCAGGGTTCTTGCTGAGGATCTCTAAAAACCTGTTTCCCTCCTGATGAAGAGGGCCGATGATGAAGGGGTTTGTGCCGACACATCGCAGGGACTGCCCCGCCTTTGAGGGATCTCCTGCTGAGGTTTCGATGGATTCCCCCAGCATGAAGAAAGCGGCTCCCTGTTGGGGAGTCAGCCTGGCCACCGGGGGAACTACATCTTTACGACGGGTAATGAATACGATAATATCCGCATTTTCAAGATCGATGGAGTCATCGGTATAATCCATGTCCCGGCGGTGAACCACTGCCCGGCCATTGGATGTGACCTGGTAATTCAGAAAATCCACAGTGCCGTCTTCTTCCACCCATATGTTTTCCAGAACTGCTCTGGGACTTGCGGTAGCCTTGTAGAGAACCGGCTGGCCTTCTTTTTCCAGGCCTTCGGTCTTGATGTAGAAATTGTTCTCGGTGCCGACGCAGTAACCATCTTCCCGGAGCATAATCACATCATCCTGGCGGATTGCAACGCCGTCTTTGCCTTCCAGCCGGTGATGGTGGCATGTCAGGGTTGTCTTGCCGGTGCCGGAAAGGCCGAAAAATATGGCTCCCCTGCGGTGAATTGCGCCGTCCTTTTCGAAGAATATCTCCTTGCTTCCTGCATGAAGCCCTAACATCCCCCGGGTCTTGGCAATCCACATAGCCATTCTCAGGTTGGCCTTCTTGACCTCGCCGATATAGTCGGACCCCATCAAGTAGGTGACCCGGCTTTTGGGATCCACCAGCATCCGCCGTTCTTTCCAGTCAGGGATGTCCACCACCACAATATCCGGTGTGCCTTCTGGATTGGGGCAATCAAAAAGTGTCTGGCCCCAGGCAAAGGCCAGCTGGGCAAATTCCACCGGGACAAAAAAACGGCAGTGCAGTGAGAAATCCTTGTGACTGCACATCTGGCGATCCAGTCTGACCAGAGTCCGGGTTTTTAAGTGATCCTGAACCTGGAGCAGTATCTCCTCCTGCTGTGGCTCTAACTGGTCATATATAATGTCGGTAAACTTGGCGGAGCGGGATTTTACGCTGGATGTATAGGAAGCACTGCCGAACTGGGTGGTTCTTTCTTTGTCCGAGGCCATCTTCCTCAGTTCTTCGAAGGTGGGGTTTATAATAATCTCTTCTGCAACAATGGATCTTTGGAATATATTTTCCCTCATCATGACTCCTTTCAACAGGCTGTTTTTTCCGGATTTTTCATTATACCGGTAAAATCCACTTCTATTTTTCTGCTGGTTTTCCTTTAATTATCAATTGCAAGGGTTTTCTTTCCGGTGGCTCTTATCCAAAGCTTGTAGATATGCCCTTTGGCGTTAATAATATGTGGATTTGGCAGGATTTGTCAGGAGGATATTTAATTAAAAGCATCATCCGGAAAATTTCCCGGAAATAACTTGAATTATTAATTACAAGGAGCATTTTAATGAAGAAAATACAGGTTTTTACCGTTCATCCAAATATTCCAAAATCCCTTCGCCCTATACTGGATGTGGCTTATAACCTATGGTGGACATGGAACCCAGATGCCATCGAGCTTTTTCGCTGGGTTGACACCGACATGTGGGAGAAGAGCAATCACAACCCTGTAGCCATGCTGGGGATGACCTCGCCGGAACGTTTTGCCAAACTGGAAAACGACGAGGCTTTCCTTCGTCATCTTAAAAAAGTGTCCGGGGACCTGGCCACTTATATGAAACACAAGACATGGTTTGACCGGAAGCATAAAAAGAACTTCAAAGGCACCATCGCATATTTCTCTTTTGAATATGGTTTGCACGAATCCATCAGCCTCTATTCCGGAGGTCTGGGAGTTCTGTCGGGAGATCACCTCAAATCCGCATCGGAGCTGGGGATTCCCCTGGTGGCCATCGGTCTTATTTATCGGTTCGGCTATTTCAAACAGTATCTCAATATCGACGGGTGGCAACAGGAAACATACGTGGAGAATGACTTTGAAAATATGCCCATAACCCTGATGAGGGATTCTGAAAATGACCCCATCATGATTCATATCGATCTTCCCGGCAGAAGGGTTTTCGCCCAAATATGGAGGATGGATGTGGGCCGGGTTCAGCTTTATCTTATGGATACAAACCTTGAGGTGAACGAACCCCGGGACAGAGAAATCACTTACAAGCTTTACGGCGGTGACATGCATACCCGGATACAGCAGGAAATATTGCTGGGCATCGGCGGAATGAGAGCCCTGGAAGCCCTGGGAATAGATCCCACGGTTCTTCATATGAACGAAGGACACGCAGCGTTCCTGGTTTTTGAGAGAACCCGCCAGCTTATGGAAAAACATGACCTGTCCTTTGAAGAAGCCCGGGATCTGGTTTCCGCCAGCTCTCTTTTTACCACCCATACCCCGGTGCCTGCCGGCATTGACCTTTTCCCCCCGGATATGGTTACCACGTATTTCCGGGATTATGCCGGCAGTCTTGGAAAATCTGTCCATGAACTGCTGGGATATGGCCGGCAGAATCCTGCAAACCAGTCGGAGTTTTTCTCCATGCCCATCCTTGCGTTCAACTTCTCGGATCGATCCAACGGAGTGTCGGAGCTTCACGGCAAGGTTTCCCGGAATATGTGGCGTTACCTGTGGCCGGGTCTTCCCGACAAGCTGATTCCCCTGCGGCATATCACCAACGGCATTAATATTCCCACCTGGCTTTCCGATGAGATGGTTCGTCTGTATGACCGCTATTTAGGCGCTCAGGTTCTGGATAATCCGGTGAATCATGACATTTGGGAAAAGGTTGACAACATTCCCGATATGGAACTTTGGCGTTCCAAGGAAAGACTCCGGGAGAGGCTCATCGCCTTTGCCCGCAGGAAAATCAAAGATCAGATGAAACGCCGGGGCTCGGTGCGCTCCTCGGTGGTCAGCGCTGACGAGGTGTTAAATCCCAGGGCTCTTACCATTGGGTTTGCCCGTAGATTTGCCACATACAAACGGGCTACCCTCCTGTTCAAAGACCCGGAAAGGCTCAGCAGACTCCTGAACAACCGGGATATGCCGGTGCAGATAATCTTTGCTGGCAAATCCCATCCCAAGGACAACGCCGGGAAGGATTTCATCCGGCAGATTGTCCATATGGCCAACAAGGAAGAATTTCGCCGGAATATTGTCTTTCTTGAGGATTATTCCATTGAGATTGCCCGGCAGATGGTTCAGGGGTGTGATGTGTGGCTCAACACTCCCCGCCGTCCCCTTGAGGCTTCGGGCACATCGGGGATGAAGGTTCCCCCCAACGGCGGATTGAATGTTTCGGTGCTGGACGGATGGTGGGTTGAAGGCAGTAACGGTGAAAACGGCTGGTCCATCGGAGGCGAGGTTTATGAGGATCACGACTATCAGGACGACATTGAGGCCTTGGCATTGTATGAGATTCTGGAACGGGAAGTAGTCCCCACCTTCTACGACAGGGGAGTTGACGGAATTCCCCGTCAATGGCTCCGACTGGTGAAAAACTCCATGCGAACCCTTTGCCCAATGTTCAACACCAACCGTATGGTGGGGGAGTATTTTGAGATGGTCTATCAGCAGGCTCATACTCAGTATTCCAAACTTACGGAAAAGGAAATGCAGGACCTGCGGGACCTGAATCAGTGGAAACACCATATCATCAACAACTGGGATGATATTCAAATTGAGTCGGTATTTGCAGAAACCCTCAGTGAACTCACTGTGGGGCAGAAGCTGGAAGTCACGGCGCAAATTTATCTTGGCTCCATCAAGCCTGAGGATCTGCGCATCGCCTTGTTCCATGGCCCCCTTGAGGCATCGGGAGATTTATCTCAGGGGGAGAGAATCTGGATGAAACCCATCAAGAACGGCAACAACGGCACATATGTTTTCAAGGGAGAAATCCCCCTGGATACTTCGGGCCAGCAGGGCTTTGCTGTGTGTGTGTATCCCCATACCCGCAAGCTTTCCCGCCGGTTTGAAAAACGATACATCAAGTGGTGGAACGGATAACTCCAATAGGATCTTAAATAAAAGAAACCCTGCCTGGTGCGGGGTTTCTTCATTAATCAGCCGTTATTATTTATCAGTTGTTGTTCTGGTGTATCCCAGGAGCCGGGGTTATTTGAAGCTGGTCTGTGGCAGGCCCCTGGTAATCCCTCTGGATTCCGGGCCGGGTCTGATTTTCCGGGGGTGCGCTCTTTACCCTGGGAAATGCTTCCATGTGAATCATGTTGTTTCGGAGGATAATCCCTGAGCCCAGGACCCGGTTGTTGCGGAAATCGAAATTCCGGCCTGTTCCGGCCCCGTCATGGTACTTTATCTGGGTTTCTATTATTTCTGCTATGAAATCTTGGGATTTTACAAAATCTGAATCCACACTGCTTTTCTGGCGACTGATGGCTTCCAGGATATATGACTCGTAAAGTTTCGGCCAGAGCTTCTTGAAAATATCGTCGCTGGAAAACATGTCCGCTACCAGGACCTTTCCGTTGACAAGAACAATCACGCCGTTGGCTCCAGGATATTGACCGGGTATGTCGATGAAGTGCCGGGAATATTCTTTCTTTTCCTTCTGGACTTTTTCTGATTCAAATGAACTTGACAGGGACTGGGTTGGAGCATCGGCAGCAACGGCCCTGTTGGTTTCCGCCACCTTTCCCCAAACGGCTCCCTGGGTCCCCATGTCCCGGGCCGACTGGCGGACGGATATGTTGGCGGCCTTGTTCTCGGAATAAAATTTGTCGGATTTGTGCGCCCAGCGTCCCTGTTCTACACAATAGGCGTTTACCAGCACTTTTCCGCTGTTGGGTGGAATCAGGGCATCTTCCTTGAGAACTCTGTCCTGCTTTGCCCCAGCCAGAATTTCGCCGGCCATGATGAAAACATGGCTTTTAGATTCGTTGTAAACTGCCAGGGTGTTGACAGTTCCCTGCTGGCTGACTTCCTTGATTGTCAGGAGCTTTGATTCCAGTGCTTCGTCCAGGGTGAGAACGCTTAAAGAGGTTTTTGGGCCTATCACCGGAATTATGGTCAGGTTGCGATGAATGACAGGTTTTTTCAGATCACACTGGGACAGGTAGTTTTTGACAGGATCCTTTCCCGGAACAGGACGGCTGGCTTCCACCAGATTCTGATTCACAAGAAATAAAACCGACAGGATCACCGTCAACAATAACAGGAATAACCTTCCTTTTTTCATGCTGTCCTCCTTGAAGTATAATTTTTGCAGAATGTTATCTCGAATAAAATATACAGCATCTGGAAGGTATTATTCCATGAACAAAGAAAAATTTTTCTGTCCGCAGTTGTTTGTTCAAAATGAGGGCAATAATTGGGAAAGGGTTCAATATGACAACAAGACGACGATTATTTCAGAGATTATTTATCATAGCCCTGACACTGGGATTGATGATAGGGTTGTTTACCGGTAAGGCTTCTGCCCAGTGGGCCCTGGTAACAAATGAGCAGAATGTTATCGTGACAGCCTCCAGTTATTGTGACGAATATGAGGACATCAACTTTTCGCCGGATCAGGCCTTTAACCAGAGGCCGGATAGACCCTGGATGTCTGCAAGGGACTTTGACCCCAAAAAACCAGAATGGATCAAAATGACCTTCACCACTCCTGCCAGGATAGCTGCCCTGCGGATTGTTCCCGGCTTCGGCAGAGATGAGTATTATGATGACTTTGCCCGACTGAAGAAATTTCAACTGGAACTGGATCGGGGCGACAGGGTGGAAAAGCGGACATATTATCGGTTTTTTGATTCCGATCCCCATCGGGACATGGTTATCCTGTTTTCCAATAACCCGTCGGTAAAGTCGATTACCCTGCGGATACTGGACATATATCCCGGAAGCAAAAGCAAATATCCTCTGGTGGGAAACCTGGAGCCTGTAATTGTCACATCGGATCGGATAATCAGCACTTCCTGGGCACTGGAGGATGCCATATCCTTCCTGAAGTCTGCCAGAAATCCCGACTCGGCCTTTGATTTTGTCCCCCGCCAGGGTGGAATGGTGCTCTCCCGGGGCATCCGGAATTCCAATCCCCTGGATGACAGCCTCAGCATCGCCAGAAATGAACGATTTGACCGGCAGGCCCTCCAGAGTAACAGGGAAGTATGGGATACCCTGTGCCTGCAGATTTCCACCGATTACCAATTCAACTCTTTCCAGGCAGTCAGTTATATTTGGAAAGACCACGGCTCCGGGAACATCATGTTCGATTTCACTCCCTCGCCGGTGGCCGATACCACGAATTATTATACCTTGGCCCTGACCCGGCAGAGAGTGACCGAAACAGTCACCAGGGATGGAGAAGAAACCCAGGTCAGCGTACTGCGGGCTGTGGTCAACAATATCAGGATGGTATCGGAAGTTTATACTCCCTGACAGGAAGGTGGAGGAGAATCTTGGAATCACCAGTGCCGGCAGTCAGAATATATCGGAATCAGCAGGTAAAATCAGTCACCATCGCTTCCCCCGGCAGACCTCACCGGCACCTTCGCACCGCCATCAATACCGGGGACCAGGTGATTGTTCTTCAAGAAGCGGTGGTTGCCGCCATTGTCAGGGGATACACAACCATCAAGACGCACCCGGAAATAACCGGAGTTCACATGGTGGGAAAACAACACCTTGGCAAACAAGGTTATGCTACATGGCAACTCCTGGAGGATGATTCCGGGAGAGAGCATCCCGAGTCCATCATTGCCGGTCTTGTAAATGATGAAACTCTAAGAGAATAATCTGATAAAAAAACACGCCCTATTGGACGTGTTTTCATTTTCATCTGGTTTTGCGCCGATGGCTCAGTGCATGATTACCCGGAAGTTTGCTCTCTTCATCGGGGTCCCCATGACCGGGTCCACAGGATCAATAACCTTGAAGTTAAAGTCCTTGTTAAGATCAGTATTGTTCTCAATGCGGACTATCAGCCGTTCATAGTTTGGTGAACGGTCATTATGGGGAATCGAAATGTAACGGTTCTTGTCGAGATCCTTTACTCTTCTGATTCCAAAGAGCTGTCCTGTGGGAGTGTAGAAATAGACTTTGCAGTCAAATGTCCCTTCCTCATTGATTTCGGGCAGCTCCCGCATGTGATAGGAGTAGTACTTCAACTGGAAAAATTTGCCGTTGTGACAGTCAAATTTCACCTCGTGCCACCGGGGAAGATAAAACATCCTGTTTCCGGTGGGATATACATACTCGTTATAAGTCTGGTAAACCTTTTCTTCGATAACTGATCCGACACTGGAAGGCTCTTCGGCCCGGGCAATGCCGGTCATTAAAAAGGCCACTGCAACGAGCAGTATGAGTGCGATAAGACCTTTCCTCATCATCCGACTCCTTTCTGTAAATGATGTAATTTCAGGATTATACCAGCCTGCCTGTTACGGCCCCAGCCTGACCGGATCTGCCGGATTTATTTTCCTTTGTTTCATAAATCCCGCTGTCATCGGCTTTATCCGCCCTGGATAAATACAGGCCCCGGCATGGGGTATAATCCGAACCGGCTTATTAATTCCACTTGTCAGGGGAAATTTCCTTCCTTGAATAAAAAAGTTGGCAAAACAAATTTTTCTTATGGAAAAAAATTTATCCCATGCCTCCGAAAATCTCCGGCTGTTCAATGGTGGCCTTTACAAACTTCAGGAAACCCTGCATCAGGGGGGATGGCTGGGCAAGGGTTACAAGACTGCGGAATTTTGCCCCCATCGGTTGAAGCAGTTCGTATGTGCTGTCGAGAAAAACACGAATCTCCACCGGTGCTCTGTCTTCATTTTCGATGGCCTGCAGGGTCCCTTCCGCCAGCATATTCATGATATTTTCTTTTTTGGCCAGCTGATGATATACGACCTTTTCGCTGGAGTTGTCAACCCACAGGAGAATAGCCGGAAAATAAGGTCTGTTCCGGGTCTTGTCGGTAATGGCCACCTGGGAGAAAACGCCTCCCACCTCCCATATGCCGCTGTGACTGGTGATTTTTCTGGCCAGACGAGCCAGGCGCAGTTCGTCAATCTTTACGCATGTCTTATTCGACTCAGAGCTGGGGATGTCGGCGATTTCACCCTTGAGCTTTGTTTCGCCCTCAATCTCCTCCAGACGGAATAGGGTGAAACGGCCCGTTTCCATGGGGCTGGGGACTGTATCACCGCCGGCATAGACGTTCATGGAAACAAGATATGCCATTCTGAGGGCATGGTTTAAAAATTTTGCTCCTTCCTCGTCAACAAACCATGGCAGATACCCCGGCCTGTAATCCCTGAACATGGGCCAGTTGAGTCTGCCTCTGAATTGCAGGTTTAGTTTTTTTATGATATCCAGATCCTTTTCATCCAGGGTCCCCCGGTCTTCAAAGGATGCCTCCAGCTTGTCGCAGTTGAGGAGGATGGACTCAGGCTCGATTTTTTCCTGGTTTCGAAGCAGATTCATGATAAAATGAAGACCAGCTGTCCCGCGGTATATCGAAAGTGCCCGATGCATTCCCCCGGAACCGGTGATATGGCAGAATCCCGGCTGGCCCGTCACCGGGTCCTCCACTGCAAAGATATCTTGCTCCTGGACATATCGCCAGGGCTTGACATTTCTAAACTCCACCGATTGACGGTAAAGCTCTTCCCATGTGCCAAGGGCCACTGGCGGGACCTTGGGATACTGGCTGGAAATATTTTTTGAAATATCCATAATGGCTGATTCCCCAATCAAGTTTTAATGGCAAGGTTGAACAGTGAAACTTCCCTGCCTGAATACTCTCCCCGGGCCCCGGAACACCGCAGGAGGACATGTTCTTCGTCACCCCGGACAAAGAGTATTTTTCCCCGGCTCAATTCCAAGGGGCTTTCAAGGGCAAATCCGGAAAAAACTCGCTCCAGCACTGAAACATCTCTGCTGGTGAGAGGGCCGGTTATTTTTACAGTGTCATAATTCCACGCCCCTCGGGTCTTCCGGCTGTTAGGCTCAGGAGAGGACATGAGAAGATTCTCCAGCATGGGATCCCTCTGGATCCATTGGATCTTCAGGGTCAGTCCTTCCAACATCGGCATGGCCAGGGTGAAGTAGGGGAGGGAAGTCTTACTGCGTTTCTTTTCGTATTGACCTCTATCCGGCTCATCAATATCAAAACCGGTTTTTTTGAGGATTTTATAAATTTCATAAATATGCCGGGTCCCCAGAGTGATTCCCAAAACCCTGCCCGGTGGCGGATTCTGGGACTCCGGGTAGTTGTGTTTTATCATCTCCAGATAACAGGGGCCGGTAAAAATATTGTATGATATGAAATCCTCACCCCTGGCGCCGGAATTCCCGGAAAAAGGGAACCCCGAGGTTTTAAGAAGATTTTGGATCTCCAGAATGTCCTCTTCTGGAGGCAGGTTGATGCTTATATGATCCAGACCTGAATATGAATAGATTGTCATGCTTATAGCTTCCAATTTTTTCTGATATGATTATTTTTTATCGACAGGCTCAATTTCCTTTATTCAAGGGCCAAAATTAATACAGCCTATGCAAATCCCAGGACATGAAAATATTTACTTTTTCGGGATAAGAGGTTATAATAGTATTAACAGGTTGATAAGAGGTGATCTTGTGGATGTAGGAAGAATGGCTAATGAGGCATATTATTCAAAGGCTCAGAACCAGCTGAAATACCTGGGCACAAGGGGGAATATCTCCTCATCAAAGTTCAGGTATATGGAAAGATATCTGTCAAAAACCCAGGCCCTTCAGCAGGATTGGGACATAAAAGGAATGACCCCCTGGAGGCAGAGGCTTCTCCGGGATCGCCGGCATGTGTTGGATTCTTTCTTGAACGGTTTTGTTAATGCCAGCGATGCAAATAATGCTTTCCAGATTCCCGGCGAGGATTTTTATGGCAGTATGTCCGGAGCCATAGAAAAAGGTGTTCAGGGCGGTGTATATAACAGTCACGAAACCCATTACCTGAAGAATTACCTTCACAGAACCCGGGTCATTCACAACCAGTTTACCCGGGGGGACATGTCAGGATTTGAAAGATCAATACTTAACTCCAGGATGAATTTTTTTAATAAACTCCTGGATGTCTATGCAAGAGGCGACTACAAACCCAGAACTCCTCTGAAGGGATAGAGAAACTACAGCAGGCCCCTAATTTTTCGCCATATTTTGACTATGCGCTCCTGGTGAGCGCATTTTTATTGAGGCGCAAAGGCAGTGCAGAATTTTTCCGGGATCTCCACCGACAGCCCCACGTCCAGTGCCTTGAGATTCAACTCTACAGTGCCCCTGGGCGCTCTCTGCTGGATGGATTTTTTTATGGAGTCAGCACTGACCATGCCTGTCAGCTTGCTGATTATTCCCAAGGCAAGGATGCTTCCGGTTATTTCTCTGCCGGTATATGTTCTGGCAAGCCTGGATATGGGAAAGCTCACCACATTGTCGCCGGGAGTTTCCTTGGCATCGCTGGAATTAACTATGATAACACCGCCAGGCTTCATGGTGTCCCTGAATGAGTCAAAAGAATCCTGGCTCATTGCCAGCAGGATATCTGCTTCTTCAACCTCCGGGAAATATATGGGCCCTCGGGAAATGGCCACCTCGGCCCGGCTTGGCGCTCCTCTGGCCAGGGGAGCATAATTGATGGTCTGAACTGCATTGAGGCCCTCGTGGACTGCTGCAGCATCACCCAGAATCAAACCCGCCAGAAGCAATCCCTGTCCGCCGAGGCCGGCGAGTCTTATGTCAAATCTTTCCTCCATGGAATGGTTTCCTCCATAATCCCGTTCAATCTATCTTTTAGTTGACCTGGCCATGCTTCTCTGCTGGCGTTCTTCCAGAACCCTGTCCTTGGCAACCATGGATTTTTCCATCAGCTCCCGGTAATAATCCACATAGCCCTTGATGTCCTTGTCAACAAAGATTCCCCTGGTCATCTTTCCCTGGCGCTTTTCCTGGGGAGTCTTCACCGGGGCAGTATTCTCCTTGAACCAGCGGATCATCTCCGGGGCCTGTCCCACCCGGTTGAGCCTGCCAAAGTAGGTATGACAGTTGGATATAGCTTCCACCACGGCGAAACCGTTCTTCTGGAATGCCCTGAAAATGATGTTCTCCAACTCCCGGGGATGAGCCACGGTGGATCGGCCCACAAAGGATGCCCCCGCGGCTTCTGCCAGAAAGGACACATCGAAGGGCTGATCAATGTTGCCGAAGGTACTGGTGGTGGCAATGCTGTCGGTGGGGGTGGTGGGAGAACACTGGCCCCCGGTCATGCCGTATATCCGGTTGTTTATGACAATGGCAGTGAGATCGACATTTCTCCGGCAGGTATGAATGAAGTGGTTCCCGCCGATGGCCATGGCATCGCCATCCCCCATGATGGTTATCACATGAAGCCTCTGGTTGGCCAGCTTCAATCCTGTGGAAAAGGCCAGAGCCCTTCCATGGGTGGTGTGAAGGGTGTTGAAGTCCGCATACACCGGCATTCTTCCAGAACAGCCGATACCGCTGACCATGGCTACATCGTCCTTGTCCCAGCCAATGCGACGGACAGCCCGGAGAATACACCCCAGAATGATGCCGTCACCACAGCCCGGGCACCAGACTGATGGGAATTTTTTGGTGGGCCGCAGGTATTCCTGAACCAGGCAGGCGGTTCTTTCCATCAGATATTTAACCTCCTATAGCTTGTAGCACCGATTTGAAGTTTAAAATACCGCCGTCATAACGGTTGACCCCGATAATGGGAATGCCCCGCCGGTTGAGCCTTTCAATCTCAAGGATTATCTGCCCCCGGTTCAATTCCGGCACAATAACCCGATCCACATTGTTCAGGACTTCCCGGATCATATCCTCGGGGAATGGCCATATGGTAAGCAGTTTGATCAGCCCAACCCTGTGACCTGCCCTGCGGGCACGAACCATGGCCTCCAGGCCGGTCCGGGCTGAGATGCCATAGGAGATGATGACGGTGTCGGCATCCTCCAGGTTGTATGTGTCATATAAGTCTATAGTATCTCTTCCCATGTCAATTTTTTTGTAGATTCTTGCATACCATTCCTGGATCTCATCCTGGCGGCGGGTGGGGAACCCTGCTTCGTCATGAATCAGTCCTGTGACATGATACCGGGCACCTTCACCGAAACTCAACAGGGGAGGGACTCCATTTTCACAGCTCATACTGTAGGGTAGATATTCCTCCCCCGGAGGCAGACTTCGAAGACGATCGAAGATTTTGATGTCCCTCTTCCGGGGAAAGGTAACCCGTTCCCTCATATGGCCGATGGTTTCATCCATCAATAGAACCACCGGGGTTCGATAACGTTCTGCAAAATCAAAGGAAACCACTGTCAACTCAAGAACTTCCTGTATTGTGGATGGACAGAGGCTGATTATGGGATGATCTCCGTGGGTGCCCCATCGGGCCTGCATCATATCCCCCTGAGCAGGGGATGTCGGCCCGCCGGTGGAAGGCCCCAGCCGTTGAACATTCACCACCACGCATGGGACCTCCGCGGTGATGGCATAGCCCAGGTTTTCCTGCATCAGGGAAAACCCCGGCCCTGATGTGGCAGTCATAGACCTGGCCCCCCCCAGAGATGCTCCAATGATGGCCGCCATGGAGGCGATTTCATCTTCCATCTGGATGAATGCCCCGCCCTCCTGAAGAAGCCTCCGGGACAGGACCTCGGCAATCTCTGATGACGGGGTTATGGGATAACCGCCAAAAAAATCACAACCCGCCAGAACCGCCGACTCGGCGCAGGTTTCATTACCCTGGACAAAACCGTATATCAGATGTTCTTCCTGGTAATCAATGTAGCCAAGGTCAGAAATCGGCCTGGATTTTATTTTCAATCCCATAAGATTCTCCCTGTTAATGCATCGACTTCACCGGGACGGTGTAATCTTGCAATTGAATAAAAATACCGCCTGATGGCAGGCTTGATTATTTGGACTTTTCTTTAAGACAGGAAACGGCTATTGCAAAATCCGGACACATTATCTCGCAGTTTCCACAGCTTATGCATTTGTCATTGTCAACAATGGGATACCCTTCCTCATCCCTGTCCAGGGCTTTCACCGGACAGATGCTCATGCAGATGCCGCATTTCTTGCACCATCCCCTGGCGACCAGGATTTTATCCCTGCCGTCTTCAAGGCATCCACCCAGCCAGCAGAGAACACTGCTGGGGGTATCTCCGTAAATTACTTCGTTGTTTGCCTCACTCTGGGACATCTCTGCCACTTACAGACCGTCACTTACCGCTGGTCCTGTATTTCTCCTTTGCAGCAATATACAGATCTCCGCCGTGCATGTCATTTACCACTACAACGGGAAAATCTTCCACGGTGATCTTTCGCAGGGCTTCAGGGCCAAGCTCAGGATAGGCCACCACCTGGGCTTTTTTTATGGCCCGGGAAATTAATGCCCCTGCTCCGCCGATGGCGGCAAAATATACTCCGCCATGTTTTATAATCGAATCCTTGACTTCCTGGTTCCGGGGGCCTTTGCCAATCATCCCCTTGAGTCCCGCCTTCATAAGCCGGGGAACATAGGAATCCATCCGGCCACTGGTGGTAGGCCCTGCAGAACCGATGGCCTGGCCGGGTCTGGCCGGGGAAGGCCCCATATAATAGATGGTCTGGTTTTCCAGATTCAGGGGCAGTTCTTCGCCCCGATCCAGAGCCTCGATTAATTTTTTATGCACTGCATCCCTGCACACATACATTTCACCGGAAAGCTCCACAGTATCGCCTGAGCGGAGTTTCTGGCTTTTTTCACGAGTTATGGGAAGCTCTATCTTCATAAGTAACCCCCTCTTCCATCTGCTAAATTACTGTCTTTTTGTGCCGGGCAGAATGACACTGGATGTTCACCGCCACAGGCATGCTGGCAATGTGGCAGGGAAATGCCTCGATCATTACCCCCAGGGCAGTGGTGCTTCCGCCAAAACCCTGAGGCCCGATTCCCAGCTGGTTGATATGGCGGAGGATCTCTTCTTCCAGCCTTGCCATATCACTGTTGGGATTTTTTGATCCAAGATCCCGCATGATTGCCTTTTTTGCCAGTTGCATCGCCTTGTCGGCAGTCCCGCCGATGCCCACCCCCACAACAATGGGAGGACAGGGATTTGCCCCGGCGTTGTCAACGGATTTTACCACGAAATCCCGCACTCCCGCAGACCCCTGGGCAGGCTTGAGCATCCCCAGGGCACTCATGTTTTCACTGCCCCCTCCCTTGGGAGCAAAGGTGATGGTGAGCCGATCTCCTTCCACCACATCTGTATATATTATTGCCGGGGTGTTGTCCCCGGTGTTTTTCCTGGCAAATACCGGGTCCCACACTGCGGATTTTCGCAGGTAACCTTCTTCATAGCCCTGGCGGACACCCTGGTTGATGGCATCTGTCAGATTGCCCCCGGTGATCCGAACATCCTGACCCAGCTCCAGGAAAAAAACCGCCAGACCGCAATCCTGGCACAGGGGAGTTTTTTCTTCCCGGGCAATCTGTGAGTTTTCCAGCAGTCTGCCCAGAACTTCCCTGGCCTGGGGCGAAGGATCCCCGGCTCGGGCCTTCTCGATGGCAGCAGTCACATCATCGGGCAGATACAGGTTTGCCTCAATGCACATCCTGCTGACCTGGCTGATAATCTCATCCACATGAATCTCTCTCATAAACCCATTCCCCTCTGTGAATTATTCTGAAAATATAATAAGGGACAGCCCGCTGATACGGGCGATCCCCTGAAGAATCCAGTTTTACTTATATAAAATGTCATTTTTGGAGATTTTGCCGGTTTGTGAAGCAGTTTAATCCTCAATTTTCAGCTGATCCCTGTGAGGAAAGCCTTCTATGAAACGATCCCAAATCCTCCCGGATTTTATTCTCATCGATATTTTTTTTGCAGGGAAATAACCGGGAATAATTTCTGGCTTTTATCGGGACAGGAAAAACCCGGGTCGCTGTTAAACTTTTTATGTAAAATATTTCATGAGAGGATGATAATTTTATGAAGAGGAAACTGAATCTCCCGGTGTTGTTTCTAAGTTTCTTGTTTGTGTTGGTCACCATTGCAACAGCCCAGGCGGAAATTCAATACACCCGGGCGGAATTTGACCTGTTCGGAGTCCGCTTTGAACACCCCGATGGATG
>CAYNGH010000020.1:0-34884 GCA_964396845.1 uncultured bacterium | reverse complement strand
AATTTCCTCAAAAATCTGGCAGAATGATCCTCCCCGCCGGGCTGGTTCTGATCAGGCTTGCAAGGCCCCTTTCATCAAAGAGGCGAATCGATAATATTCAGAACTTTTTCTTGTTTGAGGCCGGGACTTTTGTCCCGGTGGAGTTAGAAAAAGTTGTGGTCAAATATTATCAGATGAGCCGATGCCAGATGAAAGGATCAAGGCCGATGCAGACTGTCAAACCAGTCCGGCAAAAAAACCTCTCGGGCCGTGGGACACTTTAGAAGTGCCCAAAATGACACGGGATTGTCATGATCGGTGGGACATGGCCCACGGGCCGTTGTTAATGTGTCGGTGTGAGTTATCTTTTCGAGGTTTGGAGAACCTTGTCAAAAGGGTTTGAATAAGGAAAACATATAAATCGGCCCGATGATGGGACATTTCGGAAAGATTCAATCCCGAGATACATTCCTCCATTTTAAATTGGGGCAAGAAAAAGGTTCGCCAATAAACCCTGTCAATAATCCCCCAAGTCGTCCAATTAATTTGACCCAATCCCAAAACCCAATTAATAAAGCTCCCCTGTGAGGAGGAGCTTTATAGCAATCCTGTTAACAGCAGTTACCTGATAAACTGGGCAATAATCGGGATTTGCGCCAGCAGGGGAGTTGCGTTTGCCAGAACCGGGGCAAACACCAGGGACACTACAGCCATCAGTTTGATGAGGATGTTCATGGAAGGCCCGGAAGTATCCTTGAAGGGGTCCCCCACGGTGTCGCCGACGACTGCTGCTTTGTGGGCCTCGGAGCCTTTGCCTCCCAGGTTCCCTTCTTCAATCCATTTTTTGGCGTTATCCCATGTGCCTCCGCCGTTGGACATGAATATACCCATCAGAACGCCGGTGGCAGTGGCCCCTGCCAGGAATCCTCCCAGGGCCTCGGTGCCAATGATAAAGCCCACCAGAAGAGGTGCAATCACTGCCAGGAGTCCCGGAAGAATCATCTCCCGGAGAGCGCCGGCGGTGACAATCTCCACGCACTTGTCGATTTCCGGTTCGGCTTTGCCTTCCATCAGGCCGGCAATCTCTTTAAACTGCCGGCGGATCTCCACCACCAGCACGTTAGCTGCCCGGCCCACTGCTTCCATGGTGAGAGCGGCGATGGCAAAGGGCATCATGGATCCTAAGAGAAGGCCGATCATGGTGCTCACATTGGTCAGGTCGATGGCAGTAATGTTGGTGGTTCGCTGAAATGCCGAGAACAGGGCCAGGGCTGTCAAAGCTGCAGAGCCGATGGCAAAACCCTTCCCCACCGCGGCGGTGGTGTTGCCGATGGAATCGAGTTTGTCGGTGATTTTGCGGATTTCCGGGCCTGCACCGCTCATCTCGGCGATGCCCCCGGCATTATCGGCAATCGGGCCGTAGGAGTCCGTGGACATGACCACCCCGATGGTTGCCAGCATGCCGATGCCCGCCATGGCGATGCCGTAGAGTCCCCCCATCTTGAAGGCCAGGAAGATGGCGACACACAAGGTCAGAATCGGAGCGATGGAGCTTTTGAACCCCACGGCAATACCGGTTATAATGGTGGTTGCCGGGCCTGATTCCGAAGCTCTGGCCACTTCCTGAACCGGAGGGCCTGATGTGAAGTATTCCGACTCATAGCCGATGGCCAGACCGCATATCATCCCCACCACTGATGCCCAGAAAACGTTGAACTGACCCAGGGGCGCCAGCATGCTTCTGGTGATGAACCAAGAACCCAGAAAGAACAGTATCGACGAGATAATCATTGAATACTTGAGGGCTGCGGCAGGTTCTGTGTTTTTAAGGAGATCCATGGAATAGATCCCTGCCAGGGATGCCAGAAGCCCTGCAGTGATAAGGAATATGGGGTATGACATGAATACAAGCTGTTCGCTGAGAACATTGCTGAGGGTAACTCCGATGGCAATGGCAGCCACTACAGATCCCACATAGGATTCAAACAGGTCCGCGCCCATTCCTGCGGTGTCCCCCACGTTGTCCCCCACGTTGTCGGCGATGACTCCGGGATTCCGGGGATCATCCTCGGGGATGCCTGCTTCCACCTTGCCCACAAGATCTGCGCCCACATCGGCACTTTTGGTGTATATGCCTCCGCCGACCCTGGCAAAGAGGGCAATGCTGGATGCGCCCATGGCAAAACCGTTGATGATGATGGGAGCGTTGACGGGATCTCCCTTGGTTAGAAGATACAGGGCACCCAGGCCGATTACTCCCAGGGCTGCAACAGATATGCCCATGACCGAGCCTCCCTGAAAGGCGATCTTCAGGGCCAGGGGCGTTCCGCCGTCTTTTGCCCCCTGGCAGGATCGGACATTAGCATGGGTTGCAGCTTCCATCCCCAGCCAGCCGGCGCCCATGGAAAAAAGAGCACCGCAAAGATAAGCAAGCCCGGTAAACCAGCCGATGGGCTGGCCGTCAGGGGTTTTGATTGAAAGGCCCAGGGCCAGAAACACCACCGCCATGAAAATAATGATGATGGAGTATTCCTTCCTCAGAAACACCATCGCCCCTTTGTGGATCTTCTCGGCAATGGATTTCATCTTGTCTGTTCCCTCAGGGTATTTTTTCATGTTTAGATATGTAAAGACTGCACATATCATGCCCAATACCCCTACCCAGGGCAGATAAATTGAAAAGGCTTCCATTGTTCCCCCTCCTAAAAAAAAAGATATCGCCTGGATGAAATTATCCCTGACTGCTTCAATAATCATGGGATTTTTTCCTTCCCTTGGCCCAGATGCCATGGATGTTGATGAAGGGCTGTTTCCACAGGGTTTTTCTATAACAACTGCCGTTGGATGGCTCATTCCGGTTCCCCCAGGGAAACAATTTCTGATTTTTCACGATTGATATAAGGGCATTTGATGTCTGATGTTGAATAACTTCCATTGAGAATTACCAGGGGAGGTTAATCGATAATGAAAAAAATCCACAACAGGATCCTGGCGGGGCTTGTGCTGTTATTGTGTTTTTTGACAGTTTCCGCCTTGGCCCGGGATTATACCCCCGATGTCCGGGTTCATGAATACCCCAACGGGCTGGTGCTGATGGTGGTGGAAGACCGGCAGTGGCCTACGGTGCTTTGCTACCGGTATCACCGGGTGGGGTCTGTCAATGAACATGCAGGCATCACCGGTACAGCCCACCTGCTGGAACATATGATGTTCAAGGGAACCCGGGAAGTCGGCACCTGGAATTATGAAGCGGAAGTCCCCATCATGGAGGAAATCGATGGGCTTATGGATGAGATTGATCGGGAACGGGCCAAGGGGTTGAATGATTATCAAGAGATGGATCAGGATAAGATTGACCGCCTGTGGGAAGAAGTGAAGAAGCAACAGGAGAAACAACGAAAATATATCCGCAAGAACGAGATCGATTATATATACAACACCCATGGCGCCAGGGGTCTTAATGCATCCACGGGGTTTGACAGCACCGATTATTACCTGAGCCTGCCTTCCAACCGGCTGGAGATTTGGGCATACCTGGAATCCCAGCGGATGAAAGAACCGGTCTTCCGGGAGTTTTATTCTGAACGGGATGTTGTCCACGAAGAGTATCGAATGTACGCCAACAACCCTGGTTATTTTCTGTTTTACAATTTTGTGTCCAATATGTTTCACGCCTCCCCCTATGGCCATCATGTTCTTGGATGGGAATCAGACATCCAGTCGATGCGCCGTAACAGAGTGATGGATTTTTTGAGGCAGTATTACGCTCCCAACAACACGGCCCTTGTGCTGGTGGGAGATGTGGATTTTGAGTCGGCCCGGAAGATGGTGGATGGTTACTTCGGGGATATTCCCCGGCAGGCAGATCCTCCGCCGGTGTTTACCCGGGAGCCGGAACGCCGGGGTGAACGTCGGGCTGAGCTTATGTTTGAAGCATCACAACCTCGCCTGACCATAGGTTTTCAGGGGCCGACACCGGGACATCCCGATGAAGACGCCCTGGATGTGATTTCATATCTGGTTTCTAAAGGAAGAACCAGCCGGTTTTACCGGAATCTTGTGGAAGAGGAGATAGCATATTCTGTGACGGGCTGGAACTGGACCATGAATTATGCAAATCTTTTTTACATCTCGGCCATACCCCGGGAACCCAACACCGCCGGGGATCTGGAAGAGGCCATATATCAGGAGCTGGATCGCTTCAAAACCGAACCTGTTACCCAAAGGGAACTCCAGAAGGCAAAAAACTGGATTGAAAAGGATTACCTGGACACCCTCACCACCCGTTTTTCCCTGGCCCATTCCCTGGCCCATGCATATCTAATAAAAGGGGACTGGAGGAGATTCGACACCAGGGCCCGCCTGAACAAAGTAACCCCTGAAGATATTCAAAGGGTGGCAAATAAATACTTCACCCGGGAAAGACGCACTGTGGTGACTCTGGTTCCCGAATCCAAAAAACCTGCAGATCCTGCCGGGGCAGACCCGGAAAAGGGAGGTAAATGAACATGAAGATACAGCTTCGCAGAATCATTCTGGCATTGATTATCCTGACAATACTTGTTCAACCCTGCGTTGCGTCAGTAGCCGGGGAATCCATGTCCCCCCAGGATCGGGACAAACCGCCATCTTTGGGCCTTGAAAAAGTCCAGTCCATGAAGTTTCCTCCCCTGGATTTCAAGGTGCCCGAAGTGGGGGTGGATGTTGAACGGCTGGTGCTGGATAACGGGATGATTCTATATCTGAAGGAGGATCATTCGTCCCCTCAGGTGGATATTGTGGGAATCATTCGCACCGGCTCCGCCTATGAAAGCAGAGATTACTTCGGAGTGGCGGAGATCACCGGGTCGGTGATGCGAACCGGTGGTACAAAGGGTCTTTCGCCGGATCAGTTGAACGAAAAACTGGATTTTATGGCCGCGTCCCTGGAAACCTCCATCGACACGGAAACAGGAAACATTCATCTGAATGTCATATCGAGCCAGCTTGAACCTGCCTTTGAACTGATGGCCAGGGTCCTCCGGGAGCCTGCCTTCAATGAAAGGGAGATTGAACTGGCCAGAAGCCAGATCAAACTGGCCCTCATACGGCGAAATGAACAGGCCTCCAACATCGGACAGCTGGAGTTTTACTCCCGGCTTTATCCCGATTATTCTTACAGCTGGGAGCATGACTGGGAGTTTGTCAAATCCATCACCCGCCAGGATTTAATTGAATGGCATCAGCGGTTTTACCATCCTGACAATATGATGTTCGCGGTGGTGGGGGATTTTGACCGGGATGAGATGATTGCCCTGTTCAACAGGCATTTTGCTCAGTGGCCCAAAAAAGAAAAATTTCCCCAACGGCTCCAGAAGGTGGAGTTTCAGTTTTATCCCGGTGTGTTCTTTGCCCGCAAGAACATAAGCCAGTCATACATACGGATGGGACACCTGGGAGTGAGAAGAAACAACCCCGACCGCTACGCCATCGAAGTCATGGATTACATCCTGGGAAGCGGGGGTTTCGGGAGTTTGCTGGTGGAAAGAGTTCGATCCGATGCAGGGCTGGCATACTCGGTGGGATCCTATTTTAATACCGAAGGGGATGAAATTGGCACCATGGGAGCCGTAAGCTCCACCCGCACCGATGCCACAATCCGGGCAACAAAGCTGATGATGGATACCATCGGGGAGATCCGCACAAAAAAAGTCAGCAGAGAACGGCTTGATGCCGCCAAAGATGCCCTGACTAACAGCTTCCTGTTCAAGTTTCAGGATCCCCTTTCCCGGACAGCAAGACTGATGATGCTGGAATACTACGATCTTCCCATGGATTATTACCAGGGATGCCTTCAGGGGTATGCCTCGGTGACTGCCGATGATGTTCTCCGGGTTGCCGAGAAATATATCCAACCCGATAAAATGACCATCATCATAGTAGGGGATGTGGATAACTTCGATGAACCCTTGGAAAACCTCGGATACCCCGTGGAGGAAATAATACTTGAGGAGTTCAGGGAATGAACAGATGAGCCGGGGGGGGATGGATCTCCAGGACTGAACCTGAATAAAAATTAGGGCCGTCGGCAGACCGGGAACAGATAGGGCCGGTCAAGGGATTTTCCTGTCTGTCAAGTTTATCAATCCTGGGAGATTTTGTAGAGGTGCTCATCTGTGGATGCAAAATAAAGACTGCCGTCGGGAGCTATGCAGGGGGAAGACAGAATCACATCATTGGTCCTGTATCTCCAGAGGAGGGTCCCCTGCCTGTCGATGCAGTAGAGATACCTGCTGGCGGACCCGAAATATATTTTTCCTTCTCCGTCCACCGCTGGTGACGAGAACACATCATACCCGGCAGAGAAGGCCCATTGCATCACTCCGTTGGGATCCACCGCCAGAAATTTCCCTCCCTCGGTGCCGAATAGTATGGTGCCGTCGGCGGTGACTGCCGGTGATGAGCCTGCCTGGTAACCGCCGTCAAATTTCCAGAGGATTTCTCCCGAGGGCTTCAGGGCATAAAGCTTGCCGTCGTCAGAACCGCAATATATGATGCCCTGGGGAGAAACCGCCGGGGTTGACATCACTGAGTATCCTGTTTTTACCTTCCAAAGAAGTTCGCCGGAGTTGCTCAGCCGATATATATAACCGTCGTCGGAACCGATAACAATCCCCCCATCACCAGTCAGAGCCGGGGAAGACCATACCCAGTCGCCGGTTTTATAACGCCAGACAAGTTTGCCATCCCCATCAAGGCAATATATATGCCCATCCCCTGAGCCGAAGTATATCATACCCCCGGAGTCCACCGCGGGTGATGAACCGATAAATCCATCGGCCCGGTATTTCCAGATGACTTCTCCGGCATAATTCAGGCAGTACAAATGGCCGTCGTCGCTCCCCACATATATGCGATTTTCTGACACCGCCGGGGTTGAGAATACCTTGTCCCCGGTGGCAAAACGCCATAAAATCTCACCCCCGGGGGAAATGCAGTAAATCCCGCCGTCATCGGAACCGATAAAAACCCGGCCCTGGGAGTCCACCACCGGCGAGGATCGAACTGCCCGATTTAAATGGAGTTTCCATTCCAGTCTGCCTTCCTTTGGGCCTGTGGCGGTGGTTGTGCCGGTGCGGTTAAAATTTCCGCAGAATGTATTCCACCGGGCCGGATCCCTGAAAACCGGCGATGGAGAAATAGAAGGGGGATCCGGCTCCCCGGGTCTGCAACCCTGGGGCCACCATATCAAGGCTGTCAGCATCAGCAGTAATAATATCAGCCTGATTCTTTTCATGACAATGGCCTGACTCTCTGAAAAAAACAAAAAGCCCCCCCTGGGGACTTTGCCATGTGAAACATCGTTATAACTTGTCCCGATTCAGACCCCGGCGGGGATTCTTTCCCTGGCTTCGATTCCGAAACGGCGCAGTTCGTAGATGAGAGCTTTGTTGTAGTCGCCGGAGTCCCGGTCGATTACCCTCAGAACGGTATCTTCCGCGTCATCATCAAACAATCCGCCAAGATAAGTAATCGGTCTTGAAAGGATGCTCTGAATTTGTGCTTTGACTGGGCTTTCCCTCATGTCCAGTTTTACCTGGCCCTGCTCCATGGTGATTGAACCTATGGGGGTCGGGTCAATCTCCCAGTGATCTCCGTCAGGGAAGCGCCGATGCAGTGACAGTATCATCTTCTGTTGCTCCTTTGTTGAGTGTGTACCGGATTATTGACCCTTCTACCTGTCTGGTCAATATCCTGTTACTCATCCTTGTTCATCATATTTTATTACCTGAGATGACCCTGAATCACTTAACGTTTCTGGATTATTATGTTAATTTATCCTAATCATATTAACATTCTCGAAACAAACAGCAGGGGGCGTGCTAACCTGCTAAAATCAACACATTTTCCTTGCCACCTTCACACCCAGGTGTTTTATTCTTTCCATGAACAGCTTGATTTTTAAAAACTTCCTGACCCTGGATTCATTTAATTCCAGAACCTTTTCCCCATGAGCCAGGGCATGAAGGCGGTAATCCGACAGATCCTTTTCCTGGAAATCCTCTGGTTTTTCCGCCAGCATAAAAACCCCCGGCCCCAGGGAATCGCTTTCAATCTCAAGTATATTAAAATCCGAGAAGATTTTTTCCATATCTTCCACCTGATATCTCCAGTAATCGTTGGGAAATCCATGAAACGGAAAACCGATGGATCTTGTGGTTATAAGCAGAAGTCCGCCTCTGCGGGTCGCCTGTTTCAAGTTGGATACGACTTTCTTCCAGTTTCTGACATGCTCTATCACCTCGGTGGATATGACAATGTCAAAGCTCTCGGGGCCGAATTTATCCAGAATATCTTCTGCATCGCAAATCACGTCAACTCCATTGCCCCCGGCAATATCCGTCCCGACATATTCCGCCGGCTTTAGGGCTTCAATGACAAGCCTGATACTGCCGTCAACATCTCTGGATCCCACATCGAGAACCTTTTTCCCCCTGACATCCATGGGAATCATGACTCTGGCGCAAAAAATTGCACCGGTGGTATTGCACAAAACCCGATACCTCCTGAAAGAAATTTTTGCCGGCCCGGCCCTATATTATCGGATGTGTCTGGATGCGATGCTGTCCAGCCAGGGATGAACCTTCACCAGCATCCTGATATCCTGGCCGGTGATATATTTCATAAGACCCAGGGCCATGGCATATAGTACAAACCCCAGAATAATCCTGATAATAATGTTAACCCCCGCAGGCAGTGCCAAGATGCATATGATCATTAAAACCGATGCCGTTAAGGGCTTTTTATGCCAGGGGAACATGGACTGGTTGCCGATGGATTTTCGAAAGGATATATATGCAAAGCCGGCTCCCAGAATTTCAGCGGTGGCGGTGGTTGCCACTGCCCCAAGGGCCCCATGGACCGGCACGAAGATAAAATTCAAGATGACATTGCTGACCCCTGCAAGAAAGAGGCTCCAGAAATACATCTTCTCTCTGTTGACGGCAATGAGGCCGTTGGAGTTGATATAGTTGAGAAATGACACCAGGGCTGAAATCAGGAGAATTCGAAAAGGCAAAACCGCGGGCATGTATCTTTCCCCCAGAAAGAAGCCGATAACAAAGGGGGCAGCAAAATAACAGCTTATGATCAGGGGATAAACAACTGCCGGGGCCAGCTTGTCGATGTATCCCACGACTGTTTTCAGCTGTTCAATAGACTTGTTGAACATTTTTACAAGAACCGGAAACAGAGCTTCGAAGAATACCGTCAGGGGCAGGGTGATGAAAGTGAACAGCTTGTATGCTACGCCGTAGTATCCCACCACCTCTTCACTGTGATAAAGCCCCAGAATGATGATGTCAAAATTGTATAACAGCAGAAGCATAACAAAAGACATTCCGATGACCAGGGATTCCCGGAATAATCTTTTCATAAATTCCCAGTCTATGACAACCTTTAACTGCCTGATGGGTTTGTCCAGAATAATTGCCAGGAAAATAATCCCTGTGGCAGTGGCGATGAGCTGGATGCCAGGGAACAGAAATATTTGCGAGCTTTCTTTGATGAACAGGTATATTCCGCCGGCGTGTAAAACTGCCACAATCAGGCGGTATAAGGCTACCAGATGCATCTTTTCTGCACTCTGGAAGTACCATTCCAGCAGGAGAATCTGGGCAAACCCCATGAAGCCCAAAAAGATTGCCAGATATTTGGAATTGAAACTGTTCCGGGATAAACAGAGAAAAATAAGTAAAAGTCCGTAAGCAACAATGGCTTGAAAAAACTTCACTATAATTACCCCGGAGAAAACCCTGCCGGCGTCTATCTTTCCCGAGGCCAAATCCCGGATGCCGGCTCTGTCAATTCCCATGACTGATATGATTATCACATAGACAGTAGTGGCCTGGGCATAGCTGAGGATTCCAAAAGTACCCGGCCCCAGGACCTGCATCAGGTGTATTAACGCAAGCCCCATAAGAAGGCGGCTGACTATGTTTACAAACCCCAGGGATATGAAGTTTCTAAAAAAACGTTGAAGATTTGACATTTCAGGCTGGCATCTGCTCGCAATAATCCCGATGGGGACTCATTCTCTGTGAGAACTTTCGCTGAAGTTAGAATAATACCTCTGATGCACCTTACTGTTGGTTATGTGGTCTTGATGAGTAGTTAATAATATGTCAAAAATTGAAAAATTACACAAATGTTTCACGGGAAACCATATCTTGTGTGGTTCATGGATTTTACAGAAGCCTTCTCCACCAGGGTTTTGCCTGTTCAAGGCGGATCTGTTTTTCCAGCTCTTCTTTTTCTCTCCACAGTTCCTGCAGAGCCTTCTGGATGTTTTCTTTTTCCTGGGACAGCTTTTCTTTTTCCCCGGTTATGAGGGCCATATTGTCCCGGAGTTTTTCTGCTGTTTCTGAGCTGTTATTTAGAGCTTCCCTGAGGGTTTTTATCTCCCGGAGAAGATTAATGTTTTTTTCCTGGACTTCGGCATTTTCTGCTTCAAGTTTTTTCGTGTAGTTTTCTGATGTTTTTATATCCTGTTCTGCTTGCTCCAGTTTGGTTCCCAATGCTTCTATTTCTTCCCTGGTGTTGCTTCCCAGTTCGGTGAGCTTTAAATTTCGATCCGTCAACTCGTTTATCCGATTTTGCATGTTGGATATCTGATCTGTCAGCTGTTTGCGTTCCTTTTCGAATATCTCCTGCTTCTGCTGGGTGTCCAGCCATTTTTCCCGGATGGTTTCCGGGGGAGCCGGGAGCATTTTGAAACGGCTTTCCAGATTTTCCTTGTCATCTTCCAAAAGCCTTATCCGTTGCTGAAAGTCGCCTAACAGAATGTTAAGGGTGTCAATGTGTTTACCCCTCTCATTATTAAGCAGGCTCTTTTCATCTATGATTCTTTCGTAAAGTTCTATTGTTTTGTCGAACACATGTTCTGAATTTCTTGTTGCTGTGTTAAGGCTGTTTGTTTTTTCCGGGAATTGGGGGGATTCATCAGGGTTGTCATTTACAGGCGCATCGGTAGGCACAATGGTGTCAAGGCCCAGGGTTATTGGATCTATCATCCACATATCCCCGGTGGGGCCGGAAATTTTTCTGCCGGAGAGTTTACCCCTCTTGATAGCCTGTCGGAGGGCTGGTATGCTCTTGCCGGTAATGTCGCTGGCTTCTTTCAGGCTTAACCAGTTGTTCACTATTGTTCACCCCTGTATTTTTTAAGGGATTATTCAATGTTATTGCCTTTATTCCTGCATTATGAATATTTATTATTAGGGGTTCACAAATGAATGTTAATGGTTAAAATGTGATGTGTTAAGCGTGATAATATCCCGGGGCAAGGGGTTAACAGTTTGTTGATTGTCGCATATATTGAAGCTATTAAACTAAACGTAAAGAACGTCGGCGTTTTCCAGGGTTGTGTCCACTCTTACAAAGTCAATTTTTTCTTCCCGCATATACTCAAGTATTGCATTCATCAGGGAGGAGTGAACATCGTAATAATTCGAGGCACTGTCGCGAACATAAATAAGATCCAGCCGGCCTTCCTCCCCGCGGTAACGGAAACTCTCCACCAGAGTGGTTTCTGCAACACCTACCAGGCGATCCTGTTCAAAGGCAAGAAAAAACTTCTTGGTTTCGTCCATCAGGTAATATTCAAGTAGCTCCCGAAGCCTTTCCTCATCGGGGTTCTGAAGATAATATTCCCAGGCTTCCTTCATTATTGCCGTTATATTGTCAAGATCGCTCTTGTCTTTGTATGGTCGGATGATTACTTCGACCATTTTCAACCCTGCTTTCAATGGTTCATCCCTTGTCTTGGTGGAAACAACCCTGCCGGAAGCCTGCAAAGAAGCCGACAGGGGTCAGCTTTCTTTGCACAACAGTCTGATGATGGATTCTATCAGTTTCCTGAACTGGAAGGGCTTTCCCACAACGTGGTTTATTTTATACTCTTTCAGTTTTTTCCTGTCTAATCTTGATTCCCATCCCGTGGCCATTATGATGGGGATATCCGGCAAAATATGGCGGACTCTAAGGGTAAAGTCGAGGCCCGACATGACAGGCATTCCCAGGTCTGTGATTATAAGGTCATAGCTGGCTTTTGTGATCATGTCAAGTCCCGCAGGCCCGTTTTCTGCGGATTCAACCAGAAAACCCTCCACCTCCAGCATATCCTCCAGAAGCTGGCGAACCACCGGTTCGTCCTCAACCACCAGAATTCTTGCTCCCCTGGCCCTGGGACAGCTGACTGGAGGAATATTGTTTCTGTCAGAATCAGTTCTGTCATCCAAAGAATGGAGAGGCAGTTGGATTCTTATTCTGGTGCCGGTCCCGATGACAGATTCCTGGGCAAAACCGCCATTGTGGCGACGAAGAATCTCCCGGGCTGCCGAAAGGTTCAGGGAGAACTGGGAACCTTCACTGCGATGAATAAAGGGATCCAGGTCTGCCAGTATTCCCTCGGGCCCCTGGGCAAGGTCGGCTCGAAAAGCCATATGAATCATTCCCTGGACGGGAACCGCCTCGATGGTAATTTTGCCACCGTCGGGAATGCCTTCAATCTGCTTGAATATGATGAGAATAATTGCTACCAGCAGGGCAGTTGGGTTGCCGGAAACATTCATTTCAACGGGGATGTCAGTTTCAATACGGTATTCAACACTGCGGGCCATGGCCTCATCAAGCCACTTGGAGTGGGTCAACTGAACTGCCCGCTCCACCAGTTCCTTTAACGGTATCACCTGATGATCCTGTTGGGTATCCACTTTTTTGAATTCCTGAAGGTTGCGGACAGTTTCCTTGCCGGCCCGGGCGCTTTCCTGAACAGCCCTGATGATATCCCGGATCTCCTGGTCTTCGATTCTGTCCTCCATCAGCTGAAGAGAACCGATCACCCCGGCAAGGATATTGTTGAGATCCCCTGCAGCGCCGGCGGTAAGCTCTCCCATTATCTTCAAGGATTCCAGGCGGATCATCTGGTCATGATAGTCCAGAACCTTCTGGTTGAGGTGGCTGTTCTGGCGGTTGCTTCTGAATATCTGAGTGGCCAGGGCCACAACTTCTGCAGTCAGCTCCAGGATCCGGCAGTCGGAGGTGGTTACCTGGGATGAATCCTGAACGATGCCCATAACAACACCGGCAAAATGTTCCCTGGGAAGAACCGGGCATATGCAAAGACTGCTGTAGCCATCCTTGGCCAGCTTTTTTTCGAAATTCTCCGGGGATTCCTCGGTAAGCTCCTTGCGATAATAACCGGTGGAGGAAATCATCTGACGGATGAAAGGAGATTCGAAGGAATAAAAAATTCTTGTTGGTTTGTCGGCGATTCCTTCGGGGCTGTAATCCACAAAGCTCTTCTTGTCAGGGTCAAATTCAATGATATGAACCCTGTCCCAGCAGGTCTGCTTCTGCACCTTGTCTTCCACCAGGGATTTATACTCATGTATATTGGCAAAATACATGGCCGAGCCGATGAGTTCTTTTATAAGTTGAAAAGGATCCCCGATACCGGGGGAGTTTAATGCTGTCATTGGTCACCTTCCAAGGGTTTGATGAAATATTATGTCCGGGATTTGGGGGCCGATTATTCCACAAGGCCCCGACGCATGGCAGTTGCCACTGCCTGAGCTCGATCTCCAACCTCTAACTTGCGGAATATGGAGCGCAGGTGAGCCTTGACAGTCTTTTCACTTATCGTAAGATCCGAGGCAACCTCCTTGTTGGATTTTCCATCGGCCACATGCTGAAGAACCTCAATCTCCCGGTCAGAAAGCTCGCGGATGGTGGACTCCCTGGAGTGGGAGGCTGTCTTTGCCTTTCCAATTGAAGCCAGGTCCTGAAGAACCTTTCTGGCCAGGGAGGGCTGAATGTAGGATCCTCCCGAATGCACCACCTTTATGTTGCGGATCAACTCCTCCTGAGAAATATCCTTGAGCACATATCCCGTGGCCCCGGCTTTTACTGATTCCCGGACGTATTCCTCCTCATCGTACATGGAAAGAATGATTACCTCGGTCTGGGGGATTTCTTCTTTTATCATTCTGGTTGCCTCGATGCCGTTAATCCCCTGGAGTTTTATATCCATCAGGATAATATCCGGCTTGAGCTGTCGGGCCTTTATCAGGGCTTCGTCCGCGGAGGCCGCCTGACCCACAACGATAAAATCCTCCTCCAACTCCAGCATTTTGGAAAAACCTTCTCTGACCAGGTTATGGTCGTCGCACAGGAGGATTTTTATTCTTTCGTTTTTATTATCATTGGTCATTTCTGCAACCCCTTTCTATTTGTGAAAATATGTTCTTTCCCCGGCAAAGCACAGCTACCACCTGCCCAGTACTTCCTTCATCTCTGGGATGATTCTTTCCTCGGGTTTCCTGGTAAATGGTATGGTGGCACTGACCACGCATCCCTTTCCCTCGGCGGTAGTTATCCTGAATGTTCCTCCCAGCAGGGAAACCCTTTCCTTCATACCCTGAAGTCCATGGGAATCCCCCCGGAGGAATTTTTCTGTGACCTCTTCCCACTGAAAACCCTTGCCGTCATCGGAAACCCGGAGGCTCAGGGATTTTGGATCGATATTCAACCGCACTAACACAGACCGCCCTTCGGAGTGTTTCTTTACATTGGTCAGGGCTTCCTGGATTATGCGGAAAACTGCGGTTTCCACCGTGGGAGGAATTATCAGATCTCTTTTGTTAATTAAGAATTCTACGAATATCCCCTGTTCCTTTTCAAAACGTTTGATATAGTTTTCCAGGGAGGGAATCAGCCCCAGATCATCCAGGGATGAAGGACGCAGGTTGAAAATGATCTGACGAACCTCTTTGACATTGTCTGCAACAACTTTCTTGAGATCCTCCAGCTGGGGGCCAAGTTTGTCGGGGGCCTTGGTCAGCAGGGACAGGCAGGTCTGAACCCTTGTGTGGATGCTCACCAGGGATTGGGCGATGGTGTCGTGGATCTCTGCGGCTATACGTTTTCGTTCTTCCTCCTGAGCCTGAATGAGCTTGGACAGGAGTCTTTCCACCAGGTTCTGTTTTTTTCTGGTGGTTTCATAAAGATAGGCGTTTTCGATGGCGATGCCCGACTGGCCCGCCAGCAGGGACAGAAGCTCAAGGTCCTTCTCGTTGAACACATCGGATTCTGTGGAAAACATGCTGATAAACCCTAAGAGTCTTTCTTTGGAAAAAAGAGGCACATTGGCCAGACAGCTCTTCCCTTCATGGAGAGCTTCCCTGATAAGGGGGGATATGCCCCAGTCTTTTATGGGGCCTACCACCATAGGCCGTCGGAATGCCATAAGCTCCTCAACCATGGGGTCTGACAGGGAGAGTTTCACCTTGCTCTTGAAATCCTCGCTGATATTAAAAGTGTTGGAAACTATGAATTTTTCCTGTTCTTCGTTATATACAAAAACCCCGAAAGAATCCACATTGGCAACCCGGATTGCAAGATGGGCTATCCTCTCTAAAAGAAGCCATAAATCCAGGGGAGAGGTGAGAATCTGGTATAAATCGTTGAGAATGGAAAGCTCTTTTACCCGGGCATTGAGTTCCTTGACCAGGGAACGTTCCTTCTGACGGCTTTCCTCCTGCTCCTTCATCAGCCGGACAAACACATCCACCGCAATCCCCTGGAGGATTTCGATATTTGCCTGCCTGGCCAGCTTTGCCAGTTCGGTGTCAACCTGATCCCTGGTGTCGATTATCAGGTCCAGGTCTTTTTCCTTGAGAAGCCTGATGGGAGCATCCCACAGGGGTATCCCCAGCTCCTTAACCAGCCGTGAAGAATCGGAGGTTTCCCGGTCGGGGCAGTATGCCGCCAGCTCCACTGTGGATGACCCGCTGAAGGTTTTCACAATCTCCAGCCCCCGGCCTTCCTGACCGATAAGGCCGAATCGTATGGGACGGGTGGTTTTCTTTTCGATAAGGGGTCTTGACATCTGGCGGGCGAAGATTATGCTCTCGACGCTTTCCACCAGTCGCAGGGGATTGAAAGGCTTGCTGATGAAGTCCTCCACCCCTTCGATGCAGGCCCTGTTGTTGGCGTCCTTTTCAACATAACCGCTGGTGAGAAGAATGACGGGAATATCCTTGGTGGAGGGATCGTTCTTCAGATGGGACAACACCTGCCAACCGTCCATCTCCGGCATTATAACATCCAGAATGACCAGATCCGGTTTCTCCGCCTGGGCTATTTTCAGGGCCTGCTTGCCGTCGGTGGCAGTAATGGCCCGGTAGCCTTCGAACTGAAGGTTAACCTTAATAAACCTCAGAATATCCGGGCTGTCGTCAGCAATCAGGATGGTTGCCCGCTTATTTGCCATGGGTTAAATTTCTTCCTCCAGCCTTGTAGCGGCGGCGGTGATTTCTGAGCGAAGCAATCCCAGGTTGCATTTGGGAGTTGCCGATACCGCCAGAAATGTTGATTCGTCAATATTTCTAAAAAACAGCCGGGCATTTTCCGCTTCCAGGCTGAGCATCCGGGTTGCTCCAAATAAAAACTTCTCTTCCAGAATCGACTCCACGGTGTTGAGGATGTCTGCCGAGTCAGCCCCCACCATGTCAAGATCAATATCCTGATTCCATATATTGGCCACTACAAGACCGTCCTTGCCCACAATCATTGAGCCCAGGACTCCCGGAGTCTGGTTTATTTCTTCCAGGATGTGTTCCATTTTTTCCTCCGTAAATAATGATATTTCAATGGGTGATTATTCTGACAGAACCGATACGAGCATCTGGCCTGCCTGGGGCAGTCTTGCCAGCCAGGTTTCTCTGGAAGCTCCCGGCTCAAGGCAGGTGGTCAGGATGGCTTCCTTCCCGATGGGTATGAGGCTGTATGTGGTTTCACCGGTCTTGAGAAGCACCTGTCCAATATGGCCGATTCCCAGTTTTTCCATGAATCGGTGGTTGTCCCCGAAGAACTGGCTGCTGATATATCCCAGGGAGTCATTGTCCATATGGTCAGGGAGATTGGTTTCGATGACAAGGCCGTCCATTCCGGAAAGCAGGCTTCCAACAACCTTATCGGTTCTGGAAAGATCATCCAGGACTTTTTTCATTATGGCTTCCCTCAGGGACCTCTCGCCGGGAAGGGCTTCCCCTTCCTCTTCATACTCTCCTGCTGTTACATCTTCCCTGGCAATCAGGTAATATCCATTCCTGTGAAAAACTCTGATTCTTCCCTGACTGCCCTCCAGATGAACCCAGAAGACATCGGGAAAACCCACCTCGGTTATCAGGTCGTTGATTGATTGGAAAATGGCAGTGCCGTAACCTGTGGTGAAATCAGGTTCAGCGTTGACATCGAAGGTGCTGGCAATCACAAGCCCCGATGAATCCGCCAGAATACCGCCGTATAAACCAATCTCGTTTACAGCCTGAAGTTCTCCCTCCAGCTGGTGGATATTTCCCGGCACTCCCTCATCCCGAACAAAATCCAAAATGCAGTTGGCGGTCTTTTCCATTATTTCTTCGATACCGTCCTGGCTTGAGGGGATCTCCTGGGCTGGAAGGATCTCATCAGGCAGGGCTTCGGCAAAATCCATGGCGAAATCATCGGTCATCTCCTGGACATTGCCTTCTTCTGCCTCGGGAGCAGAAAAATCTTCCATCCCCCCAGACTCTTCCAGCTCACCCGGTTCCCCTGCCATCACATATTCGTCTTCTATTAGAGGAGAATCCATTTCATCAGGAAGTGTCATCTCGGTGGTAATGGCGGCCTCCATCTCGGTGGTTTCCATTGCTTCAGGGATAACTTCCTCCACAGCCTCGATATAGTCCAACTCTTCGGTGGGGATTACCTCGGTAAACTCCTCGATTTTTCCGTAAGGCTCGTCATCTCCGGGGAATGATGAAACATGCCGGGTTGACATTATTCCAAGATGGATTTCATCTTCTTCCTGGGGTTCTTCATACAGACCGTATAGTTTTTCTATGATATAGCCCGACAGGGGGATCCCGGTTTCCTCGCGGAACTCGGTGAAAATCGCCATAAGGTAATCAAGCTTTATTTGATCGTAACTGCTTCTCAGGACATCTTCCAGTTTGTCCAGCCCTTCCACAAGGCTGACGGGAAGGTTGCCGAAACTCGACAGGTACATCTTGACATCCAGACCCACAGGCCCGGAGCATACCAGGATAGCCCTGAAGGGCTTGTAGAAACTGGCCCTGGTCAGGAACATGAATATCTCTTCCAGCCGAGGCGGAGTGTCCCGGACTTCAATCATCACAAAACGTTTCAGAGAACTGATAAACAAATCAAACACCTGGTTGTCCTTCTCGGTGTTTTGCAGTATGTCCCGGTCGGCAAAACCAAGATCCCGGACCGACTTGGCCACATGCAGAGCCAGCCAGTAATTAGGCCGGGCAAATTCCGCCCCCAGTGCTGAAGTGCGCACCTGGGGTGAGATTTTTTCTTCTGAGAGCAGGTTGCCACAGGCAAAACAGCGGAAGCCATGGGATCTGGCGTCCTCGATGGCATCCAGGGAATTGACCTTGCTGATCTGCTGGTTGCTCTTGCGGCAGAATATGAAATAATCTTTGTTGACAAGGCCCAGGGACTCCAGAGAGTTGATGATATTAATGGTGTCGTAGTCATCATCTCCCCTGGTGAGTTCTTCCTGAAAACAGGGGGAATTCTTGTGAACCCGGGATAGCACCTCACGCATTCTGTCTTCCCTGAGCATGAAGGCGGCATCGGTGTGAGCCGGTTCGCTGTTGAGGAGCTGGCAATCCCGGCGGATCAGTTCAAACTGTGAATTCATCAGCTCCACTGATTTCCATGGAGGATGAAAATCAGCCATATCACCGGCACAGTCGGTAATTATCTCCTTGAATCCGGAAAAAGTCTGTTCACCGTCGTTTTCAAAAAGAGTTCCTGCCTCGATTCCCGATGAATCCTGACCGATATGATAGTAAAGAAGCTGGCCATGGCTGGTGAAAAATATTTCACCTCCGTAAAAAGCTCTGGGATCCATCCTTTCAAGGCCAAGCTGTTTTCTAAGGCTTCCCCGGATCTGATGAATCAGGGGCTGATATGACCGGGAAAGGGTGTCCCAAATAAGCTCGCTGAAATCCCGGTTTACGGGAATCTCCAGTTTTTCCCTGATTATGTGCATTATTAATCTCCTTGTTTCCCAGGTATGGATTGATTACTTCATCTGCCAACATCAGGCAGGGCCGGTGCTGTTCAGCTGACATCCTCTCCCAGCCGTTTCAGCTCCCTGGCGATTTTCTTGATAAAAACCTGGTTGTTCTGATTTCTGGCTACTTCGTATCCCTGGCGAAGACGCCGGATGCTGTCTTCGTTGCGACGTTTCCTTTCCAGTACCAGGGCCAGGTTGTAATATGCGTTGAGATCCTCTGGATCAAGTTCAAGGGTACGCTGGTATGCATCAATAACCCGTTCCAGCTTGCCGGACTTGGCATATGCAACCCCCAGATTGTAGTGAACCTTTGGATCCGACGGGTAAAGATCAATGGCCTTCTGATAGCTCTCGATGGCAAGATCAAGCTGGTTGCTGGCAGCATAGACAATACCCAGGTTCGCATATGCCTCCACCAGGTTCCAGTCGATGGAAGTCGCCTGCTTGAGGGATTTGATGGCTTTCTTCAGCTGACCCTGCCGGAAATATATCAGCCCCAGCTTGCACAATGACATGGTATCCCCGGGGTTAAGCTCGATGGCCTGTTCATAGGCCTGGGCTGATTTGTCCAGCTCTCCCCGCTGGGAGTATATAAGACCCAGGCTCTGATATGGTTTTGGCCACCGGGGAGCGTTGTTGCGGGCCGAGGTGAACTCCTCGATGGCTTTTTTGAATTTACCCTTTCTCACCAGCACGTTGCCGTATCCCAGATGAGCTTCAGGGTGTGACGGATCCAGGGTCAGGGCCTTTTTAAAGCAGTTTATGGCGGGATCCCACTTTCCTATGGAAAAATAAACTTTTCCCAGAAGGGTCTGGACTTCCGGTGACGGCGCAATCTCAAGGGCTGCCTCCAGAGCCTTGATGGCAAGATCATAATCCTCCCGGGCCATATATGCCTTGCTGATCTGGATCTGCATGTCCACATCCCCGGGATCCAGCTCCAGAATCTTTTGAAACTGCTCGATGGCCAGCTCCATATATCCCTGATCAAGGTATATCTTTCCAAGATCCCGGTGGGCATCGGCATAACCCGGATGTCTTCTCAGAATCTCCCGCAACTGACCGATGGCCTGTTCCTTTTCACCCAGATCCCGCAGGCACTGGGCCAGGGCAAAACGGGTCTTCAGGTCATAATTCGGCTCCTGCTCAAAATTCAGGGCTTCGATGAATTCCTGGTATGCCAGTTCTGTCTTGTTCTGCAGTCGGTATAAAATTCCCAGCCAGTATCGCACATTGCTGTTGTCATAGAGAGAAGCGGCTTTTTTCAAATTGATTTCCGCATTGTTATAATCTCCTAACTCCATCCAGGTCACCCCCAGCAGGTAAGGGAGATCCTCTTTGGAACAGCGGTATTCCTCGGCTTTCAGGAATGCTTCTGTGGCCATTTCCAGCTTTCCCAGGGGAAGCCGGGATTTGCCCAGATGATAGTAGATTATGTCCAGCTTGTCAGGAGGAGCCTGGGTGATGGAGTTGTCCAGGGAAACCTCCCCCTGGTGGTAAAACCCCCGGGCAAGATGCACAAGACCCAGGTGGTAGTGGAATTCCCATTCACTGCTGTTGCAGTCGATGGCTTTTCGAAATTTTTCCGCGGCTTTGTCCAGCTCACCCTGATCCTGATATGTACGTCCCAGATAATAGTGGGCATAAGGGTCATCAGGATTGTACTTCAGGCTGGTAATGAATTCTTCCCTGGCCTCCCGGCCCTTACCCGTGTCAAAATATGTCAACCCCAGCAGAAAATGGTATTCCGGAGATTTCGGCTCCAGGGTGATGGCAGTTTTCAGTGCGCTGACGGCATCGGGAAGGTTTTCATCGATACGATATGCCTGGGCCAGGTGAAAGAGATATTCATGTCGCCGGGGATTCAGGGTGCATGCACTCTTCAGTTGTTCCACCGCATCCCTGATTTTTTCCATGTTCAGGAATGCAAGACCGCAGTAAAAGTGGTATTCGGCATTATCTGGATTATGACTGATGGCCAGGTTGAATCGGGCTATGGCTTCTTCCAGCTGGGACATTTGATAGAGGGATCTCCCCATCTGAAAATGGGCTTCGTGATGATAGGGGTTGATTTCCAGGGCATTTCCGAAGGACTTTACCGCCAGGCTCCAGAAGGACATCTGCTGGTAAACCAGTCCCAGTTCGAAATACCCGTTGAAGTGACGGCTGTTTAACATGACAGCCCTGCGAAACTCCTCCACCGCCAGATCCCATTGCTCCTGCCGGGAAAAAGCCAGCCCCAGGGCATAGTGGACGTGGGAATTCTGGGGATTGATTTTCAGAGAATCCCGATATGCCCCAATGGCTTCTTTGTATTGGCGGAGTTTGGAATATGCCAGTCCCATCCAGTAATACAGCTGACTCTGGTTTCCGTCGATTTCCAGGGCTTTTCTGTAATGGGTAATGGCAAGATCCGGCTTGTCCAGATCATCATAGGCCCGTCCCATAGCGGCAAGGTTTTCCGGGTTGTCCGGATTCAGGGCGATAGCCCGCTGATAGCGTTTGACTGCCAGATCCAGCCTTCCCAGCCGGGCATAGGAAACACCCAGCATATAGTGGGCCTGAGCCAGACCGGGATCCAGCTCAATGGCCCGCTGGTATTGCCTGTTGGCAGTGTTGAAATTTCCCAGCCTGGAATATACCCGCCCCAACTCAAAATAGGTTTCCGGGTTCTTGGGTTCCAGATTTATTGAGGTTTCAAACTCGCCAATACCTGCGTCAAGACGTCCCTGCCGGGCATATGTAAGCCCCAGGTTGTAGTGGACATGGGCATCGTTGGGATCAAGATCGATGGCTTTTAAAAATTCCTGCACTGCTTCATTGAGCTGATCCATCTGGAGATATGCCAGTCCCAGGTTGTTATGGGTGTAAGGATCGTTGGGATCCAGGGTTATGGCTTTCTTGTAGGCGCTGATGGTTTCCTCGGTGAGTCCCGTCTTGGAATAGGCCCGGCCGAGATTATAATGAAAATATGCGTCATAAGGGTCCAGGCGGATGGCTTCCTTGAATTGCAGAATGGCTTCCTCGTAACGTTCAAGGTTGGTATATACCTGTCCCAGGTTATAATGGGCCTGGGGATGATTAGGGTTCAGCTTCAGGGCTTCCTGAAGGGTTTTGACTGCCTTTTCCGGTGTTCCCAGGCGCATCTGCACCTGTCCCAGATAAAGATAACCCTCGAAGTTTTTCTGGTCCAGGCTGATGACCCGGCTGAACTGTTCCTGGGCCAGTTCCAGTTTTCCCTGCCGGAAGTATGCCTGTCCCAGATGGAGGTGGGCAGCCATGTCGCCGGGGTTTTCCCGGACTGCCTGCAGAAATTCATCGGTTCCCTGCAACCGTTCAAGCTCCTGTTGAATCCGCCTTTCGCCGATGGAGTCATTCTGATTTTGGACAATTTTCAGGGCCACCTGCAGTTCAGTGATGGCCTTGTCCCGCATGCCTTTTTTTTCATAGACAAGACCCAGATTGTAGTGTGCCCTCATAAAATTGGGAACCAACGCCAGAACTTCCTGCCACTCTTTGATGGCCATATCCAGGTTTCCCTGGCGGTAATAAACAGTGCCAAGATCATAATGACCCTGAACATGATCGGGATTTATCTCAATAACCTTTTGAAATTCAGAGATCGCCTCGGCCAGTTTATTCTGATATAAGTACTGGGAGCCTTTCTGGTAATGCTTCAGCGCCTCATCACTGGATGGCGGGCTGTCTTTTCCCTCACCGGCGGATCTGTAGCGGGCCACTTGATTTCTCCTAAATAATAAGGTTGTGCATGGTTTTGACATTTTCACGAGATTATCCTTCTATTGAGGCTTCAACGATGCTTCATGAGAGCAGGTTTCTTTTTGTTGAACCCTTGCCGGCAAGGGGGTGATTTGATCGATTGGAACAGCTCAGCTCCTGTTTATGCAGGGCTTTTTCGAGATTTCTTTCCAGGATCTTGACAAAGTCGAAAAAGGGGAGTATAATCCGCGCATCAATACATAAGGCGGCAACGGGAGCTTTGATGCTCTTGTGACTGCATACTTTACAGGGGCATTGCCCCCACATCCACTTTCCTTCTCCGACTTTTAAGCCCTTGTTTATTTATGCCGCCGGGCTTGCCGGGGCAGGGAAAAGGAGGTAGATAACAATGAATCTTCAGATATACTGGTTATGGCAAAAAGGTATTGACGAGCTGAAGAACCATCGGTTCTGATGCCCGCAAACCTGATGGGGAGCCTTCAGCGGCTCCCTTTTTATTTAAAATCGGGGAATATGAGTCGTGACCCATTTTTAGAAAATGGGGAAAAAATGAGTCGCCCGGTTTAAAACCGGGGAAAAATGAGTCGGGATTGTCATGATTGTTGGGCCAACCTTCTCGGGCCGTGGGTTATGTGTCGGTGGTCGTTGTCAGGTTTTTTTTCTTCTTAATTCAACTTCCGGTTGATTGGAAGCTGTCGCCGGAAGGGTGGTCGTTGTCAGGTTTTTTTTTGAAAACATCTTCTTTCTGTTTGGACTATATCGGATGTTTTTCCGATGATCTTTGAGCTTTCCCAAAACTTTCTTCGATCCACTTTTTATGCAGAAAAAATTTATCGAACATTAAATAAAAACTTGGAAAAATCAGATATAAATAAAAGACAGGCACAAAATCTGCACCTGTCTGCCGGTGGAATTATTGGTGGTTATGCAATCATCTCGAAGGGATCGTAGTTGGGATCCTGCATTGGATCGCCGTGAAACAGCTTCAGATGTCTTGATGCCCTGGATGCGTGGTGCTTGTTGTAAAACTTGAGGTTCGACACGTTGCTGTTCTGTCGATCCTTGCGATCCTTCAGGGACTTGTTGTCAAAAGCCTTGACATTCTCTCCCAGGGCTGACATGACTTCCCGCAGGTTGCGACGGGAATAGGGAGAAATCTCCGGCTTTGTGTACTGCTGGTATTCCAGCTTCACCATTTTCTTGAGATTTCCCAGGAAGCTTTTCAGGCGGTTCTGCTGGGCCGCAGGCTGATCGTTGTTGACTTTGCCCTGCTGGGATTTCTGTTTCCTCATCTTCTGCTGGTACATCAGCCCGATGCGGGAAGCATTGTCAACTGGAGCCTTGGGAGCATTATCCTGGGGCTTTTCCTGGGACTTTGGTTCTTCCTGCTTGATTACCTGTTTGGTATCCTTGGTCTGGGCATCCTTGGCGGACTTCGCATTCCCGGTATCGGATACATAACGGGCAATCACCTGCTGGGCCTTGCGCTGACGAACCTTCGGCTTTGTATCATCCAGGTTTGACGGGGTGAATTTATCTGTCGGTGTTTCCCTGGTGGGTTTTTCCCGCTGGGTGGTTATTTCTTCTCTGTGACGAACCTGTACCTCTCTGCGACGGACGGACATTCCATCCTGCCGTTGCGGGATACCGGTCATCTGGGATCTCATTGCTACGTTGGCACCTGTAAGATTCAAGGCCATTGAAGTTGCCTCCTGACAGTAAAGTTGTTACTCATTTATCACTCCACAACCGCCTCATGTAAAGAAAGCAGTGTTAATAAAATGTTAACATATAATTAAAATATTGTAAACTTTGTTTCAGGGTGTATAAGAAATATTTTGTTAATATTTCTTAACAACTCGTCTTTATCAGGAACCATGAGGGCAAAAAAAATTATTGTATTGTTTGAGCTAATATGGCAAGAATCTTATGGATAATCATGCCACCGGGAAATATTTTCTCGACATAGGATTGTGATGGCCGACGACGGAAAATGTAACAGGGAGGTGTGAGATATTGAAACTTGACGGCAGTATCCTGCGGAAAACTTTATTTTTCATCGTGGCCGGGGCTGTTCTGGCAGGACTGGTTTATCTGGTGATTTACCTCACCGATGCCGGAGAGGTGGATATTCCCCTGGAGGAGGGAAAGGTCTTCCGGTATGAAGGGGAATATGTGTCCAGAGGAAGCCAGAAATCCATCACCATGCGGGCTCATCCCCATAAAATTGTTGTTGAGCGGGGCTTTGAAGACGAGGGCAAAAATCAGTTTCTGGTGGTCTTTTATAGTGGGGATCACCGCTGGCATGCCTTTATCCTGATGCCCGGGGACGATGGGCTGTATATGCGGATGGGAAAAAAACTGACCATGGTTCTTCCCCGGCATGTCAAAAGAGGAATGAAGTGGGAGTTCAACCATGGCAACGAGGTTATCCGGGCCCAGGCGGGAGGTGTCCGGACTTTTGATACTCCCATGGGAAAAATTCGGGCCAGAGAAATAATGTATCACCTGGAACGGAGGTCCAGAGCTGCCATCTGGGTAAACAAAGATGTGGGGGTGGTGGCGCTTTATTATTCTTATCTCAGTGAAGGGGCCAGTCGCAGTGAGGCAAACCTGCAGCTTGTATCCACAGAAACCCTGGTGGAGGACTGAACAACATTTGAGGTGGGTGAACATTATGTTAACCTCTGGTGAACTAATATGGGGCAGGGGTTAACATGCTGTAAACAGAGTGGTTATGGGGTTTATGAAAGGTTTGAAAAGGAGTTCATGGGATTATACTTGAATTATTGCACCTGCCGGGGAGTCCCGGTTTGGACGAATTCTGGCAACAAGTCTTGGAAGGGACATCGGTTAGATGAAGTATGTGGCAGGAAAAATTAAGTTGCTTCTAATTTTTGCATCGATTTTTATTTTTTTTCCTGTTTTGTGTTTCGGACAACCCGGCGATACAGTTACCGGAGAGCCCAAAAAGCCGGTTATCGATTTTTCCACTTCCAAGGACTCACCCCCCTCTCCCGCAGGTGTCCCGTCGCCGTCGCCCTTGCCGTCGGCCACTTCTCCGGCTTCCGATGTTTTTGCCGGCAAGACTCCACAGCCTTTTGATTTTGACGAAAAGAAGCTGGGTCAGGTTTCCATCTTTTCCTGTGGTCACAGGTTTCAGCTGACAGCTTATCAGGAAAAGCCCGGGGAGCTTCTTATTCCCCTGTCATCCAGGGAAACCAGCATAATCCTGGACAAGTTCGGCACCAGCGCCAGATATGATCGGGAGCGGGAAGAGGTGGTCTTCACCCGTGAAGGCAAAACCATGCGGATGAAGATAAACTATGGAGTTGTTGACTTCGTGGGGGAGGAACGGGAAATCCCGGTGCCGGCCAGGGTTATCAAGGGTATGGTTCATATCAGTCCCAATTCATTTTCCCGCTTTATTTGGGGCAGTTTTTTGTATGACGATAAAAAAGCATTGTATTATCTGGATCCGTGGCTTCTGGATGTGAGCCTGGAAACAAACGACAGAGGATTGACCAAGGTTGTTGCCAGGGGGACCGGGCCTTTTCGCCACCGCATTTTAAAACTGCGCAATCCTACCCGCTTTGTGATTGACATTTTAAATGCCTGTCTTGATGGGAAAGCCCGTTCGATAAAACACCCGGTTCTTGGGGATATCCGTTTTTCCCAGCATGACCTGAAGGGCGAAGAAGGAAATATCGTACGGATTGTGATTCCCGAAAGTGAGCAGTTTGAAATTGCCATGGCCCAGGGGCCATCGGAAAATTTCGTAGAGGCAGAACTTCGCCAGCGAACTCAGGCATCCCAGATTGTGGATCTTGATGTTCAGAAGATAACTGGCGTTGAAGTGGTGGAATCCGACGGCAGGGTTGAAATCGTTCTGGAAACTACTGGCCCTGTTCAGATGGAATGGACCCGCCTGCTTCCTCCCGATGACCGGTTTTTCGTGGATATCCCCGGCACTCTTTTGCCGGAAAAAAAGAAACAGTTCAAGACAGTCAGCAGTTTTCTGCCGGAAGTGGTTATTGCCCAGAATGAACCGATGCCGAATCCCAGAGTCAGGATGGTCCTGCCCCTGGAGGATCCCAGAAAAGTCACTTTCCAAGCTGACAAGGAGAATCCCAACAAGGCCAGGATTATCATTTCTAAAGATAAAATCGATGCCTTGAAGGCTGTTCGGAAAGGGTTTTTTATCACCTATTACCCCACGGGAGGCTTGGTGATATGTATCGATCCCGGCCATGGAGGCTCGGATCCCGGAGCGGTCAACTCAAAACACAATCTGCTGGAAAAGGATGTGGCCTTTGATATTTCCCAGCGGATGAGATCCCTGCTGATCAAGGAAGGCTGGACGGTGATAATGACCCGCAACAGCGACAGAGATGTGACTTATCCCGGAAGCCCCGATTATGAGGAATTAGGAGCCCGCACATCCATCGCTAACGATTTGAAGGCCCGGATCTTCCTGTCGGTTCATATAAATGCGTCGGTGCGGGCCAGTGTCAACGGCATTGCCACATACTGGTACAAGCCGGAAGATCAGGGTCTGGCAGGCTATATTCATCAGGCCCTGGTATCTGTAACAGGCAGGCCGGATCTGGGACTGCGCCGGGAAAGATTTTTCCTGTTGCGACGTTCAGCAATGCCCGCAGTCCTCCTGGAGATTGGATTTATCAGCAATGATACCGAAGCCCGACTGCTCAAGACTCCTGAGTTCCGACAGAAGGCCGCCGAAGCTGTTGTTCAGGGTCTTCGGGCATATGCCCATGCGAACAAGTTAAGGGTCAACAAATAGGGGTAAAAAAAAATGTTGTTCACCCATTGATAAAGCTCATAAACAAGTCGATTTCCTCCAGGGAATTCAGGATTAAATCCGGGTGGCAGGCTTCCAGGTCTTCTCTGTTATATGTGCCGCAGACAGTTATAACCCTTGAGCCTGCTTCCCTGGCTGCATTGATATCCCTGGGAGTATCGCCGATTATTACCGCTCTGGAAGGGTGAAACCTGAGGCCTGTGTGTTTCTCTGCTTTTCTCAGGGCTGAGGGGATCAGCTGGCCCCGGGTTGTTACCCTTTCGTCGCCAAAGCCCCCGAAGGGCATGATCAATGATTCAAGGCCGGATATGCGGATTTTTTCCCAGGCGACAGCTTCAATGTTTCCTGTCACAAGGCCGGCAACAATACCCCGGGACTTTATGGCGGTCAGAAGTTCTGTCACACCGGAAAGTAGCTTTACCTGATTTTTGGTTTTCCGGCTTTGTTCCACATAATATGTCCCTATTTCCCGGCAGAGGTTATCTATTCCGGGGTCGAGATAATCTATCTCAATCCCGTTTAATGCCAGCATTTCTACAATAATTTGGCGGTCAAACATACCGGCGATGTTCATGGTGTCACGACTGGCATCGATATTGAAGTGCCGGCGTATGGATCTTTGAAAAGATTCGATGTGCAGGGTATTGACAGACCTCATGAGGGTTCCGTCAATATCAAAGAGCAGTATGGTTTCATCTTTCGATTTTTTCAAAACATCCCCCTGATGGTTTTCTGATTTTCCCTACACTTAACGATAAGGTGTCCCAAGTCCTTCCCCTTTATCAAAACCGTTGCCGTAAAACAGAAACCCCCGGAAGCATCAGAGGATGATAGAAGATGTCTGTGCCGGTTTCTGCAGGATAATTAATCCTTTGAGTCAATATAAGGGTAATTCTGCTGGAGGTTTCGAGGAATGCACACAAAAAAAATTACCATAATCGGCGCAGGAACAATGGGATCCACGATTATTGCAGGGCTTATTCGCACTGGCAATTCCACTGTTGAAAATATTACTGCCACAGTGAGAACTGAAAGGACCGCAAAAAAGATCAGAAGTCAGTACGGCGTGGAAGTGTTCACCGATAATGTTAAGGCTTCACAGGGTGCTGACATTATCATCCTTTCGGTCAAGCCAAAAAATATCACCAAGGTCCTGGAGGGGCTGAAAAATGGAGGGATATTCCATCAGAATCCCCTGATAATCTCCATTGCCGCGGGGGTTTCCATCGGATCTATTGAGGATGTTACCACCCAAAAAATTCCGGTGATCCGGGCTATGCCCAACACTCCCTGCCTGATTGGTGCCGGTGTTACTGCCATAGCCCCTGGCAGGGGAGCTGAGCCGGAGCATATGGCACAGGCAAGGATTATTTTTGAATCCCTGGGAACATGTGTGGAAGTGGAAGAACAGCATATGGATGCAGTCACAGGCCTTGCCGCCAGCGGGCCGGCTTATATTTACCTGATAATTGAGGCCCTGGCTGATGGGGGAGTAATGATGGGTCTTCCCAGAAAGGTAGCCATGGATCTTGTAACCCAGATGGTTGCAGGGTCAGCCAGAATGGTAGCAGAAACCTCCAGACATCCGGCCTCCCTGAAGGACGATGTTACAACTCCCGCCGGATGTACCATATCGGGAATTCTTACCCTGGAAGACGGCAAGATTCGCTCGGTTCTGGCCAGGGCAGTTCAGATTGCCACTATCAGGGCCAGTGAGCTGGGCCATAAATAAACCCATTAACACCATCAGGGTTAACAGGGTTAATAGGATTAACAGGGTGTTCAGGGTTAAAATCGAGGGACTGATATTTGTTCAGTCCCTCGATTATGTCGTTTTCTCAACTACTTGGCGATGTCGTTTTTCTTGGCCCGTTCAATCAGTTTTTCCTGATTCTTGAAGAACTGAACATGAACCACCCTTTTGTTGGGGAATTTCTTGACAACCACAACAGGGCCAATCTCCTCGGCGGTGAACATTCTGAACCGGGAAGAGGACATGGGGTCAACAAATTCATCAATACTGTAGAGCCAGAACCCTTGTCCGATGGGGACCCGCTGAAAGTCGGAGTAGGAAAAGCCCACAGAAAGGGTGTCGGGGTTGACGCTGGTAACAATGCCCCGGACTGGGGCTTCCCATTTCAGGTTTAACTCCTTGACATACTTGAAGCCATAAATATCCCTGGCCTCGATGGTGATGAGAACGTTCTGTCCACTGACTCCATGGGGAATCTTCACCGGGTAGAACATCTCAACTTCCCGCTGGGGCTGTCGCAGGGGAAACTCCTGGCCGTTCACGGTTATTGCATCTACCTTGGAATTATCTGATACTCTCCCCTTGAGTATGATGCATGTGGTTTTAACTTTGTCGCCGGAGCGGATATTGTCAAAATCGATGCTGGGGGCTTCCCGGTCCAGGGGTTTGGTGCCAATGCGGTCAATCAGGCTTCTGGAAAGCTCTCTGGTTTTTTCCACATAAAAGTTCACCGCCTGCGTATAAAAAGGTGGATGGAATTTCCCCTTTTCCCTGGTGAACTCGTGGGTTCCCCTGACAGTCTTGTTCCACACCAGCTGACCTTCCCGGTTATAAAGCAGGCCCTCGATTTCAAAATCCATGAATCTTCCTGCCTCCGCCATGAACCGCGGCTCCAGGTTCCTCTGAACATCCAATATCTTCCCGGTGAGGATGGCATCAAGACGATGCTGTTGACAAAGGGTGCGGATTTGATCCGGCTGCATGTCAACATCATTCTTGATGCTGGAGAAATGATACCCGGCGTCGGCAAGGTCCTTTGTGGTAAGTATCTTTACAATGTAGTTGTTGGCAGGGGATGAGAGGACTTCCTGCATCACCTCACCGTAATATGGAAAATCAATATGTCCCGGCAGTTCTGTCTTGTTGAGGGGCTCCACCACGCCGATAATGTAGATATCACTGTCGGCCTGAACAGTAGCGCTCCCGAGGCAGATCATCAGAAGCATCGTCACTATGGTTGCAAGGATTATTCCCCGACTTTTCATGCCCTTTTCCTCCTTATTAAATTTATTTGTTATGGTGGAAAAATTCTTTGCCGGATATTTTTACCCTCTTGTATGATGATTTCCCAGGGAAAAAACTCCCGGGAATAAATTCCTGGTGACATTGGTTAGACAAAGGACAGGGAGAACCGGGGGAGAATTGTTTTCTGGGGGAATTTTATTATTGGAGGGATTTTTTTTGAAAAAGCTGTTATGGGTCATGTTGGTGCTGATTTTTACAGGTATGGCCTTGGGCGGTACGGCCTCGGCAGATGAGAAATTCGCCAGGGTGCTGAATGCCTCTGAACCGGGTATGCCCTTTGACATATCCACCCATGCCGTGGAAGGCAAGACTACAATATTTGACTTTTACAGCAAATACTGCGGCCCCTGTGTTAGAATTGCTCCCAAGCTGGAGGAGCTGGATCGCAAGAGAGATGATGTGGTGGTTTTTAAGCTGAATATAAACAGAAAGGGGATTAGCGGAATCGACTGGAAATCTCCCCTGGTGGCTCAATACAAGCTTCGCTCGGTGCCAACTTTTTTCATTTATAATCCCCAGAAGAAAGTCACCCACAGCGGGCCTCAGGCAACCCGGAAGGTGGTAGAGCTTTTAAAAGAATCGGGGATTGAATTCTGACCCGGTTCTTTTTGTTAGTTTCCAGTCAACATATGGGTAACATGATTAAAAAAGTTAGCAGGTATTAAATTATTATTTTTCAGGAGGAATTTATCTTGAACAGGAAGCGATTATTTGTAAGGCTGGTTATGTCGGTTGCCGTTTTGGCAATAATTACAGCGTTTGTTGCCGGTTGCACCGCAGGCACTACTGAAGGGGGCGGTGGTGATACTCCCACGGGAACCAATGTTCTTCTGTGGGCGATAACCTCGAGAATGCCGGGAAATCAACCCCAGGATGTAAGATTCATGCGAAGCTCTGTTGCTTCGTCATCGACAGTTTCCTCTGCCAACCCAAGAACCATCAGGTTTCCCGACGGCAGAACCTTCAGTTACCTGGTCACCTCGGGAGGGGTTTCTGCGAATAATTATTTCATTGGCAACTCAAATGTCAATTATGGGTTTATTTCCGATCCTCTGTCGGAAACAAATCAACGTCAGCTGAATTATGACTTGGAATATCCCGAAACCCTGGACGGTGAGTATGTGGTGACCCTCAACTCCCTGTCAAAATCCGTTGAATACCCCCAGGGCAATTATATGGGCTATATCAGCCAGGGAGATGTCCAATTCGGATCCGGGCAGACCACCTTGCAGTCCACCGGTGATGCGGTGATTCTGTTGAATCAGTATAATCCCAATTATCGCTATTTCTGCCGGATTTACAACAGTCGGCTTGACCACAGCGTTTTTGACAACTACTGGACTTCTGCTGATGTCCGCAATATCAGCTGGACGAATTCCGACTCTCTTTCTGACTTCATCCTCAATCGGACAATCGCTCCCATCGGAGGCACTGTGAGATTCGATATTCCCGGCGGGGTTCTGGCTGCCGACAGCAGTTCAATACTCACCATCTGGGCCTTTGACACCACAGCGGTTGAAGCTGACGGCTCCGGGAATTTTAATTCCTTCACCTTTGCAGTGTCGGAACTTCGCTGGGAATTGATGGTTCAATAAGATAGAGTCGGGCATTGACAGGATTAATGACCTCTTTCAGGGGTTGTTCACCCCGGGAGAGTCAGAAAACTCAGAATTTTGTTTCTGACTTGTCAAGGGTACACATCCTTCCCTGAGGATTGTACAGCCTTCTTCTTTACAGGGGGTTGTACAATCCCTGGCGGGGATGTTTCCAGCCAGGTCGCATCTTTTAGCTCCGGGGATTATCTCTCCGATAGCTGTCAGGATTTCTTCAGCTTCCCGGGAATTATCCACATGAGTTAACTCGATGGTGCCGTCTTCAAAAAACAGCATCCCCCGGAGGCCGTATCCCTTGACAACTGCCAGTCGAGGGCTGTGTTTAAGATGGGTGAACATGTCCGATTCTCTGAGAAGCCCTAACAGGGTGTTCAGGCAGAATTCTCCCTGGAATCGGGCTTTTGCCTTGTTAACACCCATGGTTATACAGGGCATTCCTGTTTCAATGTTCTGACTTTCTGAGTTCGTCAAGGATTTTTTTACCCCTTTCCGGCGGATAGTATTCCATTCCCCGGCCCCCGAAAAAGAACCCATTGCAGTGTTCACCGCTGGTGAGGGATTCGATTTCTTCCTGGATTTTATTGAATTCCTCTGTATGAGTGGCTTCAAGGAGCTTCTGTATGATTATTATTCCACGGTTTATCTCTTCATAGTCCCACAGAAGCCCTTCGATTTGGAATCGTGAAAAACCCAGATCAACAAGGGCAGGCAAGTATTCCAGCAGGTTGAGATACCTCCGGGAGAACAATGCTCTTCCTCGGTGGATTACCTGTCGGCCTTGGCCAAAGTCCACCACTTGATTTTCCATGCACTGGCCGGAGCAGTTTGTATTGCCCTGGCCGGGTTGATGAAAATAGCATCCCCTTGAGAGAGCCACAGGAAAACGCCCCAGTACCGACAGAATAATGGCCATGGATGACCCCCTGAGGATGTCCAGGTATTCCCGGCAGTCCAGCTCAAAGGGAAGACAGCCTCCCGCAACGGCTGAAGCTTCCATATGCCCGGCGCACTGGATGGTGTGAACATTGGAAAAACTGCCAAAATAAATCGGCAGATGGGGATAACTGTTGTGTACATAGCAGGCCATGGCATGGCTTTGGACCTCCACGCCACCGGTTTCTTCCCGGGAGAGTTTCTCCAGAAGATCATTGATCAGGGGAAGATCCCGGTTCAGGGGGGCTATGGGCAGGGCAAACACAGCTTTTTTCAAATTTGGCTCAAGGATTGTGAGGGACTCCTCCAGTATAGCCTTTCCCGACCTCAAGCCGTCGGGAGATGTTGGACAGAAAGGGTTTCCGATTACCGCCATGTCGATTAAATCCCACCGGAGCTGGTCAATATGGCTTCTCCAGGGGACCCTTGCAATTATGCCCATGGATTTGCGGGTCACGGTGTTTCACCTCCTGCGGGTTCTTCCATGATGCCCGAGAGATAAAATGCTGTGGTTACGGCATCCCAGGGTTTTTCTATGATGGGACGGATTCCCTTCCAGAAGGGGGATCTGCTCTGGTTCAACAGCCAGAGATGATTCCGGGCAATCCGGTTTTTTAATCCCACTAACTGATCCATTTGAAGGCAGAGTTCATTGAATTTTTTTGAATTATCCACATTATTCAACATCAATCTCAGGGTGGCGATTATTCTCTTCATCAGGGGGATTGGGAACTCACGCCCCTGAACTTTGAAAATTCCCACTCCTGCTTCAATCAGCTGGGGAATCTGCCGGTAAAGGGCAAGATCCCCATGACGCAGAAGATGGCCATGGCTCTCGCCGGTGGAGCATTTCCCTTTGCAGGCAAGAAAACAGTAGCCACACCGGTTGGCATTTCCCAGCACCAGTTTTTCCCTGCCGAATGTGCCGGGAACCTGCTTCTGATAAAAATATCCGCTGAGAGCACATCGGCCATCGTAATTGGTGGAATCATCCCCCAGGATAAACACTTCGATGGCGATACCCCTGCCGGTGAGGGCCTTGATGTTTTCGATGTCAAGATCCTCGTGATTGCGGGGCAGGACTACTCCCGATACTCCCAGATGCCGATAGTAATCTACATCCACCAAAGATGATGCCGAGGACTGAACGCTTACTTGAATGGGTAGCTGTGGCAGGGCTTTTCTAACCAGACCAATAAGACCCACCTGACTGATTATGACTCCTGATATGCCTTTTTTTGCAAATTCATTGATAAGCTCCATTGCCTGGGGAATTTCACCGGATCGGTAAAAACAATTAAAGGCCAGGTAGATTTTTTTGCCTTTATCAAGGGCAATTCTGATGGTTCTATCGATGTCCTCAAAATCCATCTCAAACATATCCGGGCGCAGGGACCAACCCTTAAGACCGCAGTAAATTATGTCAGCGCCGGCCCTAATCAGTGCCCGGGCCATGCCGGGACTGTTTGCCGGGGCAAGTATTTCAACTGATGCCATGATCTGCTCCAGCACTGGCCCTTTGGATTTTTTCCGCCAGCAGGGTTATTATATTCATAAAATCGTCCCAGTTCAATGAACCTCGTCCCACTTTGAAATAATCCAC
>CAYNGH010000019.1:4313-36039 GCA_964396845.1 uncultured bacterium | reverse complement strand
CAGCAGGCTGAATCAAAGAAATATTGTAGCAAAGGGCTTGTGACAGCGGTAACAAGCTCCGGGAGAAGGTATTCCTGTACAGGAATTAAAAGGTGCAGGGTGGGGAATTTTTCCCCAGTCGGGAATTTTTCCTCGATGGTATATGGGATTTATTCGATGCCGTAACGGTGCATCTTGTTTCGGAGGGTTTTTCGGTCAATCTTCAGGATTCTGGCAGCCTCGGTGCGGTTGCCCTGGGTGTGGGTCAGGACATTGCTGATATGAAAGGCTTCCACCTGGGCCAGGGAAAAGTTCGGATCGCCGTTTCGGGGAATATTGTATCGCATATGACGGGGCAGGGAATCCACCCCAAGAATGGGGCTCTCTGACAGGATTATCATTCGCTGGATGATATTTTCCAGCTCCCGGACATTCCCCGGCCAGTCGTAATTTAAAAACAGGTCCAACACCTCGTGGGAAAAGTCCGGGGGGGTTTTCCCCATTTCCCCTGCAACCTTGTCGGCAAAATGCCTGGCCAGCAGGATGACATCGTTCCCCCGCTCCCGCAGGGGAGGGGCTTGGATGGGAATCACGTTCAGCCGGTAATACAGATCCGGCCGGAAACGTCCCTGATCCACCATGGCACCCAGATCCCGGTTGGTGGCAGCCACTACCCGGATATCCACTGGCTGGGTTCGGCTGGATCCCACCATACAGACCTGGCGATCCTGAAGGACCCTGAGAAGCTTGGCCTGCATGGATTCGCTGGTGTCCCCCACCTCATCCAGAAAAATAGTCCCCCCGTCCGCGGTCTGAAAAAAACCTGCCCTTGTTGCAGTGGCTCCGGTAAAGGCTCCTTTGACATGGCCGAAAAGCTCGCTTTCCAGGAGGTTGTCCGGGATGGCCCCGCAATTGACCGGCACAAAAGGGCTTGAAGCCCTGGGGCTTTTATAGTGGATGGCCCTGGCCACCAATTCTTTGCCGGTACCGCTCTCCCCGGTGATCAACACCGTGGCGGCCACCCGGGCGGATTTCTCCAGAACCCGGAAAAGATTCAACATCACCGGGGAATTCCCGATGAGTCCGTGGGTCTGTTCTGCATCGGAAAAACCTGAGGTGGAAAACCGCCTCAAGGCAAGTTTCTCCAGGGAGGCATCCACCGCCCGGAAAAGTTCCTGATGGGTAAAGGGCTTGGGAATATATTCCTCAACTCCCACCTTCATGGCTTCCACTGCCCCTTCCACTGTGGCAAAGCCGGTGATCATGATAACTCCCGTGTCGGGGTGGTTTTCCCGGATGTGGCGTACCAGATGGACTCCGCTGGTGCCAGGCATCTTATAATCGGTGATTACAAGATCAATGCTCTCCCGATCCAGAATCTGCGCTGCCTGGGTAGTATCGGAAGCCTTGAAAACCTGATGCCCCCGGGGTTCCAGCAATCGGGAAACCAACTCCAGGGCATCCTCGGAGTCGTCCACTGCCAGAATCCTGGCATTATCAGTCTTATTACTGGAGTTGCTCATTTTGAATCAATTCAGACTCCTCATTTTTATGAGGTATTCCACGACAGGGTTTGTGGGTTGAGCATTGTCTTTGGCAAGTTTTTGCCTTGCATGCAGGCGGTTTGAATTGTGCCTGGCAAAACCTCCTGAGCCCGGTCACCCAGGTCACCGACATGGCCGTTGGAAACCTTGTAGTTTAACACGACCCGTCCCAGTGCCGACTCCGCTGAGTTGTTGTGATGGGACACTTCCTCCGATAAAAAAGTCCACCCCCGCAAAGCCAAGGCCCCCTCGCTGACACGGAAGCCAACCCAGCCCAACATCTCAAGGATCTTTCCAAAGGGAGCACCAGAGTAATAGTGCAAAAGAGTCGTGAACGACTTGGCCACCGGCCCGATAAAACCACCTGCAAAGGGTACCTCAACCTCGCACCCGCAACCCTCGCAGGCGTAACGGTGAATGCTGAAATTCGTCGCTACCTTAGTGAAGACCAAAACATCCTGCACCCAAACTTCAGGTTGAATAGGGACTGACTACATGCCTGTCTTCTTCTATTTAAGACTTCTACCAAGGAAATGCCACGAAAATTATTATAATCGGTCATAATTCATTTTTGATTAATAATATCATCCCACCCAATGCAAAATTCATTTATTTTTGAACTCTTTCCTTCCTGAGTATGAAAAATTTTTCTCACGCATACCGATCCCAACATTCAACCTGCAGGCCAGGCCGGAATCATATCCCGAGGCCCTGAACTCTGCCTGAAACATGAGGACAAACAGGAATTGTACAGCAGGGGAATAATCTTATTGATTGGAAAGGAAGTGATTTTTTTGAATACAAAATCTTTAACCTGGGGAAAAACATCTGCTGGAATCCGGCGGTTTTCTTTGATTGCTCTGATTATACTGCTTTCGTTTTGTTTTGCATGGGCTTCAGAAAAAATCAACAATGCCGTTCCTCCTGATACGGAAAAGCTGGAGGAGATCCTCAGGGAGTTTGACAAGTATGCGGAAGAGGGCATGAAGGATTGGAATATTCCCGGCATGGCAGTGGGTATAATCCAGGGCGACCGGGTAATATTTGCAAAGGGTTATGGCTTTAGAAACCTCGAAACCAGTGAGCCGGTCACCCCCGAAACCCTTTTTCAGATCGGTTCAACATCCAAGGCTTTCACCGCCACACTGGTGGCAATGATTGTAGAGGAAGGAAAGTTTGGTTGGGATGACAGAGTTGTTGATGTTTTCCCCGGTTTTATGATGTATGACCCCTGGGTGACCAGAGAATTCCGCATAGTTGATGTTATGGCCCAGCGAAGCGGGTTAGAATCGTATTCCGGGGATTTTCTGGCACTTATGGGATACAACAGGGATCAGATGATCCAAGCTATCCGTTACATTAAACCCATAACCAGTTTCCGTTCAGCCTTTGCATATCAGAATCACTTGTTCCTGGTGGCGGCCAAGCTGGTGGAAATCGCCTCGGGAAAAACCTGGGAAGATAATGTGAAGGACAGGATCTTCAAACCTCTGGGGATGAATTCTTCCTCCATGGATTTGAATTCTTTTATCGAGTCCAAGAACGCTACCATTATGTATCGCCGTACAGAAGACGGGATGAAGCCTCTCTCTAAGGATGATATCTGCTACAGCTGGGTTTATACTTATGGGCCGGCAGGTGGAATCAATTCTAACATCAATGATATGACCAGATGGCTCCGTTTTCAGATGAGTGATGGAAAGGCCAACGGCAACAGCCTGGTGAGCAGGGAAACCCTGGATTTTCTGCATGCCCCCAAGACCATTATTTCTCCACAGCTGAATCCTTCCCTGGCAAAAGAACATCAGTATTACTGCCAGGGCTGGGTTTCCAAGGAAAAAAACTCTTACTCCATGGTATGGCATACGGGAGGCACTTCCGGTTGCAAGACAATGCTGGCTTTTGTCCCCAATGCAAAGATTGGAGTTGTCGTTTTGTCCAATGTGGTGGATAACAAGCTGGCAGATGCTTTGGCGGAAAAGTTTTTTGATATGTACTTTGGCATACCGGCCCAGGACTACAGTAAACAATACCTGGAAATTTCACGGAAAAACCAGGAAAAAGCCGAAGCCAACAAACCCAGGCCTCCTGCTTCGCCGGTTCAGCCAGGGGATCTTTCGAAATATGCGGGAAACTATGAGAACGAATGGTTCAAGGATGCCAGGATAGTTATAAAGGGTGGTAAACTGGAGCTCATCTTTGGCCCTGCAGACACAAGGTTTGCATTGAAGCATTGGGACCGGGAGAGATTTACCGCATTTTTTCCTGGAGAAGAATATGATTATTTTTTCATCAACTTCATCACCAACGAAAAAGGCGAGATTACCGGGATGCACATAAGCGCTCTTGAGCCTGGAGATTACAGCACTTTCAATAAAACCCGGGAGTAACCGGGAGTAACCGGGAGTAACCGGGAGTAACCGGGAGTAAGGGGAAGCATTCTATCAAACCTGATTTGGAGTTTATTTTCTGCCTGAACCAAGATGGTCAGATCCTGATGGATTAGCTTTCTTCTCAGCAGTGGTTTTTTTGGGAGCATAACCCCTGACCCCTGAAAAACCACTCGGCATAATTAAAAAAGCCCGCCAGTCATCTGTGATTGCCGGGCTTTTACTTTCGAAAACCCCGCCCCTCTGCGGGAATATCCCCTGAGATCCCTATGAGTTCTGACTGGGTAAGCCTCCACAGAACCTCTATATCAATGACTATTACCTGTCCCATGCCTTGGGTCATTTTTGCAAAGTCAAAAGAGCACCTGTTACCTCTTTATCGTTAAAAGCTCATGAAGCTTTGCCAACTGTTTTTCTGTGAGCACTTTTCTGGCATTGTTAAATTCTCCTAAACTGTCGATTATAAAGGCAGTTTCAAGTTCTGATATTAAAATGATCTGGGCCTGAATTTTATCAACATTCAGATGAGTGCTTTCAAGCATCTTATTAAGAAGCTCTTTTTCATGGTAAATTTCTTTCTTCCGGTTTTTCATTCTTGAGCGGTGAGCCTGGTAAATTTGTTCCAACTCCTTGCATTGTTCATCACTCAGGGAGAGTTCCGACTTGTAATTGAGCAGAAATCCACCGGTTTTTGCTTTATACTGGGCCATCAAACAATGATGATCTTTGCCGTGACCGCATTCCTTGTTTTTACACCCTTTGCAGTTATCTTCATGGGCATGAACAGTGCCCGTAATAAATAGACATGCCAATAAGAGTGACAATGAGATTATTTTTTTCACAAGATCCTCCAAATTGTAAAATTGTAGAGGCGGTTATCCTTGCAGGTGTCACCGCCTCTACGGGTCAAAGTTGTCAGATGGAAATCACGACGTGGGCGTGGGACATGGAGTCGGACACCCGGGGCAACCCATTGTGTCAGAAGAAGACGTGGGCGTGGGACAGGGAGTCGGACACCCGGGGCAACCCATTGTGTCAGAAGATGACGTGGGCGTGGGACATGGAGTCGGACACCCGGGGCAACCCATTGTACTGAACTCTGATTTGTGTTCCGATGCCGATGTGGTTTCAATCATCAGACCTGTCATTAATATTGCAAATACAGCAATAACAACAACAAAAATTGTGTTTTTCCTCATTTGAACCTCCACTTTAATTATTTTTCCTGTGTTTAAACCAAATTGGTTTTAAGAGTCGATCCGGACCAAAAAAATTCTAACATAATTCTTCATGATTGTCAACAGTGCCATAGTATTAAATATCGATAATCGTTGGTGTTTCTGCATTTATGAAATAGATTATCATAATCGATTAAGTCCTGACCTTCAGGTTGTGTTAAACTCAGGGTCTGCACATTTTTGTTGCTTGTGCCGTCAGTGCTACCTGCCGGATAAAGAGGCTCCTGAACAGGTTTTATTGTGGTGGCCTGCCGGCTGGGGAACAGGGGTTCCGAAGCTTATGGGTTTATGGTATATTTATATGATGGACAAAGACAACCCAAAAATAATTCCTCTCCCGATCCAGATTTCACAAGACAGGTTCCGGGAATTCTCTGCCCTGTCCCATGGGCTTCAGAACTGCGCGGGCCTGGGTTTGAGCCGTTGCCAGTTTATGGACAGGGTTTCTCAGTTAATCCTGGATTTTCTCCTGTGCCATTCGGTGGAGCTGTGGCTGACTGAAGGGGAATTAAGATACCGCTGGAAAAATTCTGCCCAGCACCGGAGTTCTCCTGACTTCGAAATATTCAGCAGGGAATGTCCTCCGGAGAAGATCTCAGAGAATCACCGGGAATCAGTCGAGGACTTTTTCCGGCAAATTCCCCTGTCCTACCTGGAAGGATCCCAGGAACCATCAGCCCCGGTTCTGTTGGAGGAAGGCGGAATAAAGGCATGCCTCCACAATGAAACCCTGAGGTGGAAGCCGTCGGGAGTTCCCCGGCTCCCCAATAGTTATCTGCTGTTGCCCCTGCCCTTGAAAGGCCGGGATCGGGGGCTTATGTGCCTGTGCTTCGAACAAAATCATTCCCCGGATTCCCAGGAGTTGGAACTTCTTATTCAGCTGGCTCAAACCCTGGGGATTGCCATATCCAATCGGCGATCCCTGTCGGCACTGGGGGAAAGGGTGAAGGAGCTGTCCTGCCTTTACAACATATGCAAACTGTTCAAGAGGCCGGGAGTTTCCCTGGCATTCATCCTAAGGCATGTGGTGAGGCTTCTGCCTCCGGCTATGCAGTTTCCGGGAATAGCCCATGGCCGTATCATCTTTGATGGACAGGTCTATGAAACCCCAGGCATCCCACAGGAGAACCTGTCCCTGGAGTCCCCAATCCTGATCCAGCGAAAAAAACGGGGACAGGTGGAAGTCATATACCCCAGGGGACACCCGGAGTTAGAGTTTGGAGTTTTCCTTCAGGAAGAAAGAAGCCTGCTGGATTCTGTGGCCAGACAGGTGGCCCTTATCGTGGAGCGGACCGAGGCGGAACGGGAAAAACTACGGCTGGAAGAGCAATTGCGTCATGCGGATCAGCTGGCAACCATCGGGCAGATCGCATCGGGAGTGGCCCACGAACTCAACGAACCTCTGGGAAGCATCCTGGGTTTTGCTCAACTGGCCCATAAAAGCCCCGGCCTTCCGGAACAGGTGGAAAAAGACCTTGGCCGGATCTTAAAAGCATCACTCCACGCCAGGGAAATTGTTCGAAAACTTCTCATCTACGCCCGGCAGATGCCTGTATCCATGGGACATGTCCATATGAATCAAGTCATGCAGGATGTGATCTCCTTTCTGGAACACCGGCTGGAAAAGGAAAAAATCCAGCTGGTGACTTCCCTGCAGGAGGATCTCCCTCCAATAACCGCAGATCTCCCCCAGGTGCGTCAGGTCATCCTGAACCTGATGGTGAACGCCATCCAGGCTATGCCCAGAGGAGGGAGTCTGGTGGCGAGGACTTCTCTGGAAGGGGAGTGGGTGGCCATTTCGATAGAAGATACCGGGGTGGGAATGGACGAGCAGGTACAAAAAAAGATATTTGATCCATTTTTCACCACCAAGGAAGTAGGAAAGGGGACTGGCCTGGGTCTGGCGGTGGTCCATGGGATAATGACCTCCCACGGGGGGAGCATATCAGTGGAGAGCGAAAAGGATCTGGGCACCACCTTCCGGGTTTTGTTTCCCAGAAACAGAAGATCTTATGAGGAAAGAGAGAAAAACCAGAATATTGGCAAGGTTTAATTTTTCAAGATAAAGAATCAATGAAACCAACCAAAATACAAGGCGATGGCCGATGATATCTTGCTCCGTTGGGATGAGGCTGGTAAAGGGCTGGTTTCTCTTTCTTTCCCGAGATGGGATCTGTAAGGGGGCTGTTGTGGAGGGGTTAAACTTGCAGGGTTAGAACAAACCGCCGGCTTGAGCCGGCGGTTTTGATTATTGTTTGATTTTTTACAGCTCTTTGGATATCAGAACTCTTTGCTGATACCGATGTAAGGGCCGTAAATGTCAATATTGGTGTTGCTGGCGTTGTTGAAGCCCTTCCAGTTTTCACCGCGATAACCGGCTTCGATGTCAACGACTTTGGGCCATTTGTACTTGACGCCTGCCTGATACTCCCAGCCCCGGAAATCCAGACTGTTGGTGCTGTGAAGCTTGGGATAGTAGTGAACCGCGGCGAAAGCAGGCCACTGCTCGCTCAGGTCAAAATGCTTCTGCACTCCGAAGCCCCAGCCTTTGAAAGTCCGCCTGACGGTGCCGAACCCCGCGGGGGATACCTCCAAGGGGTTGCTTTTGTAGTTTGCCGTCACATAGAACTTTTCCCACACATCATAGCCCACACGGCCTATGAACTGGCTGTTGTCGATTTTTGTGGAAATACCGGCGATCCTCTTTGTGTCATTGCCTTTAAACCATTCGACGGTACCTTTCCATCGATGATCCTTTCCCACAAAAAGATTGCCCTCCAACCACAGGGCGTTGAGATGGTAATTTGGCGCTCCTGACATCTTCAGGGTGGCAGGATAGTAACGGGCCGCCACGTTGAACTTTACATCTGTTTCGTTCTCCGCAAAAGCAAAGCCGGTCAGCAGAATCCCCACCAGAAGTGTGAAAACCAATACCTTTTTCATTGAGCCATTCCTCCTTTCAGGAATACAATATGGGTCAACGGGATTTTTTATCTGTAGATATTCTGTTTACTTATTTATTTAACTGAAAACTCCTTCTGACCGATCGGTTAAATTTTTACCACAAAAAAGGAGGACTTCCGTCCTCCTTCATAAGATGTGTTTATATGGGCATCGTCAGTCAGATACTCCAAAATCGATTCCCTGGGCCAGGGGAAGTTCTTTTGAGTAATTGATGGTATTGGTCTGCCGGCGCATATAGGCTTTCCAAGAGTCGGAGCCGGATTCCCGGCCTCCCCCGGTGTCTTTTTCACCGCCGAATGCTCCGCCGATTTCCGCACCGGAAGTGCCGATGTTGACATTGGCGATACCGCAGTCGGATCCCACCTCTGAGAGGAATGTTTCTGCCTCCTGAAGATTTGTGGTGAATATGGCCGATGACAGCCCCTGGGGTACGTCGTTGTGGATTTCAATGGCTTCATTCAGATCCTTGTATTTGATGAAATAAAGGATAGGGGCAAAGGTTTCGTGCTGAACGATTTCATAGCTGTTTTCCACCTGGGCAACACAGGGGGTCACATATGTGCCTGATTCATAACCTTCCCCGGTGAGGATCTCCCCGCCACAGCAGATTGTTCCCCCCTGGGCCTTGATTTTTTCGATGGCGTCCATCATATCCCCCACGGCTTTTTTGTCGATGAGGGGGCCCATGAGGGTATCCGGTTCCAGGGGATTGCCGATGGGCACTTTTTTATAGGCATCCACTATTCTTTTGAGAAGTTTATCATAAATATCCTGGTGGACGATAATCCGCCGGGTGGAAGTGCACCGCTGGCCCGCGGTACCCACCGCGCCAAAGAGAATGGCCCGAACCGCTAATTCCAGATCCCCGTGAGGAGTGACGATGATAGCGTTGTTGCCTCCTAACTCCAGCAGGGATCTGCCCAGACGTTTTCCTACGGCTTCGCTGACCCGCCGGCCCATGGGGACGCTTCCGGTGAAGCTGATAAGGGGAAGCCGGGGATCGTTTATCATTTTCTCCCCGGTATGGGAGCCCCGTCCCACCACCAGGGACATTACTGCCGGGGGAATGCCGTTGGCCTCCAGGACTTTCCCGGCGATTTTTGTCATGGCAATGGCCACCAGGGGAGTCTTGCTGGAGGGTTTCCAGATCATGGCATCACCGCATACCCCGGCCACCATGGAATTCCATGACCATACCGCTGCGGGGAAATTAAAAGCGGTGATAATTCCGATTACCCCTATGGGATGCCACTGTTCATACATCCGGTGAAGGGGTCTTTCGCTCTTCATGGTGAGGCCGTAAAGCTGTCGGGACAGCCCCGTGGAAAAGTCGGCAATATCGATGGCCTCCTGAATTTCTCCCAGGCCTTCCGGGAGAATCTTCCCCATCTCCAATGTGACCAGCATCCCCAGGTCTTCCTTGTGCCGGCGAAGCTCTACACCCATCTGTCGGATAATCTCTCCCCGGCGGGGTGCAGGGACTTCCCGCCATATCTTCCATGCATCCCTGGCGCTGTTGTAAACTCTGTTGTAATCTTCAGGGGTTGCCTGGATCACCTGGGCGATAACCTCCCCGTCAATGGGAGAAATCGACGGGAGTTTCTCACCGCCTCCAAACCAGTGGCCATCATAGGCTCCGTGATTAATCTTTTCGATGCCCAGCCTGCTGAGCATCTCCTGAATCTGCCTGCTTTTTTCTTTTAACTGTGCCAATATATTCACTCCTTGCTGATGAATTCTAACAAGTAACCTCTTATCCAGCACAAAGAAAAATCCTTGCTAAATAAGAAACAGGAGATACACATTTTTTTACTGGTCAACCTTTTCCACTGCCAGGGCCAGATAAAGCCCCCGATCCTCCAGGGCCAGGTTCCTCCGGCAGAGGTCTTTCAGAATCCCGGAGATTTTTTCTTTGTCGCCAGGGGAGTATCGGGGGGGGATAATCTGCATCAGCCTCTTGATGTTCACGGGATGATCCATCATCTCGCGGTAAATAGCTCCTTCGAGGCCCTTCAGGGTAATTTTCTCAGGCTGGTGAGGATTTATACGTCCATCTTATATGGTGATTGTGCCTTTCCGGTGGGAGCATGTGAGATATGGCGGTGTGGAATATCCTCCCCATGAGGCCTGCCATCGGCGGATATGCTCAAGGGTCCCCCGGTGTATGTCGGCAAGAGGGGCTTGATCCTCCAGGGGCTCTGCGTTATGTTCAAAGGCAACCCTGCGGGGGTCAATTGCCCCGGGATGGATATAATGGTAGAAGGGGTCCGGCTGGGGTCTTTCGTTGTAGTATTCCCCCCAATTGTTAAAATATCCGGAAAACCGCACCAGACTGAGAAATACTGGATATGGCGGGTCCAAGTGGGGGATTTTTTTCATAACTTGCAGTTGATTTTGCAACTCCGGCAGGGTCGCATCGGGCAGGCCAAGGATAATGTTGTAGGACAGGCGGATGCCGTGTTTTCTGGCCCATTTCATGTATAGCAGGTTGTTGAACAGGCTTACTCCCTTGTTCACTTTTCTCAGAAGACCGGTGTCCAGGCACTCAATCCCCGGCTGAATCAGAGTCACCCCTGATTGCTTCATCTGGCGGATATGGGCTTCTGTCAGGGTTGTGCGGGTTTCAATGAAGGGGATGGAAATTTTCCGGGGCAGTTTTATTATTTCCGGGAAAACTTCTCCAATCATCCTGCCGGTAACACCCGCATCCACCACATAAAAAGACCTGGCCCGGTGTGATTCCACCTGGCTTTTGATTTCATTCAGAATCTGCGGGGTATTTTTGGGGCGGTAATCCCGGCAGGGATAAAAGGCGCAGAAGGTGCAGGGGGATTTCTGTCCCCAGGGGCATCCCCGGGAAAGTTCTATGGGGACATCCCGGCGGAAAAAGATTCTCTCACTGGTGGGGAGTTCTTTTCGCCGGGTGAAAAAACTGGTGTAATCCGGCACCGGCGAGGCGGACATGTCCGGGGTCCTGCTGACTCCGCCTGTGGTCTGGAGCCTGCCGTGGTGGCGATAAAATATTCCCGGCAGGCTCAATTCATTCAAGTGGCGGTTGTCGCCGTTGTTTAAAATATGCCTCGCCAGAGGGACAATCACTGGTTCTGCTTCCCCCAGCACAAAATAATCGATGAAGGGATAAGCCTCCATGTATGCCGGGATGCTCTGGTCGTGGATCTGGGAATATGCCCCGCCGAATATTGTGCTTATTTCTGGGTGATCCTTTTTGATCCCCTCCGCCAGGCAGAAGGAAGCATTTAACTGGGCATAACTGAGGGTGAAGCATACTGCATCGAATTGCTCCCATGGGATGGATTTGGCAGACTGCTGGATGAATGCCGGGGCAATTTCATTGCGGATGGCGAGGAAATCTTCAAACCTGAGGCCGGTAGCAGATGCAGACTCTCGGATTCGGTTTGTTGCCTTATGATTGTTGATATAATCCTCGGGGTCAAAGGGAATTCTGGAGAAGAACCATTCCGACAGAAGCCCCGGCAAACGGGAATTGTAGATATGATGGTATCCCCTTTGACGGAGGGTCAGCAGGAAATCCATATACAGGCAGTAATCTGCGGTTCTTATTCCGTCGGCATCCAGAAGGGCTTTAATTATTCCCAGCTGTATGGAGGGTATGTCCGGAGGCGCAAAGGGCATGCTCACCAGAGCAACCCCCGGGGTGGAGGTGTGGGAGGTCATATGGTTTCCTGCGTTATCTGTCAAGTTGCGGCCCGGTTACAGAATCTCGCCCAGGAGCTTTGTTATCTCGGGAATAGTATCGGCAACGGGGACTCCGGCCTTCTGCAAGGCTTCTATTTTGGCCTTTGCAGTGCCTGATGAGCCGGACACAATGGCCCCGGCGTGGCCCATCCGTTTGCCTTCTGGGGCTGTTCGTCCCGCTATGAAGGATACCACTTTCATTGGGTTTTCCTCCAGCCAGGCTGCAGCTTCTTCTTCCATTGAACCGCCGATTTCACCGATTAAAACCACTGCGTCGGTTTTCTGGTCATCCCGGAAGAGTTTGAGCATATTCAAAAACGATGTGCCCAGCACCGGGTCCCCGCCGATGCCGATGCAGGTTGACTGGCCGATGCCCGCCCGGGTCAGCTCATCCACCACTTCATATGTGAGGGTTCCCGACCGGGAAATAAGACCCACTCTGCCGGGCTTGAATATATGCCCCGGCATGATCCCCAGAAGAGCATCCCCCACGGTGATGATCCCCGGACAGTTGGGGCCGATGACCACCGCGCCCACCTCGTCGATGATATCTTTTGTAATAACCATGTCCTTCACGGGGATCCCCTCGGTGATGCATACTATGGTGGCAATGCCTGCCCGGAGGGATTCAGCCATGGCATCGGCGCAGAAAGCTGGAGGGACGAAGATCACCGATGCATTGGCTCTGGTTTCCCGGACCGCCGTAGAAACGGTGTCAAATACAGGAATCCCTTCTATCTCCTGTCCTCCCTTGCCTGGGGTCACTCCCCCCACAACACTGGTGCCGTACTGTTTCATCCTCAGACTGTGGAAACGGCCTTCCCTGCCGGTGATTCCCTGAACTATAACCCGGGTGTCTTTTCCTGCAACTATACCCATCTGTCAAATCCCCCCCATGTCGTTTTCCGTGCCCCTGTCCTGGATCCATCGGCTACGGATTACCTGGTGAAGCCGGATATGAACCTCTGAAGGCACCTGGACTTGAATAAATTCCTCCCGATAAAGGGTTACACCTTTTTCCATCTGGTGAAAAATCTCCCCCCCGAAGGGGCATTCTTCCTCGTCGGTAAAAAAGGAATCGCAGAAGGACGGGTTATCCAGTTCCATCATGTGACGGTTGAGGATCTCAAACAGCTTATCCCTGGGATTTTTCAAGCTCATCCCCTCCTTTTTGCATCTGATTGAGATGATCCCGCAGATGGAGTCTGGCCCGGAGTATTCTGGATTTTACCGCGGGAACTGAAAGATTGAGCATCTGGGCTACTTCCTTGTTGGAAAAGCCCTCGATGTCCCTGAGAATAAAAACCAGGCGGTAAATGTCGGGAAGGCTTACAACAGCTTCTTCTAAAGCCTTCAGCATCTCCTGTTTTTCAAATATCTCCGGTACGCATGCATCTTCATCTACTAACTGGGGATAAACCAGATCCTGTCCTGTTGATATGGGAGCGTCCAGGGATTGATCGTTTTTCTCTCTTTTTTCCTTGCGGAGCTTCATAAGGGCGTGGTTTGTGGCGATACGAAATATCCAGGTGGATACTTTGGATTCCCCCCGGAAACGATGCATGTTCTCAAAGACGCTGAGAAATGTCTTTTGAAGAAGATCCTCGGCATCGTCGGGGGAATGGAGCATCTTGAGGCCCAGCCGGTATATCCGGCCCTCGTATCGGCGGACCAGCTCTGCAAAGGCGTAGTAATTCTTGTCCAGACTGGAGAGGAGGAGCTGATGATCCGTCAGCCCCTCCAGTCTTTTGTTCTCATTATCTGGTGAAATTTTCACTTCTCCGGTAATCAAGTTACGAAAAACCTTTCTGGGAATTCTCAGGCTATGGACTTATCCATTTCCGCAGAAAGGGTTTCCAGAGGAATGAAGCCGATATGCTGATTCACCGGCTTGCCTTCCTTGAAAAGGATCATGGTGGGGATGGACCGGATGTTGAACTTCGAGGCGAACTTTGGATTGTCGTCCACATTGAGCTTCTTGATCTCCAGCTTGTCGGTGTACTTGTCGGCAAGCTGTTCTAAAACCGGGGCCATCATACGGCAGGGGCCGCACCAGGATGCCCAGAAGTCCACCAGAACCGGCGACTTTTTGTTGAGCACCTCGGATTCAAAATTTGCATCGTTAATTTCCATTACTTTTCCCATGAGGATTCCTCCTTTATAATAAATAGTTTTAAACTTCCGTTGAAATTTACTTCAACCCTGTCATGTCAATTCCTTTTCTTTTCAAACCATAAACATTTTCATAAAGTTCCCAGTTAATCTCCTCAAAAGAACTTCAACGAGGGCTTCGCCATTCTGACGGAGTATTAAAACATAACAAAGAATATGACAACACCCACCAACACATAACCAACGGCCCGATGACTGTATCCCACCGATCATGACAATCACGAATCATATTCCCCGATTCTAAATCGGGCACTTCTAAAGTGTCCCACGGCCCGAGAGGTTTTTTTGCCGGGCTGGTTTGACAGTCTGTTGATTTTGTTTTTTTCTTGGAGAACCTTTTTCTTGGAAGAAAATGGTTCTCCAAACCTCTCCAAAAAGAACTTCAACGAGGGCTTCGCCATTCTGTCAGAGTATTAGTATATAATAAAGAATATAACAACGCCCACCGAATCATAACCAACGGCCCGAGAGTTATATTCAACCGATCATGGCAATCCCGACTTATTTTGGGCACTTCCAAAGTGCCCCATTTTCCAAAAATGGGTCACGACTCATGTTTCCCGGTTTTAAACCGGCCATGGTTTTTTGGACCATTTTGCATTGAGGTGTAATAATAGTGTGATAACTGGCGCAGTGCTTCCCATGAAGTATTCTTTCTGTTATAATTAACCTTGGGGCTGAGCTTATCAACTTGACGGAGTGATGATGATGAAAAAAATTAACATAATTCTGTTTGCGATACTCTTTACGGGGTTGATTTTTATGTTTCCGTCGCCGGCGGGGGCTGTAAATCTGATTATAAACGGCATGAGGGTAAAACTGGACACGGATCCGGTTATGCGTAACGGTATTGTGTTTGTTCCACTCCGGGGAATATTCGAGAGGCTTGGCGCTACGGTGACATATGAAAAATCCACCCAGACTGTTGCGGCTCAGCGCAGGGACACCACGGTTCTATTGACCACGGGGAATTCCTTTGCCACTATCAACGGATCCCGCACTCGGATGATGTCCCCGCCCTTTCAGATGCAGAACCGCACATATGTACCCTTGCGGTTCATCAGCGAATCCCTTGGCTGTCAGGTGGGCTGGCATCCTCCCACCCGAACTGTGGCCATATCCAGCCAGGCAGGAAAAGATCCCTTTGACGGCGTTGACATGGATGAGCTGGAGATGATAACCCTGGAGGACAAGAAAAAGACTACTGATGCCGGTCTTGACAGCACCATGCCCAACCCCATGAAATACCTGATGCAGAAGCACAAGGACGAGGAAACAGAAAAGAAAGAAAACCAGAAGATGAAAATCGAAGGGATAAAATCCGACATCCGATCCGACATCGACGGGATAAAACCCATCGAGGACAGCTCGTTTTAAATCTGAGCTGATAATTGCCGGTTTATCCCATCACCACGAGAACAGCATCAGGGCGACTGCTTTGCTCCAGTATGCTATGGCCTGGTCTATCTTGCCTTTTTTGTACAGGAGGCATCCCAGGTTGTGATAAACATGCCAGAACTTGGGGTTCAGGGTGATGACCCGGTCCCATTCCATGATGGCCAGCTCGATTTTGCCCTGGTATAGATATGCCTCCCCCAGGTTGTAAAAGGACTGCCAGTGGCTGGGGTTGATCTGGGTGGTTCTCTGCCATTCGTTGACGGCGGGGTCAATCTGGTCCAGGTCGAAATAAAATGTGTTGGCAAGGTTCCAGTGGGCGGGCCAGTAGTCCTCGTTGAACTGAACTGTCTTCTGCCACTGTCCCACCGACTCTTCAAAGTTCTGTTTCATGTAATAGGCGTTGCCCAGGTTGTAATGGGCCTCCCAGAATCCGAACTTGGCCTGGGCTGCTTTTTCCCATTCCACGATGGCTTCGTCCACGTTCCCCTTGTCGTAATAAAAATTGCCCAGATTGTAGTGAGCCTCGCCGAACTGGGGGTTGATCTCCATGGTCTTCCCCCACAGCTCCATGGCTTTATCTTCATCGCCGTTGGCCATGGCAAGAGAGCCCATGTTGAACAGGGCGATGGCAAACTGAGGATCCTGCTCCAGGGCCTTCTGCCAGTATGATTCCGCTTCTTCCTTCTTGCCCTTCATGTAATATGCGTTGCCCAGATTGTAGAGGACTTCCGCAAACTGAGGGTTCAGGATAAGAGCCTTCTGCCATTCCTCCATGGCTGCGTCAATCTTGCCCTTCTTGAAGTAGCCGTTGCCCAGATTGTAATAAGCTGGCGCAAACTTGGGATTGAGCACGGTGACCTTGCGGTATTCCTCGATGGAATTATCAACATCGTTGTTGCGGTAATATGCGGAGCCCAGATTGTAATGAGCCACGAAGTTGTTGGGGTTCAGATCCACCGCGTTCTTATATTCCCGCACTGCATCGTCCAGCTTGCCCAGGCCGTCAAAGGCCGTGCCCAGGTTGTTGTGGGTGAGGGCATTGTACGGGTCAAACTGAGTTGCCTTCTGCCATTCCAGCACCGCCAGATCCAGTTTCCCCTGCTTGTAATAGTTGTTTCCAAGGATATTGTGCAGAGATGCTTCCGCCGGGGATATGGTGGTTTTGAAGAGGTCTTCCTTGGCTTCCTCGATCTCCAGTTCCCCCACCAGGTCCTGAACATTCTGAAACCGGTCAGTGGCGTCCTTCTGCATGGCCTTGATGATGGCGGATTCGATTTTCTTGGGGATGGAAGAATTATACAGGGTGGGAGGCTTCGGCTCCGCGGTGAGATGAAGCTGAATCAATGCCGCGGGGTTGTCTGCCTTGAAGGGGAGCTTCCCCGTGAGCATTTCATAGAGCATCACTCCCAGGGAATAAAGATCCGCCCTGCGGTCAACCTTTTCCCCCCGGGCCTGTTCCGGCGAGAAATAATAGAATGAACCCAGGATCTCCCCGGGCTGGGTGAGGGTATTGGCAGTTTCCACCCAGGCGATGCCGAAATCCGCCACCTTCACATCGCCGTTGTCGGCAATGAGGACATTGCCCGGCTTCACATCCCGGTGAACAATCCCGTGCTGGTGGGCATAATCCAGAGCCCGGCATACGGGGATGAAATATTCCAGGGCCTTGGAGGCAGGCAGAGCACCGGTTTCCGCCAGCACCTTGTCCAGGCTCCGGCCTTCGATAAATTCAAAGACGATATAATAGATCCCCTCGTGCTCATTGATGTCGTAGATGCCTGCGATATTGGGGTGATTCAGCCGGGCCGCCGCCTGGGCTTCCCGGATGAAACGTTCTTTCATCTCGGGGTTCTGCACCAACTGCTGAGAAAGGATCTTGATAGCCACAGGACGTTCAAGGATGGGGTCGTGCCCTTTGTATATGACCCCCATTCCTCCCCGCCCAACCTCCTGGACGATGTGGTATCTGCCTATGGTTGCGCTCATCATGGCGGCAAAACTCCCTTGTGAATGTCGTTATGGCATTACCGGCATTACCGCCGATACTGAAGCCCCTTTTTTCTTTTTCTTTATGTTTCTTCTATTTCCTTTCTCCATTGGGCAAGCTTCAGAGAACCGGCATCCTAAAAAAACTGCCCCGTCAGAACCGCTCCCAGACCTTGGCTGCCAGTTCCCGGGAACGGGCCATTATCCTCTCCTGGTCCAGGTGAAGCAGGTTCCGCCCGGTCATGAGTACCTGTCCGTTAACTATAGTGGTATCAACCATGGAGGAGTTTATTCCGAATAAAACATGCCCCAGGATGTTATCGGCATTCATCGGTGTCGGCGGAATATAGTCCAGGCCGATAATGTCGGCATAGCAACCTTCTTTGATGTATCCCATGGGATGATCCTGCCAGAAAAGCCCGGCAACCTTTGACCCGTTTTGGAAAATCATCTCATATAGCTGAGGGAAGCTAAAGGTGCGGGGATCCCCTGATTTGACCTTGTGCAGGAGAGGCAGAACCTTCATCTCCTGGAAGTAATCCGCGGTCATCCCATCGGTGCCAAGGGCCACGGTGATTCCTTCCTCCATCATCCCGAGGACCGGCGCCACTCCCACCGCGTTGTTCATATTGGACTGGGGATTGTGAATCACGGTAATGTTGTTGTTTTTTATCACCTGAATCTCCCTGTCGGTGATATGGACGCAGTGGCAGGCCATGACCGGGAATTTTGTGGCCCCCAGCTTTTCCATTCTCTCTAACACCGGCATCCCGTAAGTTTCTTCACTGTGGATCCGGTCCGATTCCGCCTCTTCCACGTGGATGTGAACCACCGGATTCAAACCTTCTGCCTGGCCCAGGGCTTCCTGCCAGGTGTTGTCGGACACGGTGAAGGATGCATGGAACCCCAGAGCGCCCCGGAGGTAGCTGTTGGGATACTCCCGGCATTTTTTCAGGAAGCGGATATTCTCTCTGATGCCTGCCGCGGCTTCTTGTTCTCCTCCCCGGTCGGTGATTTCATAGCACAGGGATCCCCGCAGGCCCGACTCCAGAACGGCTCTGGCGATTATGTCAAGACTGCCGTCGATGAATCCGGGGCTGGCATGGTGGTCGATGAAAGCGGTGGTGCCGTATTGGATGCACTGAATTAGATAGACCAAGGCCGAGTAATATATGTCCTCGGGTTCCAGCACTTTGTCCAGCCTCCACCAGAGGCGCTGGAGGATCTCGACAAAGTTGGACGGGGCTTCGTCCTTGAGGCCCATTCCCCGGGCAAAGGAAGAATAAAGGTGAGTATGGGATATGATATTCCCCGGCAGGGTCACCAGTCCCATCATATCGATAAAATCCGCATGGGGATGTGCTTCCTGAATCTCCGGAGTGGTTCCGATTTTTTTGATTATACCTCCCCGGACAAGCATGGCTCCGTCGGGGATGTGCCGGTTTTCCTCTCCCAGGGTAAACAGATTGGCGTTGCCGATTATCACTTCTCTATGATCTTCCATTACACGCTCCTCAAATTATTCTTCACATATTTTCTCCGGATAACAACCATTCCCCTTGACTGATGCAAAAATTGGAGGAAGTTTATTTTTAACATTGAAATACCTGAAACAAGATATTGTCGGATATTTTATCCCGGCAGGAAAAGAGGCTCTGATGAAAAGATTGTTTCCGGTTATTGTCGCTGTGGTTCTACTTTGCGGTGTTTTATGCCATGGAGCTTATGCCGACAAGGACCATGCCGAGATATTAAAACTTCGGGAGAAGATAATCCAGGTTCAAAACAAAGGCAATCTGGGCATCAGAAACCTGCTTCCTTGCCGATCCATCCAGATGTTCGGCACATTCGAGGCACTGCCCGAAGCCCGCATCCGGGAGGGTGAAACCTTCCTAATATATTTTGAGCCGGCCAACTTCAATGTTGTCAAAAAGGACGGCAGGTATCATGTTCATCTGGTACAGGATCTGGTGGTCACCGACAGCGAAGGAAGCGAAACACTGCTGGAGAGGCCTGCCTTTGCCACCCTTAATCACTCTACAGAGGAACCGGTGCTGGAGTATTATTTTAAAAACACTCTGACCCGGGTCCCTCCAGGAGATTACCTGTTCAAGGTAACTCTTCACGACAAGCTGAAAGGGCAGACAGTGGAAAAAGTATTGCCTTTTACTGTCAGCAAATAAAAAAAAACACAGATAGATCTAAATGAATGACACTTTTTTACGGTTCCAGGACTCTGCCGGATCAGTTCGGGATATACCCTGAAGCATTATTTTTCTGGCCCTGCTTTTTTTTCCTCCTATGACAGAAGGTAAAAGCCGCGACAAGCAGGGCCAGTAAAATTCCGGCAGGGTCTTATTTTACGGGAGGCGGTGTTACAGCTTTGGACAACAGACTTGAACTCTGGCGCAAGATAGCAGACAAACACCTTGAATACAAGGATCCCCGTTTTGAAGAAGATCCTCTGATTCTCACCATGATGGCCGGGGAGAATTTCCAGAAAGCCGTTGCATTTATTATCCTGGGGGATTATGCCCGGGGGTTCAAATACCTCAGCCGATGCCGTACGGTGCTGATGAGCAAGATATACAATCCCGAAAGCGCCGACTATATGGATCTTTTTTTCTGGCAGTTGTGGGGCTGGATTTCTGAGGAGGAAAAGGATCTTCCCAATCCCGACAACCTGATAATCTCCAAGCACCGGCAGGTGGTGGAAATGCTGGAACACCGGGGAACAGGGGAGATGGCCCGCTGGTATGAACCCCTGACGGAACAGCTGAAAATAAAAATGAGAAACCCCCTGACCCCCCGTCATCGAAATCCCGGCAGAGATGAGAAGCCATACATGGACTTCGCCTTCCTGATGCTGGATTTGGCCCGGCAATGGACATGGTATGATCCCATGGATCCGGAACCTCTCCAATCCCTGCTGGAGGCGGCCTTTCTTTCCATGGGCCAGGGGAATTTGCTTCTGGTGGATCGTCTGGGCATGAAACGGCAGGATATTAACTTTTCCCGGCTGGTGGACCTGGAGTTATTAAAAAAAGCTCACCCCGACAAGTTTCCCCTTTACCGAGAGTTCATAAGATGGGAACAGGGTCGGTTGAATTTCTTCTATTATCAGTGCCGGGTCCTCACCTCAGTGGCAGAGATTGCCAGGGAGCCGGGGAATATTTCCCACGCCCGGGACTGTGACGAAGCCCTGGAGGCGATGTTTGCCGATGCCCGCAAACCCCAGGGGGAAGCCTTCGAAAGCTTTGACCTGCTCTGCCAGGTTCAGATGGCTCGCATCGGCAGTGTCTTTGCCCTGCTGGAGCATTCCAAGAAACCCCTCAACGTTCTGGGGCATTATCTGGGAGGAACCGGGGAATAATGAAAATCGGCTTTATATCGCCCCACGGGGTGGAAGTCTTTCAGGAAGGCCACATATTCAACGAATTCATCAGGGATCGGGATGAGCTGACATCCTTCACCCATGACGAGCTGGAAGTGATGCCGAATCTGGCCCTTCTCACCATGGCGGCCCTGCCGGAGATGGAAGGCCACCAGGCGGTCTATTACGAGGAAGGCCCTTATGCCGGCAAGAACCAGCCCCCGCCTTTTTTATCCGAGGATTTTGACCTGGTTGCCCTGTCGGCATTCACATATCAGGCTCCCGGGGCATACCGGCTGGGAGATCATTTCCGCCGGCGGGGAATCCCTGTGGTTATCGGCGGTAACCATCCCACTGCCCTGCCGGAAGAAGCAGCCGAACATGCGGATTTTGTTATCATCGGCGAGGGGGAGGACACATTTCCCCGGCTTCTTGAAGATATTGAATCGGGAAAACCCCGAAAGTTCTATCATTCGGATCGTTCCATCCCCATGGAAAATATCCCTCCGCCCCGGTTTGACCTGGTGAAGGATCCCTCCATATACAACAAGATCCCCATACAGGCCACCCGGGGATGTCCCCGGAAATGCCGGTTCTGCTCCATTATTGCCGTTTACGGCCATAACTTTCGAAAAAAGTCCCTGGAGAAAGTCATCGGTGAAATCCGCCTGGCCAAGGAAGTTTTCCCCCGTCCCCATATCAGCTTTGTGGATGAAAACATGCTGGTGGACCGGGATTATGCCAAGGCTCTGCTCCGGGAGATAAAAAAAGAGAATATCACCTGGGAATGTTACTGTGATGTTTCTGTCGCCGGGGATGATGAGCTGTTAGATCTTATGAGGGAATCGGGATGTTATGAGATTCAGGTGGGCCTTGAAACCGTCAATCCTGACAGCCTCCGGGACATGAGTCCGTGGAAATATCAGCAGTTGAGCCATTACCCGGAAATGATAAAAAAGATTCAATCTCACGGGGTCGGGGTGATGGGGCTTTTCATGCTGGGGATGGATCAGGATACCCCTGATGTTTTCCCCCGGCTCTGGGAGTTTATCCGGGACAACAATATTTTTGAAGCGGATCTTGCCATAATGCAACCCCTGCCGGGGTCGGAGCTTTACCGCCAGCTGGATCGGGAAGGGCGGATCACATGCCGCAAGTGGGATCGTTACACATGGTATCATATAAATCACCGCCCCGGAGGGATGACATCCCGGCAACTGAAAGAAGGGATGCAATGGCTTCACCGGAAGATTCATTCTCCCCACTGGATGGAGAAGAAAAACTCGGATCAAAATCCCAGACCCCGGGGAAAGAACCCATGTCTTCCGGAAAACACCAAAACACCGGGGACTGACAGAGGATTTATTTGACCGGGAGATAAATTTTCTGTATTTAGAATAATTTCAGGGGGTGCCATATGCCGACGGTTCAAGTAAAAATTCACAGCTTCAGCGGTTTCACACGGATTGCCGTGGAGGGAGATCACCATCCCCGGCGGGATGTTACTGCCTCAGGTCATTGCCTCATCACTGCAGAGCTGGTTTTCCAGCCGGATCATATCTGGTTCTGGGTGGATCAGCAGGAAGGGGACGACTATAAGGCCAACATCGAAATCAAATGGGCGGAGCGAAACCTTCAGTTGTATCTTCTGAAAAACGGCGACGGCGTCAAAGGTGACATCGCCAAGGTGTCCAGCCCTCATTTCAAGGGGCATATCGACGCTCTCCCCTCACCGGTGCGGGAGGACTTCACCAACCGGCTGAAATCCAACCCCGTCTATCACGTGGATGATTTCTCATTCTGATTTGCCGGAGTAACACCCAGGTGGCCAGAAAACCAAAAAACAAAAAAAATGGAATCCACGGGAAGATTTTCATCAACCTGGGGGGGGAAACTTTGCTGTGCCTCGGGCGGTTGAAGTTCTTAGAAGCAGTGGATCAGATGGGATCCATCACCGCGGCGGCAAAAAAGATGGGATACTCCTACCGGAAGGCATGGAGCATGGTTGAGAGGACCAACCGGGCTGCTGGTCGCGTAATCATCGAAACGAAATCCGGCGGCACCCATGGAGGCGGGGCTTATCTCACCGGGGAGGGCCGGAAGCTGGCCATGTTATACCGGGAGTTTCTCGACGAAAACCAGCGGATGACCGATGAATTCTGGCGTCGTTTCTGCGAGGCCTTTGATATTGAAAATGATCATGGATGATATTCACAACAACAGAGAACCTCTTTTGTTCAAAGTTAGTGCCATTCAGCCGGTTCTGGATCGCCATGACCGGGAAGGCAATCTTGAACGAATCCTGAGGATGCTCCGGCAGGAAGCCCGGGAGAACCGTCCTCATTTCATATGCATCCCCAATTATTTCTTCCAGAGGGGACTGGAACCCCTGCCAGGGCCATCCACAATGCCCCTAAGAGAGATTGCCCGGGAATCGGAGCTTTACATCATCGGCGGTATGGCAGAAACCGGAAGGACTCCCGGTGATCCCGGCCATAACACCGGCTTTCTTGTGACTCCCCGGGGAGAGATGCTTCATTTTTGCCGGAAAATTCACATGATCCCCATGGAACAAGGGAAACTTGCCGGGGGCTGTAAAATGGCCCCCCTCCGGGCAGGGCCTGTGACTGTGGGATGCGTTCTTTGCAACGACATATTTTATCCCGAGGTTGCCCGTTGCCTTGCCCTGTCAGGAGCAATGATACTTTTCGTGCCGTCGATAATCGGCGGTCTGGGGGTGAGGGGACTTCAGACCATATGTCGGGCCAGAGCCATAGAAAATCAGGTCTTTGTGGTAAATGCCAATGGCATTCCCCGGCAGGCCAAAGAAGAAAACCCCGATCTGACAATGGGCGGATCGGGGATATACTCGCCATTTCTTGATGAGATCGATTTGGCCACCGCAGGATCTGCCGAAGAAACAATCCGGGGAATCATAGATATCGAAGAGCTTATGGAACTGCGCTCCCGACACGGCCCCCAGGGAACAGATCATGGCGGGCTGGCCCAGGGAAGGGGTTTTAACATGATGGCAGGACGCAAGCCCCGTTTATATGGAAAGCTGACAGAGCCTGTTGTTAAAAGCTCCCGTTGACAACAGGGATGAATTTGCGCACCAGCTCAGGATCCAGTCGAGTATGGGATTCCTCCACCAGCAGTTTCATGCCGTCCTGGTAATTTAGGGGCTTCTGTTTGGGGGGAGTCTTGCAGGGACGCTGGGTTACGATGGAGTCATAAAAGTCAGCAATGGTGAGCATCCTCACCATCAGGGGTATCTCTTCACCCCGGAGCCTGTCCGGGTAGCCACTACCGTCAAACCGTTCATGATGATGCCTCACACCTTCGACTGCCGGGGCTGGCACTCCCATAGCCGACAGTTTCTCCCACAAGGCCGTATGGGTTTTCATCAGAACAATCTCCTCGGTGTTTATCCGCTGGCCACTTTGGATTTTTTTGAACATATCACTGGACATGTGGATTTTACCCAGATCATGGAGCAGTCCCGCCATCCGGGCCAGACGGACATCCTGCTGGGCCCAGCTCATTCCCTGAGCAAAGGAAGCCATCAGGGATGAAACCCGCCGGCAATGACGGGCAGTAAAAGGATCCAACCGGCACAATTCCTGCCACAGGGCCAAAACCTGTTCATCCTCAAGAACCCCATGGGAAGGGGATTTGATTTCATCCAGAACAAGGGGGACATGGAGGATGGAATCCATCACATAATCAGAATCCCCGATGTCGTCATCCCGGAGAAACTGCCGGGGCTGGCTCACCGCCACGGTAATCATCCCTTCCCTGCGGGCTTCTTCCATCTTCAGGGGATCTCCCCATCCCACATAGATGCACATTCCCGGTTCAAGCTCCATTTCCCGAAGCAGATGGCGAAAGGTTCCCGGCTCATCTCCGGCATGGCGGGACAAGCTTGCAGGGTTAAAAAATTTTGCCAGGGGCATTCTTGAAAATGCTTCTGCAACCCCGGGCTGATTGTCACCGGAAACCCACAGCCGGCAATTCTTGCGTACAAGCTTTTCCAGCATCGGCTCCACTCCGGGGTAAGTATTCACCGAGTCCAGAAGGGCTTCTCTTAGTTGATGGGCACCCCGCTCCATATCTCCGGGGTTCACAGAAACACCCATGTAATCCCTGCAACTTGACAAAATATCGATTACTTCGGGGGATTTGCACCAGGCCCTTCCCCACAGGGTTCGTTCCAGAGCATCCAAAAGCCTCCCCGAATCCACTCCCATGCAACGGGCTGCTTTTTCACAGCCTTCCATACGGCGGTCAGGGTCAATCCATACCAGGGTGTCAGACAGGTCGAATACAATTCCTCTTATCTCCACTTGAATCCCCTTGCTGCAAATATTTCTTGGAAAGGTAAAAAATAATCCCCTGATACTTCTTTTCAATAAAGACAGTTACCTGTCGTTTTATAGAGAAAAGTTGAATTATTTTATACTCAATTTTCATCCTGGCCGGAGAGGGTATTATGAAATGACTCACCCTGGGGAATAATGCCCCTGCCAATGTTGAAACCAAAGGATATGCAAAAGACGGAAAATCTCAGAAGTCCTTGAAGGATATTGAGTTCACTTTTGTGAACTTGTTGGAAATTTAATATTTCGATGATCATACTGTCGCTTCTGGAGGACACAATGAAAAACACAATCAGGACAAAAGAAGAAGTTCTAAAAATTGCAAGGGAAGAAAAGGTCAGATCCATCCGGCTGATGTTCATGGACATCACAGGAATCAACAAGAATGTGGAAATTCCCGTGGAAGACCTGGAACAGGCCCTGGAAGGCAGAAATATGTTTGACGGCTCCTCCATAGAGGGGTTTTCCCGGATTGAAGAATCCGATGTTTTTCTGCGACCGGATCCTGATACCTTCTGTGTGTTTCCCTGGACCAATGGCAGTGGCAAGGTAGCCCGGCTGATATGCGACATATTCACCCCCGAAGGGGAACCCTTCGAAGGATGTCCTCGGGGAGTCTTGAAGAGGGCTATCAACGAGGCCAGGGAAATGGGATATACCATGGCAGCAGGCCCTGAGGCGGAGTTTTTCCTGTTTCTGCTGGACAGCCAGGGCCGTGCAACGGTGCAGACCCATGACCAGGGAGGGTATTTTGACCTTTCCCCCATCGACCGGGGCGAGGATGCCCGAAGCCAGATTGTGACATATCTGGAGCAGATGGGCTTCAAGGTGGAAGCATCACATCACGAGGTGGCTCCGGGACAGCACGAGATTGACTTCGCATACTCCGATGCCTTGACCACCGCAGATAACCTGGCAACTTTCCGGATGGTGGTTCGAAAGGTTGCCAGGGATCATGGCCTGCACGCCACATTCATGCCGAAACCTATCTTTGGAATAAACGGTTCTGGAATGCATACCCATCAATCTCTTTTCTGCCAGGGGGAAAACTGTTTCTTCCGCCGGGAAGACCCAATGGAACTCAGTGATGTCTGCCTTCATTACATCGGCGGTCTTCTCCACCATGTCCGGGAGTTTACCGCGGTGACAAATCCTCTGGTCAATTCTTACAAACGGCTGGTGCCCGATTACGAAGCACCGGTTCACATAGCCTGGTCCCAGCGGAACCGATCGCCCCTGGTACGGGTTCCATCGCCCAGGGGACAGGCTACCCGGATTGAGCTTCGAAGTCCTGATCCTGCCTGCAATCCATATCTTGCCTTTGCAGTGATGCTCAGGGCCGGTCTTGACGGCATTCGCAACAGTATAGATCCCGGCCCGCCCATAAACGAAAATATCTATTCCATGACAGATCTGCACCGGGAACAACTAAACATCAGCCTGTTGCCCCAGAATCTGCAAGAGGCAGTGGAATATATGGAAAAAAGCCAGCTGGTCAGGGAAACCCTGGGTGATCATATATTTTATCATTTTGTCAAAACTAAAAAGATTGAGTGGAACATATACAACCAGCAAGTGCATCCCTGGGAGCTTTCCCGTTATCTGGGAGCTTTCTGAGTCATCAGGAGATTCCGATATTCCACCGGCAGAAACAATCGCCTCTTCTGTCAGAATCGGCAGGCGTTCAATATTCATTCCCCCAGAAGGATGATGGCCTGTTATATTTAACTTCTGATAAAACTCCCTGAGGGTTCATCATGAAGAATATAAAAGAATGGGCAAAAAAACTGACACAAAACCCCGCCTGGGCAAGGTTGCTGATGTTCCTTGCCATAATGGGCCCGGGAATAATCACCGCCAATGTTGACAATGATGCCAACGGTATTGCCACATACTCGGTGGCGGGGGCTCATTTCGGCTATTCTCTCCTGTGGGTCATGTTTTTGGCGGCATTTTTTTCCGCACTGATTCAGGAGATGTGCGGCAGGCTGGGGTGCATCACCGGCAAGGGGCTTTCGGATCTGATTCGGGAAAATTTCGGCGTGAAGATAACCATGTACCTGATGATGATCCTCCTTTTTGCAAACTTTACCAATGTCATCGGCAACTTTGCCGGCCTTGCAGCAGGGGCGGAACTGTTATTCGGAATTCCCCGGTATGTGTCAGTTCCTCTGGGGGCACTCTTTGTCTGGATGGTGGTGGTAAAAGGGTCATATAAAAAGGTGGAAAAAATATTCCTCTGGGCCTGCCTGATATATCTCACATATATACTTTCCGGCATCATGGCAAAGCCTGACTGGGGAACCATCGGCAGAACCCTGGTTCGCCCCAGAATTGAAACAGATTTTGAATGGATATATATGGTGATTGCCATGATGGGCTGTTCCCTGGCCCCATGGATGCAGTTCTTTCAGACATCGGCAGTGCGGGACAAGAATATTCCTGTAAAGGATTATATCTTCTCCCGGTGGGATACATACATTGGCACGGCCTTCATGGCTATTGTGAGTTTTTTTATAATGATAGCCTGCGCCGCAACCCTCCATGTGGAGGGAATCCAAATTGAAACTGCAGAACAGGCAGCCATGGCCCTGAAACCCCTGGCAGGGCAGTATGCCAGCCTTCTCTTCGGTATCGGCCTGATGAACGCTGCAGTTTTTTCCACCGCCATTATCCCCATATCCACATCCTATGCCATATGTGAAGCCTTCGGATGGGAATCGGGGGTTGGCAAAAAATTTGGGGAGGCCCCGGTATTCCTGGGAATATATACTTTCATGATTGCCTTTGGAGCCTTTATCATCCTGATTCCAGGAATCCCCCTGATTCCGATAATGGTGCTGTCCCAGGCATTAAACGGCATCCTGCTTCCCTTTATCCTGGTGATGATTCTAATCCTGATCAATAACAAAAAACTTATGGGAAACTATACCAATTCCCCCATTTTTAATTTTATGTCCTGGACTGCGGTAGCGGTGGTGGGACTTCTTTCCCTGATACTGGTGATCATGGCATTTACCGGACATGTGGTATAGAGGAGAAGAATTCCATCGCCGGCAGGTTTGCGGTTTTAACACGGCCCACAATTAAAGCCTCCCGGTGGGGAGGCTTTAGAAAAAGCGAATCAAATTGTCAGGCCAATAGAAATCGTTACAGTTATTTTCCCGAGGGAGTGGCCCCATATCTTAAAAGAACATCTCCGCATTCCTTGTCGGCCATCTGCAAGGGGGTAAAACCGCTGGCATCCTTGGCATTGACATCGGCGCCATTTTCGATGAGAAGGACGGTGACTGCCTTTGTCCGTCCCATGGCTGCCGAGTGAAGAGGAGTCTTTTTTGTTTTGTCCTTGGCGTTGACATCGGCTCCCCGTTCAATGAGAAAATCACATACATTGGTCTGCTGGAACAGGGCCGCCATGTGCAGAGGGGTTCTGCCTTCCTCGTCCCTGGCGTTGACAACTTCCGGCTCTTCGTTGATAAAGGCCACAAGTTCTTCCATGTTGCCGGACATGGCTGCCTTGTGGATTTCTGTACTCTCCAGGGTTCCTTCGATGACCTTCTCGGTCTTCCGCTTTCGGAAGAGAATTGACATGATGATAATCAGAACAATGAGAAGTCCAATTCTGACTGCTATGGGTATCATCAGAAATCCTTCCCAAAGCCTGACAAAGGGGTTCTGTCGAAGTCTTTCTCTTCTTTCAGCCCTCCTCCTGGCATTCTCCTGAGCCCGGGCACTGCCGGTGGGTTGTTCCTGGGCTGTTGTGATCCTGCTGGAACGGACAGATATGTTGGGTTCGGTATTGCCCTTGGAAGATTGTGCCTGGGCATTGGCATGAAAGCCTGCCATCAGTAAGAAGATTACAAAGATTATTGATACTGCCTTTTTCATATAAAGACATACCTCCCTGAAATGCTACCAGTTCCAGATTATGTATCTAATATATATTTTCCTCTGATATTATAACATATTTGTTTAAATCCGGCTAAATCCTCTACCGCCAGTCCCCCAGAAGAATAAAAGGCGCCCAGTAGAAGGGATGGGAATACTTGCCGTCGGCAATCAGCTTTGCCTGAGCCCGACGCAAAGCCTCACCCCTGGAGTTTCCTTCCTTGAGATTAGAATAAAAATCTGACATCAGCAGGCTTGTGGAATAATCCTCCACAGGCCAGAGGCTGGCAACCACCGAGGGGGAGCCGGCAATGGAAAAAGCCGATGCCAATGATGCAATCTCCGAGCCGGGGAATCTTTCCCCCATGGCGGTCTGACAGGCAGATAAGGTTACCAGGGATGAGCCTTGCAGGGGTATTTCAAATATCTCTCCCTGAGTAAGCCTGCCCCGGTCACCACTCCCGGCCATCAGTATGTATGAACGGTTCACATCGTCACCGTCAAGAAAGCCATGGGTTGCCAGATGAAGTATTCTGAGATTTTCAGGAGGATTCTGAACCCGATCCTTAGTGGCCTCATCTCCCACCAACACAGTTGCGCCGGGGAATATTTCCCGCAGATTCCGGGCTTCATCACCGGCATTTTTCAGGGAGCCGTCAGGATCCCCTATGGCCAGAATTGTCCCTTCAGCTCCGGGGGTCTTGTCCATGGCCGACTGATAAAGCTCCAGGCTGGTAAGATAAACCACCTGATAATCCATTACAAGATGGCGGAATTTCCCGTCTGCTCCGGGGCTTCCCAGGGCCTGAAAAGGCAGATAATACAGCTGTCCCGTGGGAATTATCGCCAGGACCTCTTTTCCTTCCAAGTCCTCCCGGATGGGGGCCACCAGATGTTGATACAGGGACTCAAGGGATTTCTCCATCTGGGGAACAGACTGTTCATCGGGCATTTCCCTGCGTCCTGCCCGGTCCGCGCTCCGGGTCATTTGCTGGCGGAAACGGCGAACATGGGCAAAGAGGCGATCCTGGGAAATATTCACCTGTTCAATCCTGTAGTTGTCCCTGGTCACCACAAATATATACAGGGTTTCTGATGTGGGCAGATATTGAACCAGAACCGTGTTCTGTGGAATTGTCTGTTGAATCCGGGAAAAAACCGCCGGCTGAACCGACACCAGCTGGGCATAATCGGGATTGGCAGAACGGATCCGATTGACACTCTGATAAAACTCCGACTTGGTTCGGGCAAGGGTCTGGCTGAGGGTGTCGATTCTTTCCTGATCCCTGGCTTCCTGAGGCCGGGATTTTTCCTGGGAAAGCTGGTCTTCTATCTTACGGGTTTCATCCCGCAGACGGGAGTAATCCGTCAGGGCGGAGCGAATCTCACGGTTTCTGGGCCGGATCTGGTTCAGATCAATGGACGAAACAGCAACGGTCTGATTCAACCGGTTCATTATCTGGAATGCCTGCTGGGGCTGATTGCTCTTTATACAGGCTTCCGATGCAATCTTATAGAGGATCTCCAGCTTTTTCAACACATTGAGCCTCTGGTGAGGATTCTCGGTGCTGATGAGAATAATCTCCTCCAGAACATCAAGGCTCTTTTCATAGCTGTCGGCGGCTTCCCTCATATGGCCCAGTTTTTCCTTCATCCGTCCATGGGTGAAGTAATATATCATCATCCCATAGCGATTATTCATATCCCGGGAAATCTTCTCCAGCTGATCCAGAGATTGATTCAGCAGTTCCCGGACCTGGGGATCCGACAGGTCCCCCTTCTCAATCAGGAACCCCGCCAGGTTTTCCTGACCGTCCAGCACAAGATTATAATTGCTGGTATCCCGGGCCAAGGAAAAAGCTTCGTGATAAAGTTGCAGAGTATTGACAAAACCATCTGCATAACCGGAGGGATCCGTGCCGGGATCCGGCAGGGCTTTCCCCGAGGCCTGGGCCATATCCAGAATAATAAGGGCTTTCAGCTCTCTGTCCTCGAAAACTTCACTTTGCTTTGGAAATAGTTCCATCACCTTCCTGAGGGTGGAAAAATAATTCATGGCCTGGGGATATTTCCCCCCAAGAATGGCCAGATTCCCGACTCCCCGCAGGAGAATGAGTCTTGCCCGCAACATGTCATCGGGATGGGACTTAAAATACTCACTTTCTTTAATTGCCTTGGCATAGTTGGTAAAAAATAAAGCCATCATCCCAAGATATTTGTTTCTCTCTTTCTGGTTGCCTGCCACAGCCTTTAATATCATCTCCAGCTCCAAGGTCTTGTAGAAGCGATCCATGGTGCGGAGAAACAGAAAAATATCCTGCTGTTCAAATACCCCGGCCCTTCCCCGGGGCAGGATATCACCCCCGTCAAATAATTCCTTAAGGGTCCTGGTGAACTGTTTCTCATCGCCCCGGAAGAGATAAGCGCACATCAGATTCACGGAAGACACCGATCGTCCCAGCCGGGCAACAGGAGAATCCCCTTTTCTGGAAAGCTCCAAGGCCCGGAGGAAAAATTTTTCCCCTTCGTTTAGCTGGTTGGCCCGGTAATAAACATCTCCCTGCCTCATCAGCAGACGGATGGTGGTATCTGCATCCCCCAGTTTCGGGGCGATTTCGTTGATGGTGTTATTACGTACATCGATGCTGGAGCTGAAAAATCCCACATTGGCCTGCAGCCGGGCAACTATCTCTCCCCG
>CAYNGH010000019.1:0-4303 GCA_964396845.1 uncultured bacterium | reverse complement strand
CTTTTTTTCTTAACAGCTCATCATAAAGCTCCGTGAGCCTCTTCTCATCCTCAGGCTTCACATCTCCCCGGGCAAAGCGGTATTCCAGCTGAGTCAGTTCCCGATCCAGGGAACCGGCAGATTCGGCCCCCGAGGAAGACGATGTGTCCGGCGGTGACGGCTCCGGGGATTCATTCATCTTCGCCTTCACCCGATCAAGAAACCGGGCATATTCCAGGGCCAGAGAATCATCGCCTTTTTCCTTGAAAACCAGGGCGATTATCTGGACCAGGGTATCCACCAGCTGAATCTTCTGGCTGTCCACCGGTTCACCGGCATCAATCTTTTCTTCCACTGCCGAGAGGAGATTCCAGAAAACCTTCCGGGCCGTATTGGGATTCGCCTCGATATAATTAATCAGCCCCTGCTGATCTTCATTTTTAATGAAATGAACCATGTCTTCCACAAACTGGCCTGGCTCTGTCACGGGATCTCCCCATGCAGGAAGGGAACCTCCCACCGCAAGAATCAGCATGATCCCCCACAGAAACAGCCCTTTTTTCCAGGATGACCCCATAAACAACATATGAAACACCACCTCAAAACATGTAATTATCACTTCCTCCGGCAGGACAGGATTCCTCCGGTGCAACCAAATTATACTTCATCTTATGCTTTATCCTGAAGGTTTTCCCGCTGGAGTATAAAAAATAGTTCACAGGGAAAAGATTAAAAACAGATAATGCCCTGGGGGAGCTTCAACAGACCATGACCAGAATAGATCTTCATGTCCATACCACCGCATCTTCCTGTTCTGTATTCACTCCCCGGGAGCTGACAGAACTGGCCCTGGCCATGAGCCTCGGGGCAGTGGTTACCACCAATCACCACAACTGCACCGGGGATGCACCTTATCTTCGATCGGCCCTTGAATCTGCTGGAATCCAGTATTATGCCGGGATGGAAATTACCAACCAGTGGGGGGATTTCATACTGCTGGGTTCCAATCTTGGGGACTTCCACAGAATAAAGAAGAGATTCCCGGTGGATCTTCTGCCCCGGCCCGATGTGGCGGTAATCTGGGCACATCCATACCGGCTGATGTCCCCTGCTCAGGTGGACAGGCTCCGGGATGTGGTGGCTCCCTTTGTTGATGCGGTGGAAGGTATTAACGGAAACTGCCTCCACAGCTGTCCCCGGAACAACCAGCTGGCAATCCGGGCAGCCCAATATATGAACCTCCCCGTCACCGGCGGGTCTGATGCCCACCATTGCAACATGTTTATGGATGCCTGGACGGAGTTTGAAGAACCGGTGAACAGCATTATTGACCTGGTAACCCAGATCAAGCAGGGAAAAATCAGGCCAGGCGTAAAGACAGAGTACTCCCGGGGATTCATGGCATCCCATTGTAAATACCCTGTGTGAACAGTTTTGCTTATGAATGAAAACAGCGCCTTGAAAACCGGCGACAAGATTGAGGGAAAATATCGGATAACCGGCCTTCTGGGCTCGGATCCTCTTTCACACACCTATGAAGCTGTCCAGATTTTTTCCGGGGATCGATTGGTTCTCAAGCAGGCCCGCCAAAAGACCGACGAAGATGCAGAACCACGAACCGCCAGATCTCCCCTGGAACGGCAGTTCGAACTGATGAAAAAGTTAGAGCATCCCTCGGTACCAGTGGCCATGGATTTTTTCTCATCGGAGGATGTGGATTATCTCATCCGACAGTTCCGCAGTGGACAGCCCTTATCCCAACTGGTAAAAACCCACATGGACCTGGATCGGGTTCGGGATATTTCCGGCCAGATTCTGGGAGCCATCGACGAAATACACCGCAAGGGGTTCATTTATCTGGGGCTTTCCCCCGACAGTGTTCTGGTGGATGAAAACAACCAGGTTTCCCTTGTTCATTTTTCCTTTGCCCGGGCCATGGGAGAAAGGGTTGACCCCGAAGAAGCCCGGCTCATCGACTCGGATTACATGGCCCCGGAGGTGGCAGAATTTGAATCGGTGAACAGCCGGGCAGATATATTCTCCTTTGGGGCACTGCTGTTTTTCATGCTGACAGGCAAAACCATCGCAGTGCTGGAAGACACCGGCGATCTGAAACAATACGACATGGGCTGGGAGCTGTCCAACACCATCATCAACTGCATCTTCACCGATCCTGTGGATCGCTATCCCGATATAAGAAAACTCCGGGAGGACCTGTTTGCATCCCAGTCCCTGGACATGCCCAGCTTTGCGGTGTCAGATCCCGGCAACTTCACAAACATCGGCCAGATCCGTGGTGGCTATCACAACCAGGACAAGGATCAGGACTATCAGAACAAAATCATCAAAATCCTTCTGTTTCCGATTGTGGCCGGAGGAATAATGGCCCCCCTGATGCCTATGCCCCTGTCACTGCTGGCGGGTGTTATGGTTCTTGCATGTTTCATCGGGGCTGTGGTGGTGAAGAACACTTCGTTTTTTCATTATGAAATCGGGGAGCTGGGTTTTACTTTGAAAGGGCCGGGACAGGACAAGGCCTATTCATGGTCCCAGGTGATAAAATTTACCCGCCGGAAGGGAGGCTTCCGGGTCACAGCTCATCTGGTGAATGGAAAGAAGCTTTTCATCCGCACAGAAGACCTGGACAGCCTGGTGGATCTCCTGAGGCGAATCAGCGGAAGACCTGTGATTGAAATAGATCGTCTTCAACGGAAGAACTTGTTTCACGATGATGATGACGATGAAATTTATCAGGCTGAGGCTGATGATTAGATCAACAACAGGTCATCCACCACCGACAGGAAGATATTGATAATCTCCGATGAATAGCTCTTGTATCGAAGGCCCAGCAGGTGATCCAGGGCCGCCGCGGGAGAAAGCTTCTTCTGGTTGATCAGCTTGTCCCAGTAATCCGCAGCAGAAACAATTTGTGCCCCCATGGGGATGGAATCCCCCCGGAGGCGACGGGGAAAACCTCTTCCATCGTAACGTTCGTGATGACACAGAACAATATTGGCGATATTCTCAAAACCGGCAATATCCTTCAACAGCTCGTATCCCTCGATGGGATGGGAATAGAGTATCTTCAGGTCTTCTTTATCAAGCCTGGTGGGGGGAGTCCTGAGGATTTTTCGGGGAATCTTGAGCTTCCCCAGATCATGAAGAAGCCCTGCCATGCGGACTTCCCGAATTTCCCTGTCGGAAAGGCCCGACTGGCGGGCAATTACCCCGCTGATTTCCGATACCCGGAAGGAATGATTGAAACTCTCGGGACTGCGTTCATCAACAATGTGGCTGATGACCCTGGCAAAGCCGGAGGTAAAACTGCTGACTTCATCGTAGCGCCGGTGATAAACTGCATTCTGCTTGGCCTGCTCCAGAGCGGTGGTGGAAAGAAGCTGAAGGGTGGCAAAAAGGGATAAATCCGATTCGCTGGCGGGAGTATGGGTGGCGGCATTTTGAAACTCCGCCACAGCTTCTTCAAACTGGCGTTCCCTCAGCAGGTGAGCCCCGCTTGTAAAACTGCGATAGACATCAGAAGGCCCCGTTTCAACGGCCTTGTGGAATTCCTCGATGGCCTCGGAATAGTGGTGGGTGCGAAAGCTGACGGCTCCTAAATAATAATGGGCATAGCAGTCCCGGGGATTGATTTTGAGAACATTGTTAAAATGCTCTACAGCGTCATCGAAATCCTCAGCCTTCAGGAAAGCCATCCCCAGGGCATTATGGGCCTGGGTGTCGCCGGGATTGAGGGCAAGGGCTTTTTTATATTCCTCCACCGCGTCATCAAGGCGTTCCATCTGGTAATAAGCCAGTCCAAGGCTGTAATGGGCAAAGGAATGTTCCGGCATAATTTTTAGGGACTTGCCGAACATCTCGATGGCCCGGTCATGCTCCCCCCGGTTCAGATAAATAAGGCCCATGTAATAATAGGCATCTCCCTCACTGCTGTCAAGCTCCACGGTCTTGTTGAGATAGTTGAGGGCTGCATCCAGCTTCCCCAGGTTTTTATAGAGAATGCCCAGGTGAAAATTGGCTTCCTTATAATCTGGTTCCAGTCGCAGAGCCAGTTCATACTGGGTGATGGCCTTGTCCATGAGGTACTGTTTTTCGTAAATATGGCCCAGTTCGAAATAGGCATTGACAAACCTGGGATTGAATTCCAGCACCTTTTCAAGAATCTCAATGGCCTTGGCATAGTTGCCCTGATTGGCAAAGGCGCGCCCCAGGTGAAAATGAGCCTTGATATACCGGCGCATCAGTTAGATGGCCAGGAGAAACAGCAAAATCGCCAGAAGATATTTGCCCATCACCATCTATTCGA